>NZ_JBIKJI010000063.1:0-10793 GCF_044361065.1 Flavobacterium sp.
TGATGTTTAAAATCGAAATTTCATTTGGCGTAATAGCATTACTATATTGATCTAAAACCAGCAGGCCGTCTGAAGAAACAGAAGCATTGTGAGTTCCAGAAATAGTAGTCAATTGCACAGTTTTTCCCGTTTTTATATCTACTTGATATAATTGTCTGTCTAATCCGTTATTTGCTGTTCCAATGTAATTTATTTTCGAATTTGTAGCATCGAAACCTAATAAATTAATAACCACCACATCATTAAAACCTAAGTTTTTAAGTAGTTTGCCATCAGTAGTGTACAAATACATTTGATTGTATCCATTAAAATCCGTTTGATAAACAAATTGAGTCGGATTATTTGGTACGAATGTCAAAGCGTTTTGCGGTTCCACCCAAGTGGTCGCTTTTTCTTCAAATAACGTTTTTACGAAAGCCCCAGTTGAAGCATCGTATTTGTTAAATTTTAAATGATTTTGGTCTCGATTTAATACACCCACAAAAATATATTTTCCTGTAGGTTCCCAAGATACCATCGTTAAATATTGGTCTTTTGGTTCACCGGTTTGTAGCGTTACTTTTTTCCCTGAAGCCACATCGTATAGTACTAAAGTAACCTGCTCACTGGTCATACCTGCCATTGGGTATTTTAGGTCTTTGTTAACCGCTTCGCGTTCGTTCCAGTTGATAATAGGATAATTACCTACCATAGTTTCATCTTTTCGGTAATACGCCAATTGCGTTCCTGAAGCATTCCACCACATTCCTCTGTCAATACCAAATTCTTGACGGTGTACATAATCTGAACCGTTTACAATAGCAAGATTTTCATCGTTAGTTACCTCAATGGTCTTATTATTTGATGTTATTCTGATGTTATTGTCTTTTAACCAAGCTACATTAGAATTGGAAGCAAAACGCGCTTGACTTCCTTCTAAAGCATAGCCAATTTTTGAAATAATTTTTTTAGTAATTACATCATACGTTACTTGATATTGATTTGTTTTTGAAGCAATTTCTGTTTGAAATGTATTGTTGCTTTTCCATTCAATAGAAAAAGGAAAGGTGCGTAATACAAATTCTTCTGTTGGTAGTACTTCTTTCAAAGCGGCTTCAAATTCCGATTTAGTAGCTAAAGTAGTTAAAGCCCATCCAGAAATAGCGCTTCTTTCCATCAAATTAGTAAAATCTGAACTTAAATGGGTAACGGATTTTGAATCTTTTCTCCATTGAATTGCGTTTAATGAAGTGGGAGCATATTTTCTTGCTCCTGTTACAGTTTCTTCAATAGTTAGTTTTTGTGCAAAAGACACACATCCAACTAAAAGAAAACTTAAAATATAGTTTTTCATTGTAAGAAATTAATTTGTGAATTAGTTGGCTAAGATAAGCATTTGTTACAAAAAAAATCCGACTCATTTCTAAATCAGATTTTAAAGTATTAAATTTTTTTTCCAAAATTGTCCGATAAAAATTTAAATTAATTGGCTTTAGTCTAATAAATGGATGTTTTTTTAAGCCACTGATTAAACTGATTAGCACAGATTTTTATAAATATAAATGATATAATCAGTGCTAATCCTATAATCCGTGGCTAATAATTTTTTCAATAAATTAAATTGAATGTACTGGTTTAAATCCGACAATATTGATTTTAATATTTTTTACAAAATATCTAATTCTTTCATACAAGCATACATACTTTGATACGTTCTTTCAATGTCGTTGTCTAAACCTATAGAAAAACGAATTAATCCATCAGTTAAACCCATTTCTGCTTGTTCTTCTAAAGGGATTTCAGAAGAAGTGGATGTTCCTGGAGCACTAAAAAGTGTTTTATAAAATCCTAAACTCACAGCCAAATACCCTAAATTTCTTTCTTGCATTAATTCCATCAAAGCATTGGCTTTTTCTAAACTTCCAACATCAATCGTCATCATACCTCCAAAGCCATATTCTGGATTAATCATATTTTTGTATATAGTATGACTTGGATGACTTGCCAATCCTGGATAAACGGTTTTGATGCCGTCTGCTTCAAATTTATTCGCCAAATACATCGCATTATGACTGTGCTGCTTCATTCGGATATGAAGTGTTCTTAAGTTTTTCATTACCGATGCCGAACGTAAACTATCCATTGTAGGACCTAAAAGCATACTGGCACCAGAATTTACGTTTTTTAAATCGTTAATAAATGCTTGACTGGCACACGTTACACCGCCCACCGTATCTGAACTTCCGTTGATGTATTTTGTTAAAGAGTGTATCACAATATCCGCACCTAATTTTACTGGCGATACCGATAAAGGCGAAAACGTATTGTCAACTACCAATTTAAGATTGTGCTTTTTCGCAATCTTAGCTAAAGAAGCAATATCAGCTACTTCTAATAAGGGATTACTCACCGTTTCGCAATATAAAACTTTAGTTGTAGAAGTTATAGCAGCTTCTACAAGGTCTAATTTAGTAATGTCAACAAAAGTAGTTTTCACACCAAATCTCGGGGCGAAATTTTTCAAAAAGGCATAGGTTCCGCCGTATATAGTTCTACTTGAAACCACGTGGTCACCTTGTCCGCAAAGTTGTAAAATTGTTGGCGTAATGGCGCCCATTCCAGAAGCAGATACATTAGCGGTTTCAGTGCCTTCCATTGCTGCTAACGCTTTATCTAAATATAAATTACTTGGCGAGGAATGTCGGGAATATAAATAACACCCTTCTGCGTTACCTTCAAAGGTATCAAACATAGTTTTAGCAGAAAGAAACGTGTATGTAGATGAATCGGATATAGAAGGATTTACTCCTCCAAATTCGCCAAAATACTGTAAATCTTGTATGTTGTCGGCTGGATTAAATGTGCTCATAGTTGTTTGTTTTTATCTATCAAAATTGAAAATAATAAATTAATATTTCAATAATACCTTAAATATTTAGTTTATTTATCTAAAATATTTGTTAATTATAGATTATTTATCATTAATTTAGGTTTTTTATGTATTTTTACCAAATAAATAACGACCCGCTCCTCAAAGTCTCCCGACTTCGAGGAAGTGTTTTTCGGTCTCAGACCGATTAGTAAAGTTCGGAGAACTTTTATCGCCTCCACGAAGTTAGAAACTTCGTGGAGCAGAGTTTTTTTTATGTATTTTTAACTAATAAATTACGACACCAATGGATGCAATTGATAAAAAACTATTAGAATTGATGCAAATCGATTCTAAAAAAACAACAAAAGAACTATCAAGTAAATTAAATTTATCCGTAACTGCTGTGTATGAACGAATAAAAAAGTTAGAGCGCGAAGGGATTATTCGGAAGTATGTTACTATTTTAGATAAAACAAAAATCAATAAAGGTTTTGTAGTCTTTTGTCACGTTAAATTAATTAAACATTCAAGAGATTTAATTTCCGAATTTGAAAAAGAAGTAGTAACGCTAACTGAAGTTTTAGAATGTTTTCACGTAAGTGGCGATTACGATTATATTCTAAAAATTTGCGTAAAAGATATGGAAGAATATCGAGAATTTATGGTTACTAAGTTAACCACTTTGCAACATATTGGTAGTACGCACAGCACATTTATGATTGGAGAAGTGAAAAATTCTACTTCATTTGTGTTGAATTAAAAATAGTAAAGTTTTTTCGCTAAATAGCTATACATATTTATTTAAAAACTTTACTTTTGTACTTTGAAAACATACTATAACATTTTATAAAATATATTTATGAGTCAATTTGATGTAACCATTATTGGTTCTGGACCTGGAGGATATGTAGCAGCAATTCGTTGCGCCCAATTAGGATTTAAAACAGCAATTATTGAAAAATACGCCACGCTTGGCGGAACGTGTCTGAATGTGGGATGTATTCCATCAAAAGCATTATTGGCATCATCGCATCATTATGAAGAATTGCAACATTTTGCAGACCACGGAATTGAAGTTTCGGGTGAAGTAAAAGTCAATTTAGAAAAAATGATTGCCAGAAAACAAGCAGTTGTAGACCAAACTTCTGGTGGTGTAAAATACTTAATGGACAAAAATAAAGTTACTGTTTTTGAAGGATTAGGTTCTTTTGAAAGCGCTACTTCTGTTAAGGTAACTAAAGCAGACGGTACTTCAGAAATCATCGAATCAAAAAACATCATTGTTGCTACAGGTTCTAAACCTTCAAACTTGCCTTTCATCAAATTAGATAAAGACAGAATCATTACTTCAACGGAAGCTTTAAAATTAAAAGAAGTTCCTAAACATTTAGTAATTATTGGTGGAGGTGTTATCGGTATCGAATTAGGACAAGTATATTTACGATTAGGTGCGCAAGTTTCTGTAGTAGAATTTATGGATAGAATTATTCCAGGAATGGACGCTTCTTTATCTAAAGAATTAACAAAAGTCTTGAAAAAACAAGGTATGAAATTCTACACGTCTCACAAAGTACAATCGGTTGAGAGAGCAGGAGATGTAGTTACTGTAAAAGCTGAAAATGCAAAAGGAGAAATCATTACTTTAGAAGGTGATTATGCATTAGTTTCTGTAGGTCGTCGTCCATATACGGATGGTTTAAACGCTGAAAAAGCAGGCGTAAAAGTTACAGATAGAGGTCAAATTGAAGTGAACAATCATTTACAAACTTCAGCAGCAAATATTTATGCAATTGGCGATGTAGTACGTGGTGCGATGTTAGCGCACAAAGCGGAAGAAGAAGGTGTTATGGTTGCTGAAATCATCGCAGGACAAAAACCACATATCGATTATAATTTAATTCCTGGAGTTGTATATACGTGGCCAGAAGTTGCAGCTGTAGGTAAAACAGAAGAGCAATTAAAAGCAGAAGGCATTGATTTTAAAGCAGGAAGTTTTCCATTCAAAGCATTAGGAAGAGCAAGAGCTGGTGGTGACACAGACGGATTTGTAAAAATCTTAGCCGATGCCAAAACAGATGAGGTGTTAGGGGTTCATATGATTGGTGCTCGTTGTGCCGATTTAATTGCAGAAGCGGTTACCGCAATGGAATTTAGAGCATCTGCAGAAGATATCTCAAGAATGTCTCACGCACACCCAACGTTTGCAGAAGCCATCAAAGAAGCCGCTTTAGCTGCAACTGCAAATAGAGCGTTACACGTGTAATTAAATAGATTTTATATAATAAAACCCCAAATTTAATTAAGGAATTTGGGGTTTTTTTTTAAAAATATTTCGATTGTTAATAAATTTTCAATCCAATTTCCAAGTCAAAATTGTACCTTTACATTATGTTTGCATTGGTAGATTGTAATAATTTTTATGTGTCTTGTGAGCGTGTTTTTCAACCTCAATTCAAGAAAAAGCCTGTTGTCGTTTTATCCAATAACGATGGTTGTGTGATTTCCAGAAGTGATGAAGCAAAAGCGCTTGGTATTCCTATGGGTGTACCCGAATTTAAAATTAGAAATGAGATTAAACAACATCAAATTGCTGTTTTTTCATCCAATTATGCGCTGTATGGCGATTTAAGTAAACGTGTAATGGATGTGCTTGCAGATTTTACACCAGATATCGAAAATTATAGTATCGACGAAGCTTTTCTTAATTTTAAAAACACCAATACGACTAATTTTGAAACTTGTGGTTTGCAAATGAAACAACGGGTGCAAAAATGGATTGGCATTCCAGTTTGTGTCGGTTTTGCCGAAACGAAAGCGCTGAGTAAAGTTGCCAACAGAATTGCTAAAAAGTTTCAAGATAGAACGGGCGGTATTTATGTTATTGATTCCGATGAAAAACGAATCAAAGCCCTAAAATGGACAAAAGTTGAAGATATTTGGGGTATAGGTTTCCGGTTGTCAAAAAAAATGAAGGCCTTTGGAATTGTTACAGCTTATGACTTTACAGCACCTCATAATGAAGATTTTGTTAAAAGAACTATGGGTGTGGTAGGAAAACGTCTTCGTGCGGAACTTTTAGGGCAATCTGTATTAGAATTGGAGCAACAACCAGAAGCTAAAAAAAACATAGCGGTTACGCGAACTTTTGAAAAATCAATTACCAATTTAAATGAATTGAAAGAGCGTGTTTCTACTTTTGCAACAGTAGCTTCCGAAAAATTACGTATGCAAAAATCGTGTTGTTATGGTTTGGTTTTGTATCTCAGAAAAGACAAATATAAAGTAGGTAATGAACGTTATAATTTTACCTTGTACGAAACGATGCCTTTTGCGACACAATCAAGTTTAACAATAAGTACAACGGCTATTAAAATGTTAGAAAAATTGTTTCAGCCTGGCGAAACTTATACAAAAGCGGGAATTATTATTTCTGATATTATTCCGCAACATCAAAAACAGTTTAATTTATTTGTAGAAGAAAATCCGAAACACGAAAAATTAATGAAAGTAATGGATGACATTCGAATGAAAACGGGCGAGCGAAAAATTCGCTTAGGGAATCAGGATTTAAATAGAACTTGGAAAATGAAACAAAACTATTTATCAAAAAAATATACAACAGATTTTAAAGAATTATTAGATATAAAATGTTAAAAGAAAATAGACTATCGTTTTTTATTCCAAATACGGAAAGCAATTTAGATATGCCATATATTTCCAGTGGAATAAAAGCAGGATTTCCTTCTCCAGCAGCAGATTTTGATGGCACACGTGTAAGTATTGATCAAATAGTAGTTAAAAATGCGTTGGCTACTTTTTATGCTAAAGCGAATGGAAATTCTATGACGGGTGCCGGAATTGATGATGGTGATATTTTAGTAATCGATAAAAGTATCGAACCTCAAGACGGAAAAATCGCCGTTTGTTTTATCGATGGAGAATTTACCGTGAAACGAATTAAAGTACAAGAAAATAGTTTACTCTTACTCCCAGAAAATAAACTCTTTGAACCCATTGAAATCACAGAGGAAAATAATTTTATTATATGGGGAATTGTCACTTTTGTAGTGAAAAAATTATAAAAAAAATCCCAAATTCTTATGAGTTTGGGATTTTTTTAGTTTATTACTTAGCTAATTCTTTTTCTTTTTGATAGCCAAATAAATGATCTTTTTTAATGATTTCTGCGGTGCCATCTGGTAGCATATCTTCCCAGCCAGACTCGCCTTTAGCAATCATTTTTAATATTTTTCTGGAGAAAATATCTAATGTTTTGGCATCGTAAGTTTCAATATCCGTAACTTTCCCGTTGTATTTAAAGAATTTATACAATTCTTTCATTCTCGGATGCACTTTTAAGTTTTCTGACGTAATTATTTCACCCGTTTCTGGGTCTTTCATCGGATATAAATACACTTTTAAATCTCTGTAAAATAATTTACCAAAGGCTTCTAAAATTCCACCCGACATATGACGGTAGTATTTCTCATCAAAAATTTCTACCAAATTACTCACACCCATCGCTAAAGCAGTACGTGATTTTGTAAAAGATGAAAAATATTCTAAAACTTTATAATATTCTTGGAAGTTAGAAATCATTACGGTTTGACCTAAAGCACATAAAAGTTCTGCTCTGTCTAAGAAATCTCTTTCGTCAATTTCACCTTCTGCCTTTAGGTTAGAAAGGGTAATTTCGAAAACCACAAAGGTATTTTCTTTACTTACTTTATTTTCTTGTATAAACATCTCGTAAGATTGCTTATACATATCCATATTTACTTTGGTTACAGGTCGGAAACTACCGCGTAACGCTAAAATATTTTTTTTATATAAAACGGCTGCTGGCAAAATATTCTTTCCTTCCGGATTAAACATTACGGCATCTGTAAAGCCATATTTTACCAATTGCAAACTCATTAATCTGTTGTCTACATCTGCAAAACTTGGACCTGAGAAATTTATCGTATCAATTTCAATTTGGTCTTTTTCTAAATGGTCGTATAAATAACGCAATAATTTTTTTGCATCATTGTGTTTGTAAAACGCGCCATAAATTAAGTTTACGCCCAAGATTCCTAAGGTTTCTTGTTGCAAACGGGCATCATTTTCTTTAAAACGAATGTGAATTAAAATTTCATTATACGCTTGGTCGGGTTCTACTTGGAATTTAATTCCTACCCAGCCGTGTCCTTTAAATTGTTTTGCAAAATCAATAGTCGCTACGGTATTCGCATAACTAAAAAACATTTTGTTTGGGTGCTTGTCTCTTTTTAAACGATCTTCAATAAGTTTCGTTTCGTGCGTAAGCATTTTTCTTAATCTGCTTTCAGTCACATATCTTCCATCTTCTTCAATTCCGTAAATCGCATCACTAAAATCTTTATCGTAGGCAGACATCGCTTTTGCAATCGTACCTGAAGAAGCTCCAGCTCTGAAAAAATGCCTCACCGTTTCTTGTCCGGCACCAATTTCGGCAAAGGTTCCGTAAATATTTTCGTTTAAATTAATACGGAGTGCTTTGTCCTTTGTAGAAGGGATTTGTTCAATAGCTTTGTCTCCTCTTAATGTGATTTCAGTCGTCATTTATTCAAATGTGTTTTTGGCCAAATTAAAATACATTGCAAAGTTAATAAATTATAGGTTTTAACAAGAGTATTTTGTTATTTTTGTAAAAAAGAAATTACAACCATTACAATAAAGTAGCACTTTTCTACAAAAAGTAGCGGGTAACTTTTTTAGCGTATCAATCACATACATATGAAATTATACTTCTTAGGAACGGGTACATCTCAAGGCATTCCAGTAATTGGAAGTACGCATTTTGTGTGTTTAAGTGATGATGCAAAAGACAAACGATTGCGAGTTGCGGTTTGGATACACGATGAAGATTTTTCAGTAGTTATTGATTGCGGTCCCGATTTTCGTCAGCAAATGCTTACCAGTGGCTGTTCGCGTATTGATGGGTTGCTTTTTACACACGAACACGCAGACCATACAGCTGGTTTGGATGATATTCGTCCATTTTATTTTAATCAAGGTGACATTCCGGTTTACGGACATTCGCGCGTGTTGCAAAATTTAGCCAATCGATTTGATTATATCTTTGAAAAAGAAAACAAATATCCAGGCGCGCCTTCTGTGTTGCCAATTGAAGTCGTAAATAATCAGAATATTACGATTAAAAATCAGGAAATTATTCCAATTAATGCGATGCACGGAAATTTACAGGTTTTTGGATACCGAATTAAAGATGTGGTATATTTAACAGATGTAAAAACCATTGCAGATTCAGAATTAGAAAAACTTAAAAATGTTGATGTGTTAGTTATCAATGCGTTACGTTTTGAACCACATAATACGCATTTTAATATGGAAGAAGCCATAAATTTTATAAATTTGGTGCAACCTAAAAAAGCGTATTTAACACATATTAGTCATATTTTAGGATTGCACGAAGAGGTACAAAAACAATTGCCAGATAACGTATTTTTGGCTTACGATAATTTAGAAATAGAAATTAAATAAATAGTAAAATGAAAAGGAGTTTATTACTTTACGGAATCGTATTTTCAGTATTAATTAATATTTTTCAATTTGTAAATTCTTCAAATATCTTGAAAAGAAGTGAAGAAGTGTCTACAATTAGTAAAAAGGAATTAAAAAAAGCACAAGATACCATTGCGAAATTACGCGACAATGATACCTTTTCCTTAGCTACGAATGAAAATGCACAAGAGTATTATTTTGAATACGATGTAAAAGCGTTACAAACGAAAGTGAAAGAAGATTTAACTGCTTTTAACGCAGATAAAAAAGGAAATAAATATGTTTCTTACGATCAAATTGGCGACAATCCATTTTTGATTAATAACATTAAAATTTTAAATCATCGATGGATTATTGCTAACTTTTCTGATGGTAAAGTTTGGGGTGAAGTGTTGCTAAAATACTTTCATAATGCTGATAAACCTACCGAATTTGAAACTGTAGAAACATTAATTTATCAAGAAACGCTAAATTAAAAATGAAAAAACTTGTATATATTTTAGTACTGACATCGTTATTTTCTTGCGATTATATCTTAAAGAATCCGCCAAAAGATACCACGGAAATGGATTCTATTGTGAAAAATCAGGTAAATGATGACAAAAACGAAAATGGGTGCGATTTAAAAGCCGGCTATAAATGGTCGAATATGACTAAAAAATGTGTTCGTGTTTTTGAAGAAGGCTATCGTTTAACCTCTATAGAAAGAGATTCGCTTGCCAAAAGAAAAAACGCTTTCTTTTTTGTGGATGAAGACAGCTTAATTGCAGAAGTTTTCTTGCCAGATTCTAAAGAATCAATTGTTTTTAAAAGAGAAAATGAAGACCAAAACTTCAAATTTAAAGACTTCGAATTCCGAACCAACAAAGGTTTTTATTTGTACTACAAACAAACACTTATGTTTCAACCTGCCATTCCTGTAGATACCAAAATTTTAGGAAAAGACGAGGAGCATTAGGAGTTGGGTATGAGGTTTTGGGTTTTGGGTAAAAGGTGCCTTCTACAGATTAATTACTTTATTTGTTTTGTCATACTGAACTTGTTTCAGTATCTGAATTTAAAATAATTTTACTACTTCAATTTCTTTGCAATTGCAAATATTATTTTCATCCCAAAGATATTCGCCACCACAAAGAGTTAAGAAATAGATGTTTTCTTCGGGTACTTCAAAAATTAGATTAACTGAAATAGGAATTTTTGGATTAAAATCTTTACCAAAAATATCAATACATTTTATTCCACTCATAGATATTACTGACAAACCTTTTGTCGAATATTCAAAAAAATCATTTTCAAAATTTGATAAACGAAACATATAATTGTGAAGTTTTCTTTGAATGTTACTTTTATTAGTAATTTTTAGTTCTACAATTAAATAGATTCCATCAGCCTCGCT
>NZ_JBIKJI010000053.1:0-11729 GCF_044361065.1 Flavobacterium sp.
CAAAATCTTCAAAAGTGATGATTTCTTTTTGCGGTTCAGCTTTTGCGTTTTCCACTTGATTGGCGGTTTTAGTTGCTTCTAATTTATCTAATTGTTTCTGAATTTCTGCATCTTCTATTTGAGCAAACAAAATTTCGGCTTGACCAATTTGATGCCCAGGTTTTGTTAAATTCCAATTTTCAAATTCTAAATTCCAATTATTGACTTTAATCTGTAAAATGTTGCACAATTTAGCAGCAGTAAACGGTAAAAACGGTTCTGACAGTATCGCTAATGCAGAAGCAATTTGCAATGCTACATACATTTGCGTTTGTACTCTTGCCGGATTTTCCTTAATCATTTTCCAAGGTTCTTCGTCGGCTAAATATTTATTTCCTAAACGGGCCACGTTCATTAATTCGCCCAACGCTTCTCTAAATCTATAACGTTCGATTGAACTTGAAATTACTGCTGGATAGGCTTTTAGTTCGGCTAAAGTTTGCTCGTCAACTTCTGAAAATTCGTTTGGTGTTGGAACTATTCCGTCGTAATATTTATTGGTTAACACCACCACACGATTGATGAAATTTCCAAAAATCGCCGCTAATTCATTATTATTTCTGGCTTGAAAATCTTTCCAAGTGAAGTCGTTGTCTTTTGTTTCTGGGGCATTTGCTGTCAAAGCATAACGCAAAGCGTCTTGTTTTTCGGGAAAATCTTGTAAATATTCGTGTAACCAAACGGCCCAATTTTTAGAAGTCGATAATTTATTTCCTTCTAAATTTAAGAATTCATTTGCAGGAACATTATCTGGTAAAATATAACTTCCTTCTGCTTTTAACATCGCTGGGAAAATGATACAATGGAATACGATATTGTCTTTCCCAATGAAATGAACCAATTTTGTATCGGCATCTTTCCAATAAGGTTCCCAATCTTTTCCTTCGCGAGCCGCCCATTCTTTAGTTGCTGAAATGTAACCAATAGGCGCATCAAACCAAACGTATAATTTTTTTCCTTCGGCACCTGGAACAGGCACATCGATTCCCCAATCTAAATCACGTGTTACGGCTCTTGGTTCTAAACCACCATCAACCCAAGATTTTACTTGTCCGTAAACATTCGGTTTCCAATCGTTTTTATGACCTTCCAAAATCCATTCTCTTAGGAACGATTCGTAACGATTTAAAGGTAAAAACCAGTGTTTTGTCGATTTTAATATCGGAGTTTCTCCAGTAATAGTCGATTTCGGATTGATTAAATCGGTTGCATTTAAAGTCGAACCACATTTTTCACATTGGTCGCCATATGCTTCTGGGTTGTCGCACTTTGGACAAGTTCCAGTAACGAAACGGTCTGCTAAGAATTGGTCTGCTTTTGCATCGTATAATTGTTCGGTAGTTTCTTCGATGAAATCACCGTTATCGTAAAGTTTTTTGAAAAATTCCGAAGCTGTTTTATGATGAATTTCCGAGGAAGTTCGGGAATAATTATCAAAAGAAATTCCAAAATCTAAAAACGATTGACGAATAATTCCATCATATTTATCAATTACTTGTTGAGGTGTGATGCCTTCTTTCTTCGCTTTCATTGAGATTGCTACACCGTGCTCGTCGCTTCCGCAAATGAAAGCCACGTCTTTTCCTTGTAATCTTAAATATCTTGAATATATATCAGAAGGCACATAAACTCCTGCTAAATGCCCAATATGAATGGGTCCATTGGTGTAAGGAAGTGCTGCTGTAATGGTATATCTTTTCGGATTTTCTAACATAATTTTTTGTTTTAACGCAAAGGTGCAAAGTTTTTCGCAAAGCTTCACAAAGTAATTTTAAGTTTTTCGCTAAAGCGATTTCAAGTTATTAAAGTACAAATGTCGTGAAAATTATAATTTATTCACAACTCGTCTAATGCCTTCTTTTAAAAGGACGGAATTAAAGTTTAAAAGTAAGCCAAGTTTGAACTTGCCAAGCCTTAAATAAGTTAAAGTTTGGGCAAAATGAAGTTCGGAAAGCATCTCAACGCTTTTTAACTCTATAACTAGTTTATCTTCGACTAATAAATCAATTCGATAGCCACTCTCAAGTTTAACTTCTTCGAAAATCAATGGAATTGATTTTTCTTTCTCAACTTTCAAACCTGCTTGTTTGAGTTTGTAATATAAGCAATCTTTATATACATTTTCAAGTAAACCTGGACCTAATGCATTATGAACTTCTATTGCGATTCCAATAACTTTATTTGATATTTCATTTTCTGTCATTTTTCTTTTTTTCCTTTGCGAAAACTTCTAAACTTTGCGTTATATTTGAAATAACAAAAAAAGCTAAATTTAAAATCGCTAAGTTTATTTATGAAGTTAATATGTTTATAAACTAATACAAAAATAATTCATTTGATAGGAATAGACGAATTTTTCTGTTCAAATTCCTTATTTTTGAATTCTTATTTATATTTCTATGATTATACCACAATTTTTAAAGGCAGGAGAAACTGTCGCTATTGTTTGTACAGCAAGAAAATTTTTTCCTGAAGATGCCAAACCAGCTATTGATTTATTAGAATCTTGGGGATTAAAAGTGAAATTAGGAAACACAATTGGTTTAAATAATTGCCAATTAGGTGGTACAGATACCGAACGTGCAGCAGATTTTCAAGCACAATTGGATGATGAAAACGTAAAAGCCATTTGGTGCGCTCGAGGTGGATATGGTACGGTTAGAATTATAGATGCGTTAGATTTTACCAAATTTAAGAAACATCCTAAATGGATTATGGGGTTTTCAGATGTAACGGTTTTGCATAGTCAATTGAATGTGGAACGCGTGGCAACCTTGCATTCTATAATGCCGTTTACTGTTCCTACAGCACCAGAAGTAGTTAAAGAAACCTTACGAAAAGCACTTTTTGGAGAAACTATTTCGTATTCAATTCCTTCGAAAAGTTATGATGTAAAAGGATCTGCTTCGGGCGAATTGGTTGGCGGAAATATTTCTATTTTGTATAGTTTATTAGGTTCAAAATCAGCAATTGATACAAAAGATAAAATTCTATTTATTGAAGATTTAGACGAATATTTATACCATATTGACCGAATGATGTACAATTTAAAGCGTAATGGTTATTTCGAAAATGTAAAAGGAATTATAGTAGGAAGTATGGCAGATATGCACGATAACGAAATTCCGTTTGGGCAAAATGAAGTACAAATTATTACAGAAATTGCTAAAGAAAATCGTATTCCAATAGCATTTCAATTTCCAGCCGGACATCAATCGGATAATCGTACATTAATTCTTGGTCAACAAGTAGCATTTGAAGTAAATGAAAAAGAAATCAAATTAAAATTTGATTAAATAACAATATAAAAAAATCCCAAATTCCAATCTTGAAACTTACTTTTGGAATTTGGAATTTTATTTTTGGAATTTTAACTATGGCAGAACACAACGAATTAGGAAAGCTTGGAGAAGAGCTGGCTGTAGATTTTTTAGAAAAAAACGGCTATGAAATTTTAGAAACCAACTGGACGTTTCAAAAGGCAGAAGTAGATATTATTGCTAAGAAAGATGCTATTTTGGCTGTAATTGAAGTGAAAACACGCTCTTCATTAGATTATGGTTTACCACAAGATTTTGTAAAGCCCAAAAAAATTCAACTTTTAGTAAAAGCCATCAATGAATACGTGATTGCCAATGATTTAGACGTTGAAGTCCGATTTGATATTATCGCTATTCACGCAACTGGTACATCATTTGACATAGAACATTTAGAGGCGGCTTTCTATTATTTCAACAATTAGTTATAATAATAAAATTTGGATTTATATATTTGTATGTAAATAAACCCCAAATTTTATGAAAACAGTAGCCTCAGTTGTTGAAAAACACCTAAAAACCAAGCCATTTTTATTGAGTTCTTTATCTGAAGGAATTATCAATTTAACCTCTTTAGCCCGAATTATCATGCCTGAAATTGAATTATATTTAGGTAAAGATATTAAGCAAGGCGCTGTAGTAATGGCGTTAAAAAGAATTTCTGAAGAACTTGATTTTAAAATTAATCACAAAGTATCTAGAGTATTACAAAATATTGGAGAAATTACGGTTCGATCTTCATTGACGGATTATACTTATGAAATTTCTGATACTTTATTAGAAAATCAAACCAAGTTAATGTCGGAAATCAAATCGAATAAAAATTTATTCTACACGTCATCTCGTGGTGTCAATGAAACAAATATTGTGGTAAGCTCAGAAATTAATGATGTGGTAGAATCTTGTTTAAAATCTGAAAAATTAATAAGTAAAAACGAAAATCTATCTTCTATAACGGTAAAATTACCTCATGAAAACGTATCTGTTCCGGGTGTATATTATTATATATTTCAATCGTTAGCTTGGGAAGGTATTGTCATTGATGAGGTAATTTCTACTTCAAATGAATTTACCATCGTAGTAAATGAAAACCAAATTGATTTAGCGTTTAGTGTAATAAAAGATTTAAAAAAAATAGGCTAGTCATTGACTAGCCTATTTTTTATTCTTCTTTTTTAGTGTCCATTACCCAAGTGTCCATAAAGGCCGTGGTGTAATTTCCTGCCACATAATCCGGATGATCCATTAATTGTCTGTGGAACGGGATTGTGGTTTTTATACCTTCAATATGAAATTCGTCTAAAGCGCGTTTCATTTTGTTTATAGCTTCTTGTCTGGTTTGCGCAGTAGTAATTAACTTTGCAATCATCGAGTCATAATTTGGTGGAATCGTATAACCTGCGTAAACATGTGTGTCTAAACGAACACCGTGTCCGCCTGGCGAATGTAATACCGAAATTTTTCCTGGTGAAGGGCGGAAGTCATTATATGGATCTTCTGCATTAATTCTACATTCAATTGCGTGTAATTGTGGAAAATAGTTTTTACCAGAAATTGGAATTCCAGCTGCTACCATAATTTGTTCACGAATTAAATCGTAATCAACAACTTGTTCTGTAATTGGGTGTTCTACCTGAATACGTGTATTCATTTCCATAAAGTAGAAGTTTCTATGCTTGTCCACTAAAAATTCTACTGTTCCAGCACCTTCGTATTTTATATATTCTGCAGCTTTTACTGCTGCAGTACCCATAGCTTCACGTAATTCATCTGTCATAAATGGAGAAGGAGTTTCTTCCGTTAATTTTTGATGACGACGTTGAACAGAACAATCTCTTTCAGATAAGTGACATGCTTTACCATAAGCATCACCTACAACCTGAATTTCAATATGTCTTGGTTCTTCAATAAGTTTTTCAAGATACATACCGTCATTTCCAAAAGCTGCGGCAGATTCTTGACGAGCACCTTCCCAAGCTTTTAATAAATCTTCTTGTTTCCAAACAGCACGCATTCCTTTTCCACCACCACCAGCAGTTGCTTTTAGCATAACTGGGTAGCCAAATTCAGAGGCTAATTTCTCAGCTTGTTCGTAAGAGTCTAAAATTCCTACTGAACCCGGAACACATGGTACACCAGCTTCAATCATGGTAGCTTTAGCCGAAGCTTTATCTCCCATTCTGTCAATCATTTCTGGTGAAGCACCAATAAATTTGATGTTGTGTTCTTGGCAAATTTTCGAAAATTTTGCATTTTCAGAAAGGAAACCATAACCCGGATGAATGGCATCAGCATTAGTAATTTCAGCTGCAGCGATAATATTAGACATTTTCAAGTAAGACAAATTACTTGGCGCAGGTCCTATACAAACCGCTTCATCTGCAAATTTAACATGCAAACTTTCAGCATCAGCAGTAGAATAAACGGCTACTGTTTTAATTCCCATTTCTCTACAAGTACGAATAACGCGTAGAGCAATTTCACCTCTATTGGCAATTAATATTTTTTTAAACATATCTTTTTTTTAAAAATTCAATAAACAAATTCCAAATTCCAATACCTAAAAATAAACTTTTTTTGGAATTTGGAATTTAAAATATTGGAATTTAAAATAATTATGATGGATCAACTAAAAATAAAGGTTGGTCAAATTCAACTGGTGAAGAATCGTCAACTAATACTTTTACGATTTTCCCTGAAATTTCAGATTCAATTTCGTTGAATAATTTCATGGCTTCAACTACACAAACTACATCGCCTTTGCTGATAGTACTTCCAACTTCAACAAACATTGGTTTATCTGGAGCTGGTTTTCTGTACAATGTACCAATCATTGGCGACTTAATTGTAATGTATTTAGAATTATCTTCTACAGCAGTCTCAACAGGTGCCGCAGCAGCAGGAGCGATTGCTGCAGGAGCTACAGGAGCCGCTTGCTGAACTGCTTGTTGCATAGGTGCTTGTTGCACATAAGTAATATCTTGAGAATTTCCTTCTAAGGTAGTTCTAATTGTAATTTTTACATCGCCCGTTTCTAATTTTACTTCTGCTACTCCAGAATTAGATACAAATTTGATTAGGTTTTGAATTTCTTTTAAATCCATAATTAAGTTGTTTTAGTTATAGTTTGTTTTTATTAATATGCCCATTTTAAATAGATAGATCCCCAAGTGAATCCACCTCCAAATGCTGCAAAAATTAAATTATCTCCTTTTTTAAATTTATCTTCAAAATCTGCTAAAAGCAAAGGCAATGTGGCAGAAGTAGTATTTCCATAACGGTGAATATTGACTAACACTTTAGATTCATCCACATTCATTCTGCTTGCAGTGGCGTCAATAATTCTTTTATTTGCTTGATGCGCAATTAACCAATTCACATCATCGTGCGATAAGTTATTGCGTTCCATAATTTTTTCACTTACATCAGCCATTCCTGAAACAGCATGTTTGAAAACAGTTTTTCCATCTTGAAATACAAAATGTTGTTTGTTTTTTATGGTATCTTCAGAAGGAGGCAAAATAGAACCACCAGCTTCAATTTTTAAAAATTCTCTTCCAATTCCATCCGATTTTAAAATTTCGTCTTGTAATCCTAATCCTTCAAAATTCGGCTCAAACAAGGCAGCACCGGCGCCATCACCAAAAATAATACAGGTGGCACGGTCAGTATAATCAATTATAGACGACATTTTATCGGCACCTATAAGTAACACTTTTTTATATTTTCCAGATTGAATGTAGGCTGAAGCAGTTGACATACCAAAAAGAAAACTTGAACAAGCGGCTTGCAAGTCATAGGCAAAGGCATTAGTGGCGCCAATTTGTGATGCTACATATACTCCAGTTGCTGCTACAGGCAAATCGGGGGTGGTAGTTGCCATAATTACCAAGTCAATTTCTTTTGGGTCTAATTTTGCTTTTTCTAGTAGGTTTTGAGCAGCTTTAATAGCAAGGTAAGAAGTTCCTTCGCCATCTAATTTTAAAAGTCTTCTCTCTTTTATTCCGGTTCTTGATGTAATCCATTCATCATTGGTATCAACCAAAGTTTCTAGAACCTGATTTGATAATACATATTCTGGTACATACGAGCCAATTGCAGTAATTGCGGCAGTAATTTTATTCATATGTTTTTAATGTTATTTTTTTTGGTAACATATGTGTCGCTATTTCTTTGTGATTTTCTTTCGAAGCACACAGTGTTTATGGCGATTTCATAAATAAATAATTTTCTTTGCAACTTTGTGTGCGTAAAGAGGCGAAAATTACGAATTATTTCGGAATTTTCTAAAAATACAATTAGATAATTTTCAGTAAAATAAAAAAAACTCTCACGCAAGTGAGAGTTTCTCAATAATTTTAGTGAAATTATAACATTGCTTCAGTCTTGTCGATAACAACTTGACCTCTGTAATACATTTTACCTTCATACCAGTATGCTCTGTGATATAAGTGAGCTTCACCGGTTACTACGCAAGTTGCAATTTGTTGTGCAGATGCTTTGTAGTGTGTTCTTCTTTTGTCTCTTCTAGTCGATGACTGTCTACGTTTAGGATGTGCCATTTTATTCTATTTTTTATCCGTTAATAGTTTTTTTAAACCTTCCCATCTTGGGTCTATTTCTTTAATCTCTTGTGCTTTTGTTTCTTTTGGAGAAAATTTTTCTAAATTTTGTAATGCTTCTGATTGTAAAGTTCCATCTTTTATTCCGGTGTGTATTCTTTTGGTTGGGACCGATAAAACCATCATTTCATAACAATATTGTGCTACATTTACTTGAAATTCATCATGAGGCAAAATGATAAATTCATCATTGTCATCATTAAATTCTTCGCCAAATCTAACTATAAGTTTCATTTTTCCTTTAATAGGTAAATCAAAATCTTCATTTGTTAAATCGCAAGGAACATTTATAATTCCTTTGTGCGAAAAATTGAGTTCAAGCATGTTGCTTTTTTTCTCTAATACTACATTCATTTTGATGTTAGAATCGTTAAATTCGTCATAGCCAAAATGAGTAAAGAACGTATTGTTTACTTGAAATTCAAACTGGTGTTTACCCAGTTTTAATCCTGAAAATGGGATTAAAAATTCTTTTAATATATCCATAACATCAGTTTTTCCCTTTTTATAAGGGTGTGCAAAGATACAAAAATATTGGAATTACAATAATTTTCTTTGCTTTTTTTTAAATTAAACTTTTCCTGTTCCTTTTTTCAAAGGATTGTGAGTAAGCTCATTATATTCCATACGGTTTTTATATATATCTATAGCACTGTAAACGGCTTCTCTAAAAGAGCTTTCGTTGGCTATATTTTTTCCTGCAATATCAAAACCTGTTCCGTGATCTGGCGAAGTTCTTACTTTGTTTAAACCCGCAGTAAAATTTACACCTTCACCAAATGACAGGGTTTTAAAAGGAATTAATCCTTGGTCGTGATACATCGCAACTACCGCATCGTAATTTTTATATTGGTTGGAACCAAAAAAACTATCTGCTGAAAACGGACCAAAAACTTGTATGCCACTTTTAAAAATTTTCTCTAAACTTGGTTTCACAATTTCATCATCTTCTTTGCCAATTACACCATTATCGCCGCTATGAGGATTTAGTCCTAACACCGCAATTTTTGGTTTGTTTATTTTGAAATCGGCAATTAAACTATGATTAATAGTGTTGATTTTTTTCTCAATTAATGTAGTATTAATATGTTTTGATAATTCTGCAATCGGAATATGGTCGGTAATTAATCCTACTTTTATGTCTTCATGAACCATAAACATTAGGGCTTCCCCTTCAAGTTGTTCGTTTAAATAATCAGTATGGCCGGCAAATTTATAATCTTCTGCTTGAATGTTGTATTTATTTATTGGTGCTGTGACTAAAACATCAATTTGGTTGTTTTTTAAAGCTGTTGTAGCCGCTTGAAACGATTTTATGGCATATTTGCCAATTTCTTCATCCAATTTGCCGTTTTCTAAATTAACACCTTCGCGCCAAACATTTAGTACATTAATTTTACCCAAAACAATTTGGTCTAATTTATCTATGCCTTGTATGAATGCAGTTAAATTGTAGTTTCTTTTTAAAAACGAAACAATTTTAGCATTGGCAAAAATCACTGGCGTGCAGATGTCTAACATTCGGGTATCTTCAAATGTTTTTAATATGACTTCTGGTCCTATGCCGTTCATGTCTCCAATCGAAACACCAACAATTATATTTTCTGAATGTTTTACCATTTTTATTTCTTAATTTTGATGCAAATTTATAAAAATAAACCGTCATATGTTTACAGGTATCATAGAAACTCTCGGAATAATTTCAGATATTAAAAAAGACCAGGGAAATGTACACTTAACAATTCAAACAAATATTACGAATGAGTTAAAAATTGACCAAAGTGTGGCACATAATGGTGTTTGTTTAACCGTTGTAGAAATTTTTGATAACAAACACGTAGTTACAGCAATTCAAGAAACAATTAATAAAACCACTTTAGGTTTGTGGAAAATTGGCGACAAAGTAAATATCGAAAGAGCTATGAAATTAGGCGATAGACTAGACGGACATATTGTACAAGGCCATGTAGACCAAACCGCAGTTTGTACAAGTATTCAAGAAAAAAGTGGTAGCTGGGAATTTACATTTGAATATGATGCTCAGCTTAATAACATAACTATAGAGAAAGGCTCTATAACAGTAAACGGAACCAGCTTAACAGTTGTAAATTCAGCTAAAAACAGTTTTAGCGTAGCCATTATTCCATATACCTACGAACATACTATTTTTCATACTTTTGAGATTGGAACAAAAGTAAATTTGGAATTTGATGTGGTAGGAAAGTACATTGCCAGAATGTATGAACTTCGAGGGTAATCTCTTATTCGAAAAAACATTTAATAAGAAACCCTTGTAAATACTGATACTTACAAGGGTTTTGTTGTGGTCCCACCTGGGCTCGAACCAGGGACCACCTGATTATGAGTCAGGTGCTCTAACCAACTGAGCTATAGGACCTCTATTGGAGGTGCAATATTACTACTATTTTTAATTGCAAGCAAATCTTTTTTTAATCGATTCTAAAAATGTGGGGTAACGTTCTTGAAATCAATCTATTTTATTTCTTGACAAAGTTCAATTAATACGCCGTTTGTGGTTTTCGGATGTAAAAAAGCCACTAATTTATTGTCGGCTCCTTTTTTTGGTGTTTCATTTAATACAGTAAAACCTTCCAGCTTTAGGCGTTCTATTTCTGCATAAATATCTTCGACATCAAAAGCGATATGATGAATGCCTTCGCCTTTTTTCTCTAAAAATTTAGCAATTGGGCTGTTTTCATTTGTGGCTTCTAATAATTCAATTTTATTTGGACCGCACATAAAAAAGGAGGTTTTTACACCTTCGCTTGCTACTTCTTCTGTTTTGTAAGCGGCTTGTCCGAAAAGTTTTGAAAACAATTCATTTGAATTTTCTAAATTATGAACGGCTATGCCAATATGTTCTATTTTTCTCATTTTTACACGAATTAATATGCAAAAATAAACATTCATAAATGTATTTCTGCTTATTTTGTGAGTAAAAATTGTATTTTTGCCCAATGGAAACAAATAGACAAAAAAAAATTGGTGCATTATTGCAAACTGACTTAGTAGATATTTTACAAGGAGAGATTAGAAAAAATTCAATTTCTAATTTAATAATTTCTGTTTCTAAAGTAAATGTAACTTCAGATTTATCTATCGCAAAGGTGTATTTAAGTGTTTTTCCTTCCGAAAAAGGACCAGAATTGTTAGCAGCTATAAAAAGTAACGCGCCTTTAATTAAACACGATTTATCGCAACGTGTAAAATTGCAATTAAGACGTGTGCCGAATTTAATTTTCTTTATTGATGATAGTTTGGACTACATAGAAAAAATTGACAATGCACTTTCAAGAAAAGAAAATCCAATTGAAAATCCAGATTTATTAGAAAAACGAAAAAAATCATAATTTGAATTTTCCGTTCTACATAGCCAAAAGATACGCGTTTAGTTTATCTAAAACTACCGCTATAAATGTGATTACGTTTATTGCTTCTTTTGGAATTATTGTTGGCGCAATGGCACTTTTTGTAGTGCTATCTGTTTTTAGCGGGTTGCGCGATTTCAGTTTAAGTTTCTCCAATGCCACCGATCCCGATTTACGTATTGAAACCCTTAAAGGAAAATCATTTTTTTTATCCGAATCTCAAGCTTCACAATTAAAATCTTCAAAAGAATTTAAAACCTATACCAAAATTGTAGAAGAACGCGCCTTGTTTTATTATAAAAATAAAGAACACGTAGCGTATTTAAAAGGTGTAGATGCTAATTATTGTAAGGTAAATGAAC
>NZ_JBIKJI010000054.1:0-11685 GCF_044361065.1 Flavobacterium sp.
ATTGGTTATTCCAATTTCTTGACCTATCGTGTTGTATAGCTTAACCGTTGCCTGTGCAGATGAAGGCAATTGTAAGTAGAAACCATTTCCTTTAGAAGGATTTGGGTATAAACCTACTTGACTAGCAAATGTATCAGTACTAAGCACCGCGTTTTGGAATACAATTTTGAAACGATTTTCACTGTATGATGCCACATTGCTTGTGGTTGCAAATGATGCTAAATATGCTTGTGAAGTAGAAATTTCTGTTTGTGTGTTTAAGAAAGTATCTACTAAATATGGTGTTAAAGCTGTATCAAAATTAGTAGTTTGAATTTTAAACGTATAGTTCTTATTAGCGCCTAAACGAATCGTTTTCATCACTAACTCATCTGATGTAGTTACTGGTGCTGCGGCATCAATGGCTAGTTTGGTATTGTTTCTAAACCACGCAATGTTTTCACCTGCTGCTTCTAATTTCGTAGCATCACCAAGTCCTAATTCGTTTGAGTAATCAGAACTAAAAACAGCTTTCGTTGCATCAATAGGATACCCGCCAATTGCCAATTCATTAGGATCGTATAACGCTACCCCAAAAGTAGGAGTATTTGCGGTTCTAAATACATTGGCACTAGTTGTGGCTTTGTGTGCTTCTTCGAAGGTTAATGTCCCTGCACTTGAACCTGTATTCTTTACGAAAAACGCTTGTCCCGGTTGAATGTATCGGCCAACTTGAGATGCTGGTGTATCTAAGTAATTATTAGTTAAACCGTTAAAAGAAACATAACGTCCACGTTGAGTACTTGTTCCCATATTAGGATCCCAGGCCCAATACGTTGCTTCGATACCAGATTTTGTTACGGCATTCCAATCTACTGCGCTTTGGTAGGGGTTACCTACTAAACTATAACCATTAGTAACTGTGTTAGTTGTATTATTAATGGCAGGTGTGCTGCTTGCATTTAAGATAACAGTTCCTGTTTTTAAAGTTCCTGTAGCACTTAATGTGATGGCTGCATTCATATTATCCGTTGTGGCAGTTGTAATATTTGTAGCCGTTCTATCGCCTCTAACCAACATTCTATATCCAACCCCTGCCGTTAAATTCGTTGCATTGGTGTTGAGAATTGGTGTCCAACCCGAGCCAGATAACGCATTGTTGTTATACGTATACATCGACGGATTATTGGTTTCAGTAGCATCAAAGCCTAAACCAGTTGTACCTAAACCACCAGTAATATGCGTTTGTCCTTGCCAGTTACCTGAAATAAAGTTGGTAGTTGTTACCGCTGGACTTAATAATCTAAAAGCACGTTTGCCAGATGGTATGAAACGCTCTACGGTAACACTGTTTGCTCCAGTAAGTGTTCCAGTTGTTAATGGCCCCAACATAGCAGTACCTGTAGCATTTGATTTAAACGTTACTGGTCTTCCACCAAAATTAGCGGTTCCTGCAATTGTTAATACTTTACCTGGGGCAATTGTTAATTCTCCTCCAGTTAAAGTTAAACTTTTACCTACAGGAATAGTAACATCTACATCCATAATAGGGGCATTTGAACCGTTTGAAGAAATTAATACATCATCAGTAGCAGTTGGTACCCTGGTTAATGACCAGTTGCTTGCCGTGTTCCAAGAATTACTTGTAGTACCTGTCCAGGTGTTTGGAGTAAGTATTATTGAAATATTATCAACATACAATTGATTCATATCTGCATCAGAAAAAGCATTAAAACCAAAATAGTAAACGCCAGTAGTACTAGGAGTAAAATCTACTGTACTTATTACCCCAGGAAAGTTATCGTTTACTATATTAGTATGTGTTGCTAATACTGTTGTCATACTAGCACTTGAAGCCGAAACTCCATAAGCTACTTTTAAATTTTCTGGGAAACCAACACCAGTACCTGTATAATTATAGGAAATTCGATAAGAAGTCCCTGCCGTTAAATTAATACCAGCAGTGTAAAACCAAGCGTTTGCAGCATTAGTGCCATTATATGAATAATTTAAACATTTGGTGAAAGAATTAACTGTTTTCCAATTATTTCCTGTTCCTGCATTTTCAATACTGGTACAAATAGGTAATGCAGGTATAGTTACACTTTCAAAATCTTGAGAATAGGGTACTGAAACAGGATTACATTGTGTTGTAAAACTTGCACTTGCTACCCATGTACTTACATCTCCAGAACCACAATTAGAACGCACCCATGAATAATAAGTGGTACTTGCTGTTAAACCACTGTACGCATAAGTTGTTCCTGACGGCACATTGGCAGATGGCGTTGTGCCAGCTAAAGGCGCAGTATTTGTTGTGCTATAATACACGTCATAACCACTTCCAGGTGCAGATGCAGGTGCTGTCCAAGATAATGAAGCACTATTATTAGTTATAGAAGATAAGACCAACGTATTTGGAGGTAAACATGAGGGTATGGCTTCCACACTATAATTATCAAATGCTAAATAATAATCGCCACTTGTTCTATTTCCAGTGAGACGAATACGAATGTTTTGCCCTGCATAAGCGCTTAAATTAAGTACATATTCTTGCCACCCAGCAACAGCATTGTTTGCAATAGTTTCAACATTTGTGTAACTTGTACCATTATCTGTAGAAATAGCCACTATAAAATCACCACTTCCACTTGCTGGAGGAGCATACGGAGAACTATAATTTGCTAATTTATACTTTACTACAAAACGGTAATTTGATGGAATTGAACCAATTATTGGCGTAGTAACAGCAGCAGTAACTCGAGTGCCATATAGATTTACATACCAATAATTTGAACTTAACGCTGGATCTAATGCTGCAGTTGATCCCACAGCAGCACCAGATGTAGTTTGCCAGTTTGGAAATGTAGCTACTCCTGTTGCGAAACCTTCTGACCAAGGTGTTGGAGAAATACTTGATGTTGTCACTGAAATGGCGTTGGTGCCAGCGGTTGTGTTATAATAATTATCGAATGTAGTTGTTCCACATCTTGTATATTCAAAAACTTTAACGTAATAGGTAGTGCCCAAAGTAAGACCTGTTACAGTAACAGTTGTTCCTGTGTCGTCATATACAATTTGTTGTCCACTTCCAGCATACACCGTATTTACTGTAGGCGCTGCTGCTCCAGTTGAATTTGAAGGATCAACGATGGCAGTATCGCTTACATACACCACACGTCTGTTACCGTTACCATTTACCCATGTAGTGGTAAAACCTGTGTAACTAATTGAAGAAGCTACCGCATTTGTAACCTGTGTAGCTGGATTAGCAGGCGGATTAATTGACACAGAAGGTGTTGCCGCAGCACCGCCACCATTAGCACACGTTACATTACAACGGTAGTAAATAGTTGTACCTGCAAAAGCTGGAGGCGTATAGATTGCAGTTGTAGCCCCAGTACCAGTAGTAACATTGATCCAATTTGAATCATCCGTAGATTGTTGCCATTGAAAAGTAATTCCAGTAACGCCTGAAGAAAAACCTGTATTCACTAGATTTGGTACTGTTGCACCACTACACAAATATTGATTTGCTGTAGAAATAGTACCTGCTGTTGGCGAACCAGAACAAGGAACTGGTGGTGTCCAAGTGTAAGTTAAACCTGTTGAAGGAAAAGCAGCTGGAGAGGTAGAAGTTAATCGAACATTATGACCAGTTGATGTAGCAGCAGCAGTATTACTCCAACTAGGAGTTGCTGTAGGAACAGTAGTTGTTAATCTTCTCGCGTTAAAGTCTGTAGTTGTTGATCCTCTCAAACCTACTTGTGGAACTAACGATGAGGTTGTATTTACAGTAGAAAAATTACTATATACAATAACGATTTGTCCATTTGACGTGTTTAATCGAATTTGAAAATCGAATATTTCAGCAGAAGTAGAAGTCGTATACCTAGCAAAATCATTCCATTGAAAAATTATTTCATTTCCTATTTGTTCCCAACGTATTTCTGGCGTTGTACCAACTGCATTTGCATCCATTAAATCACATGCTAATGCTGCAATAATTCCTGTTGCTGCATTAGAAGAAGCTATAGGAGCTGTTGAATTAGAAAATGAAGTAACTCCTAATGCTAAATATGCATCGTCATTTACTCGTAATGAAGTGATTGATGCCCCATTAAATGGAAAAGCTGTTGGTAAAGTTACCGTTGCACCTCCTGAATCTAATGCATTCCCGCTTCTAACAACCGTTCCACCTGTAATAGGAGTATACGTTCCAGCAGTAGATGAAAAGGAATACAAATTAACCTGCCCCCACCCCATACTTGAAAAAAGCAAAATGAGTAAACAAGTAAGGTGTTTGATTGGTTTGGTACAACTTAAAAAATAGTTTTTTAAGTTTTGCACTTGTTTAGTACTAGTTTTTTGTGTAATTGATTTTGTCATAAATGCAATAAAATAGGTTAATAAATGAGGTATTGTAAGTATAGTAATTCTATTATTAACAATGTTACAATATATTTCTTTTATTTATACACTATTTTCGATGAAGTGTTCGTTTTTTCGATGAAAAACGTTTTTTTGGTTTTGTTTAGGGGGTGAAAGGGTGTGGGGTTTTGGGTTTTGGGTGTGGGGTGAAAGGGGTTGTGTTCACGTGTGAACAGGATTGCCTACTACGTAGGGGATTCTTCGCAAGCTCAGAATGACAATTAGGGAATGAAGGATAGTGGCTTCGAGAGCCTCAGCCACCCTAAAACCTGAAAAACATATATAGTTATAGCCAAACAGAAAACCTCAGCACCATCTTAAAATAATATAAAAATTTCTATACCGTTGCCTGAGGTTCTCAAAGGCAAAAGGGTTGGTTTTGGGTTAAAGGCTTAAGGTGAAGGGTAAAAGGGGTTGTGTTCACAAGTGAACAGGTTGCCTACTGCGTAGGGGATTCTTCGCAAGCTCAGAATGATAATGAGGGAATTAGCGAATGTGATAATGATGGAATTATGGAATGTCACAATTAGGTAATTAGTACTAATTACTATTCCCTTTTACCCTAAACCCTTCACCTTTTACCCATAAAAGTCTCTACATCAAAAGAAACGGGAAACAAGGTGTAAAAAAGGATTTGTAAGTCCATACTAATAGTGCGATTTTGGGCGTACCATTTGTTAATTCGTACTTTGTCTGGCCAGATGACCTCATCGTTATACAGTTGTGGATTGGGTTGTTGGGCTAAGATGTGTTCTTCGTTGCGGTATTTTAAAGACGCTAAACCCGTGATGCCTGGTTTTAGGTTTAAGATAATACGGTCTGCACCCTCTAATTTGTCGGCATAGCCAGCTACATCTGGACGAGGTCCTACAAAAGTCATTTCGCCTTTTAAAATATTAAGTAGTTGCGGAAGTTCGTCTAACTTGGTTTTTCGTAACATTCGTCCCCAAAAAGAGGTTTTATTTGTTTTAGGATGAAGGGTCCGCAACTTATAAATCAGAAATGATTTTCCGTATTGCCCTATTCGCTTTTGTGTAAAAAAACCATTTGATTGTGTGTCAATTGCTGTGATAGCTATCACTAAAAGTAAAAAACCTACACCAATTACTAGAATTACCATATTAGTAGATTAACGAAGCTATTCTTGTGGGTTTTGAATAAATTCGGGCACCAATTCCTTAATTACCGTAATTAAATCTTCTTTACGCTCAAACGAATTGTCTTTTAATTTGAATAGAAATTCACTTACACTTTCATGACAATGCACAGGGTCTTGTGCAATAAGAATTTTTGAATGATATGTTGGTAATGTTTTTGAGGAGTCTGCCAATAATTCTTCATATAATTTTTCTCCTGGACGTAATCCAGAATATACAATATCAATGTCTTTATAAGGTTCTTTCCCGCTTAAACGAATCATTTTTTCTGCTAATTCTCTAATGAAAATTGGTTTTCCCATATCAAAAACAAAAATCTCACCTCCAGCACCCATTGTTCCTGCTTCTAAAACCAGCTTACACGCCTCTGGAATCGTCATAAAGAATCGATTGATTTCTGGATGCGTTACGGTTATTGGTCCACCATTTTTAATTTGCTCTTCGAAAAGGTTTACTACAGATCCATTAGAGCCGAGTACATTTCCAAAACGCGTGATGATAATTTGAAGCTTTTCATTGCTTTTTTGTTTGTAGAAGAATGACTGAACTAAAATTTCAGCCAATCGCTTAGATGCCCCCATAACATTGGTAGGGTTTACGGCTTTATCTGTTGATACAAACACAAAACGTTTTGATCCAAATTGTAGTGCTGCATCTAACACATTTTTGGTTCCAAAAACATTAACTTTTATGGCTTGCATAAAATTGTTTTCTAAAACGGGTACGTGTTTGTATGCTGCTGCATGAAAAACAATTTCTGGTTTGTATTTTTCAAAAACCGTTTGAATTTCTTTTAAATTGGTAACGTCTACTAATTCATATTCGCAAGTAATTTGCGGAAATGTGGCTGCCATTATAAGCTGAATGCTGTTTAAAGGGGTTTCTGCTTGATCTACTATTACAATTCTGCATGGGTTGAATTTCGCAATTTGATTGACAATTTCACTTCCTATAGATCCTGCGCCGCCCGTTACTAAAACGGTTCTTGCTTTAAAGGTTTCAATTATATTTGGATTATCAATACTTATTGTATCTCTAAACATCAATTCGTTAATGGTGTATTTTTTTAATGATTTTACAGAGTTTACATCGGAATCAAAGTCGCTTACTAACTTGGCATTGTACACATTAATTTTATATCGCAAACAATCATTTAATAATTCTAATTCTTCATTTTCTGGTAAATAATTTTTTATTAATACCACGTGTTTGATTTTATTGTATCGGAGTATGGAAATAATGGAATTTGATTTTGCAACGACCGGAATTCCTAATATTTTTTTGTCATTTAGGTGTTTGTTTTTATCTATAAAGAACTGTAATTTATAGGCAGAACTATCATTTACTAGCGCTTCTCCTAATGCAATAGTAGTACTGTTTACCCCAATAATTACAATGTTTTTAGCTTTTTTTTGATCTTCTGCCCCAGTAAAGTATTTAAAAAGTGTTTTAATAAAAATTCTAAAAGTAATTAAGAAAAAACTGATTAAAAGAGTGGAGAAAAAAATTTGAATTAAAACAAAAACATGTGCATTGTATAATAAAAAATATATTGTATCAAAAGCGACAATAGTAATAAATGCGGAAAAAGTCGATTTAAATATTCTGGTCGCATCTTTTAAACTGGAATACCGAATGATTCCTGTGTAGGTTTTAAAAACAACAAAATAGAACATTAATGTCCCTAGAAGTATCGTTAATCTTGTAACTGATGGTAGGACTTTATAAAATTCGACACCTAATAATTTAAATACAGCAAAATTTGAGATTGCCACAAAAGCTGAAATAACAAAATCTATTGCTAAAATTGACCAATTTGGTAAAAAGGATAATTTTTTTAAATTGATGTAGGCTCTAATTTTATTTTGCATATTTGGAATCTATTATTTACACAAAGTTATGGTTTTTTTAACTAAATAAAATATAAGATTGGTTTTTTTCGGTTCTTGTTGAAAATTTAAATACTTATATTTACCAAAAAATTAAATTATGAATCGATTTTTAGTTGTTTGTTTTGTGTTGTTTTTTAGTAGTGTTGTTGGACAACAAAGGGTTCATGTGAATGCCGCTACCACGCTACTTGGCTTTCCTTCAGTAGGTTATGAAAAGGGGTTGGGAAAACGATTTAGCTTTCATGTTGATGCTATTGGATCTACTTTTAATCGCTATCATAACATGCCTTTGAAGTTTTTAATTATTACACCTGAAATTCGCTATTATTCGAAGCCCGAACTAACAGGTTTTTATGTGGGTGGGCACCTAGGTGGTAGTACGTTTCATCTTCAAAAATACAATTATGCCAATAGTAATTATTACCAGAAAGGATATAATTATATGGCCGGAATTAGTATTGGTTATGTGTATGCGTTGTCTGATAAATTTGCTTTGGAAGGATTTGTTGGTGGTGGCACGATTCAAAGTTTTTACAAAGGCTACGATAGCACAACAGGTGTAAGATATGAAGATGCTGATAAATTTAATAAAAGCGGTGAATGGTTACCGTATCGTGGTGGAGTGAATTTGATTTGGAAAATTTAGTTTAGATCTTTAGATTATTAGATTGTTAGACTGTTAGATTTTTAGATAGATGAAGTGGAAATTTGGGATTTACGATTTGGGATTTACGAAAACTAAACGCTTATACTTTAACCGCAAGGTTCGCCACGTTTTTCGCGATGCGCACAAAGGGAATTTAGATAATGTGCCAATTAGTGAATTAGATATTTAGATTTTTTTAGATAGATAAATTAAGATTTTGGAGTCACGATTAGGTTTTTTACACGTTAAAATTGAATTACAGAATTCCTCAAAGGAATGCATTAAAAGCTCAAAGTATATGACCAAATCCTTTGAAGAATGCAGCAAAAGATTTGAGGTATATACTAAAAGCTTTGAGGTTTTTTGCTGTTCTGCACAAAAAAAACCGAGGCATACACCTCGGTTCTTTCCACGCCTAACGCATTAGTTTGTTTTTCTGTAGCGTAACTCGTTGGACATTTTACTGAGTTTTTTTCCTGGTCTAAAACGCACCCTGCCTTTTACAATGTCAGTAGCGGTGACATCTTCTAAAGTGTCTTTCCCTGCTGATTTTAGGGTTACGTTAAAACTTCCTAAGCGGCCTACTCTTACAATTTTACCTTGTTCTAACTGACGTAGAATATTACGTTCTAACGAAAATAAAACGGCTATGCAGTCGCTTTCAGTTAAGGTGGTTTCGTAAGCAATTTGCTCAGCTAAAAAATCAAAATCTACTTCACCATCCGAGATAGCAGTTGCGTAGAACTTCTCTGGGGCTGCCAAGTCCTGTGGGTTTTTTTTAGGCAAAATTTTAAATTTAATCATTTCGATAAATTTTAATTATTAAAATTACTTTGAAAAAAAATTACAACCGCTTTGATTTAACCGGTGTGCAAAACATGTTGTTATTCTTTTTCTTTTTATTAAAACAGTAAAAGCTGTTTTTTGTTTTTAAAAAAACAGGCGATTTTGAATAAAAAATAAGTATTTTTATTATTATATACTTGATTTACAATGCTTTAGCTTTTTTAATATTTAACACAAATTTAACATTTTACAGCTTTTTTCACCTAGTAGCTATGCTACATCTGGGCATAAAAAAATCCGCAAAAAGCGGATTTTGGATTTACGATTTTGGATTTTGGATTTACGAAAGGCTGACCGCTGATTGCTGATAACTCTTCTCATTACAATTTAACTACCCAAACACCGATTTAATTACCATTGAAATTCTTTCGCGGTCTATGTCGGAAAGGTTGGAGCCTGAAGGCAAACACAATCCGTTTTCGAATAAATTTTCAGCTACTTTTTTGCCGTAATAAGGATAGGTTGAAAAAATGGGTTGTAAATGCATCGGTTTCCATAACGGACGGGATTCGATGTTTTCAGCTTCAAGCGCTAAGCGAAGAGTTTCAGCTGTTATGCCGTTGGTTTTTGTGGCATCTATAGTAATGGCACTTAACCAATAATTGGCAAAATAATCGTCGTTTGGAGTAGAAAATACTTCCACACCTTCAATTGATGCAAAAACTGCTACATAAAAATCATGCATTTGTCTGCGTAAGGCAACATGTTCGTCTAAGACTTCCATTTGACCTCTACCAATACCCGCACAAATGTTGCTCATGCGGTAGTTGTACCCGATTTCACTATGTTGGTAATGTGGCGCATTGTCTCTTGACTGCGTAGCATAGAAAATGGCTTTTTCTTTTAGTGCTGCTGTTTGCGTTACTATGGCTCCACCACCTGAAGTAGTAATGATTTTATTGCCGTTAAATGACAAAATACCAATATCCCCAAAGGTGCCACATTTTTGTCCTTTGTAGGCACTCCCTAAAGCGGATGCTGCATCTTCTAAAATTGGAATTTGATACGTATCTGCTACTGCTCTAACTGCCTCTATTTGATAGGGCACGCCAAATAAATGTACTGCGATAATCGCTTTTGGTTTTTTCCCTTTTTGAATGCTATCTTGTATCGCTTGTTCTAAAGCTTGAGGACATAGTCCCCAAGTTGTGGTTTCGCTATCCACAAAAATAGGCGTAGCGCCTAAATATAAAATTGGGTTGGCAGAAGCAGAAAAAGTCATCGTTTGACAAAGTACGGCATCACCTGCTTGTACGCCCAATAAAATTAACCCTAAATGAATGGCAGCTGTTCCTGAACTTAAAGCGCCTACGTGAACATTAGCATCCAAATAGTTTTCTAAGTCTTGCTCGAAACCATTTACATTAGGACCCAATGGCGCTACCCAATTGGCATCAAAGGCATCTTGAATGTACTTTTGTTCGGTGCCTCCCATGTGGGGAGAAGAAAGCCATATTTTAGTATTTGTCATTTATATATATTAAAAAATAATCTTCCATATCGTAGCAAAAATAATTTTTAAATATTCTATAACATTATTCTTCTCAATAAAAATTAAATTGTATTTAATCTTATCTGGTAATATTATATTAATGTAATCTGTTTCTGGGTCTATTGATTTTTCTAAAATAGTATTTTCATCTTTATATTTAATTGAAGCCCAATCAGTAATACCTGGTCGAATTTTCAATACCATTTTTTGTTGTTCAGTATACAACTCTACATATTTTCGGACTTCAGGTCTTGGACCAACAATACTCATATCACCTATAAGTACATTAAACAACTGTGGTAATTCATCTAGCTTAAATTTACGCAAATAATACCCAACAGATGTTATTCTAGAATCTCGACCACCTACTGTTAATAAACCTAATTTATCTGAATTCAAATACATTGTACGAAATTTAAAAACATAAAAATCTATATTATGAATTCCAACTCTTGATTGCTTATAAATCAAAGGTCCTGAAGAATTTAATTTTATTAATAAACTCACCAAAATAAAAAAAGGCATCAAGAAAATAATGCCTATTAAGGAAAAAATAAAATCTAATAATCTAATCATTATTAATTACTTTTTGATACGATGTTAAAATTGAATCGCAAATATAATCCACTTCTTCATTTGTTAATTGTGGATAAATAGGCAATGAAATTTCTCTAGCGTAATTATTATACGCAATTGGATAATTTTCTATCTTGTATCCTCTGTCCTTAAAGACAGTCAACATGGGCATGGGTATAAAATGAACATTTACAGAAACCCCTGTTGTTGTAACATTTTCAATTATCAAATCTCTTTGATCTTCAGTAATCGAATTAATCCTTAACGCATATAAATGAAAACACGATTTTCGGTCACTATCTTCTAAAAGTGGTAGTTGAAAAAAAGGATATTGACTAAAAAAAGCATAGTATCGTCTAGCCACTCTTTCTCTTTCAACTAATAGAACTTCATTATATTTTTTAATTTGTGCCAATCCAATTGCTGCACAAATATCTGGCATATTTACCTTTAATCCCGCAAATAAAATATCGTATTTCCACCCACCTGCTTGTGATTTTGTAAAGGCATCTTTGTTTTGACCATTTAAAGTATATAGTTTCATTATCCTGTACTCCTCTTCATTATTAAATGACTGAGGTAAATTAAGACAAATGGCACCTCCTTCAGCGGTTGTAATGTTTTTTACGGCATGAAACGAGAAAATAGTAATATCAGTTAATTTAC
>NZ_JBIKJI010000092.1:0-8541 GCF_044361065.1 Flavobacterium sp.
ATTTTGGTGTTACCAAAGTACAAAATAATTTTCATAAAAAAAACCGCCAAGAAAAATTCTTGGCGGTTTTAATTTATATTTTAAAAAGAATTAGTCTTTTTGAGATTGAACTGCTAAGTTATAAATAACTAAACCAAATCCAATTTTGTTGATAGCATCAGCAATGTTGTACGCAATATCAATATTTCCTGAAGGAATCATTGAATTGTACCATCCTGTAGTACCCATCATGTATCCTAAAGGATAGATAGCCCAACCAACTAATACAAACCAGCATAAGATTTTGTGAGCAGCTAAAACGTTTCCACCAGCAGCTTTTGCTAATTTAGAAGCAGATCCTAACCATATTTCGTAAACAATTACAAAATAAGCTAATCCTGAAATACCACCCCATAATGCAGCTGAACCTGAATAAACTGTTTCACCTAAATAACCTGTAACTAACATTACTACAGATAAACCAATCATTTTCCATAATAAATCTGTTTTTGCACCAGCAACTTTTAAGATTAGGAAAAACTCTAAACACATCAACGGCACTGTTAAAACCCAGTCAACGTATCTAAAAAATGTTGGAGATTGTCCAACTTCAGCCCAATATTCTTTCATGTAGAAATAGTGAACTGCGGCAATAAATGTTATTAATCCAGAAACCAATACTGAAGTACGCCATTTTTTATCAAATTGATTTAATGATAAAAAGAAAAAAGCAGAAGCTGCCATCATTGCCATACACCCAACAAAGAATGTAAAGCCTACGTAATCATTTGGTAACATTTCTTTAATTAATAATAAATTTTTCATAATTTTTTGTTTTTAGTTAATAATAAATGTTAATTTGTTTTATCAAAGTTAAAAAATTAATTTTTAATAAACAAACTTTTTGTTTATTATTTTTTAAAAAAAGGTAAACAAAAAATGAAAAATTACTATAAAACCGCCATTATACTTAGCTTTTTCGGATTGTGGCTAACTTCATTTTTTTCAATTGAAAATCAGATAATTACGGGTTTTTCTTTAATTTTGACCTTCGGAATCTTACATGGAGGTAACGATATTATGATTGCAAAGAACATTTTGTTGCAAAAAAGAGACTATTCTTTTATACAAATTCTAATTTTTTATATTGCCATAATTTGTTTTTGTTCTTTTTTGTTCTATTTGATACCTGCTGTAATATTGTTTTTGTTTATTTTGGTTAGTGGCTATCATTTTGGGGAACAACAGTTACGTTTTTTGGATAAGCGTAAAAACAAAATAATAATTGAAGTTGTTCAATTACTTCACGGTTTATTAATTCTGTTTTTCTTATTTGAGTTTCATAGCAAACAAGTTCGAGATATTATTTTTGATATTACTTCAGTCAATATTACACCTAATAGTATTACGTATAGTTTGTATAGTATATTGATAATATTTAGTTTGGGATATTTTTATTTGTTAGTGAAAAATAAAAACTTAATTAAAATACTATTTAAAGAGTTGTTCTTTCTGTTGGTATTTGCAATTATATTTAAAGTGTCCTCACTAATTTGGGGATTTACAATTTATTTTATTCTTTGGCATAGTTTACCTTCTATATTTGATCAAATTACCTATTTGTATGGTGACTATTCAAAACTAAATTTTATCAAATACATAAAGGCTGCGGCCCTGTATTGGTTTGTTTCGTTATTTGGATTGGCTGTTTTTTATTTTTTCCTCAATGACATTAAACATTTCAATGCTTTGTTTTTTGTGTTTTTAGCTGCAATAACATTTCCACACGTAGTTGTTATTTTTGCTATGGTTAAAAAGTATAATAGCAATTAATACGCATATTTAAGATTAATCATCATTGTTTCATTTAAAAAAATTAAGATTATGAAGAAAATACATTCGTTATTCAACTTTTTTTTAAATGAAAAGTTCAAAGAGAAGAGTGAACATATAATTATTTACATTTCTATTATTGCATTTATAGTTCATTTGATGTTTATTTTTCTAAATAAACTTGATTTTATTCATCTTGAATTACTTACAAAATTATTCAATAATCCTATAGCAGCTATTTACACGCCGTTTTCATTTATACTTATTTATGAAGTGTATTTATTGGTGTATTATCTTCCAAAATCTACTACTATATATATAGGTAAACAATATGAAATTATTTTATTAATTATTATTAGAAGAATTTTTAAAGACATTTCTAATTTAGAACTTACCAGCAATTGGTTCGCGGTGAAGTACGATTTAATTTTTTTATACGATATAATTGCTGTTGTAGTTTTGTTTTTTCTAATCTTTATTTTTTATAGATTAAGTGATAGGCAAAAAAAGAATGTAGTAATTAATGAAAAAATAGAGAAATTTATTCTGACTAAGAACAGAATTGCTTCATTTTTAATACCTATTTTATTGTTTTTATCTCTGTATAGCTTCATTAATTGGATAAATACAAGTTTCTTTTCAGTAAATGCATTAGTGTATAAATTTGAAGATATTAATAAAATATTCTTTGAAGATTTTTTTACTATTTTAATTTTGGTAGATGTACTAATTTTACTTTTTTCATTTTTACATTCAGACAAATTCAGTACTGTAATAAGAAATTCTGGTTTTATTATTTCTACAATTATGATTAAACTATCTTTTAATACAGATGGAATTTTAAATGTCATTTTATTAGTTTTATCTGTAATATTTGGAATTATAATTTTATTCATACACAATAAGTACGAAAAACTTCAAACTAATATTTAGTTTTTTTGATTACCAATCATAAAAAAACCGAGTAATTTCTTACTCGGTTTTTTGCTATTTAAATTTAAGGTTTACTCGTAAATCTTACTTCGTAACTCGTAAATTATTTTACTTCTTCAAATTCTACATCTTGTGTAGTATCAGCTGAAGCTTGTGGTTCTGCTTGTGCAGCTCCTTGAGCATCTCCAGTGTTGTACATTTCAGCAGATGCGTTTGTCCAAGCTGTATTGATTTTCTCTAAAGCAGGCGTAATTGCAGCAATATCTTTTGCTTCGTAAGCCATTTTTAATTCAATTAAAGCTAAGTTAATGGCTGTTTTGTTATCTTCTGATAATTTTTCACCAAATTCACCTAATTGTTTTTCCGTTTGGAAAATCATAGAATCTGCTTCATTTACTTTATCAGCTGTTTCTTTAGCAATTTTGTCTGATTCAGCGTTTAATTCTGCATCTTTTTTCATTCTTTCGATTTCTTCAGCAGTTAAACCAGAAGATGCTTCGATACGAATATCGTGAGATTTTCCAGTTCCTTTATCAGTTGCAGAAACTTTAATGATACCATTTGCATCAATATCGAAAGTTACTTCAATTTGAGGAATACCTCTTGCTGCTGGTGGAATACCATCTAAATGGAAACGACCAATAGTTTTGTTATCTGCTGCCATTGTTCTTTCACCTTGAATAACGTGAATTTCAACACTTGGTTGATTATCTGCAGCCGTTGAGAAAACTTGTGATTTTTTTGTTGGGATAGTAGTGTTAGACTCAATTAATTTTGTCATTACATTACCCATAGTTTCGATACCTAATGATAAAGGTGTAACGTCTAATAACAATACATCTTTTACATCACCAGTTAAAACCCCACCTTGAATAGCTGCACCAATAGCGACAACTTCATCAGGATTAACGCCTTTTGATGGTTTTTTACCGAAGAATTTCTCCACTTGTTCTTGGATAACTGGGATACGAGTAGAACCTCCAACTAAGATAACTTCATCAATATCAGAAACGGATAAACCTGCATCTTTTAATGCTTTAACCACTGGTTCCATTGAACGTTTGATTAAAGAATCAGCTAATTGTTCAAATTTAGCACGTGTTAATGTTTGTACTAAGTGTTTTGGTCCTGAAGCCGTAGCCGTAACGTATGGTAAGTTAATTTCTGTTTGAGCAGAAGCAGATAATTCAATCTTCGCTTTTTCAGCCGCTTCTTTTAAACGTTGTAATGCCGTTGGGTCTTTTCTTAAATCTAAACCTTCAGCAGCATTAAAGTCGTTTGCTAACCAGTCGATAATTACTTGGTCAAAATCGTCTCCACCTAAGTGTGTATCTCCATTAGTAGATAATACTTCAAAAACACCATCTCCTAATTCTAAGATAGAGATATCAAAAGTACCACCACCTAAATCGAATACAGCAATTTTTTGATCTGTTCCTTGTTTGTCTAATCCATAAGCTAATGCCGCAGCAGTTGGCTCATTGATAATTCTCATTACTTTTAAACCTGCAATTTCACCAGCTTCTTTAGTCGCTTGACGTTGTGCATCGTTAAAATATGCAGGAACAGTAATTACTGCTTCTGAAACTGAATGACCTAAATAGTCTTCAGCAGTTTTTTTCATTTTTTGCAAAGTCATTGCAGATAATTCTTGTGGCGTATATAAACGTCCATCAATATCAACACGTGGTGTGTCGTTATCACCTTTAACTACTTTGTAAGCAACAGTAGAAGCCTCTTTAGAACTTTCCGAGTACTTGTTACCCATAAATCTTTTGATAGATGCAATAGTTTTAGTTGGGTTAGTTACCGCTTGTCTTTTAGCAGCATCTCCAATTTTAATTTCTCCACCTTCTACAAATGCAATTACAGATGGCGTTGTTCTTTTTCCTTCTGCATTAGCAATTACAACTGGTTCTCCACCTTCCATTACAGAAACACAAGAATTGGTTGTACCTAAATCGATTCCAATAATCTTACTCATTTTATTTAATTTTAAATTTTATTCGGTTTATTTTTTAAACTCTTTTTGGATAAGTCAAGTTTTGTGCCAATAATTATATAGGTATAAAATTGGCAGTATTTCTTTTGTATGGCAAAAATATCTGACATTGTGTCATTTCATTTTTTGCTAACGTGTTGGTAATCTGTCAAAAATCGTAGGTAATTCCTAAATTAAGTAAATCAAAATTCTCTATTCCGCATTCAAAGTTGTATCTTTGCCGTTCAAAATACAAATATGACATTTCAAGATTTACATTTACATAGAAATATACTTCAGGTTTTAGAAGAAGAAAAATATATTACGCCAACGCCTATACAACAACAAGCCATACCTATTATATTAGAAGAGCACGATTTAGTGGGTTGTGCCCAAACAGGAACAGGTAAAACCGGCGCATTCGCCATTCCAATTTTAAATTATTTACATCCAATCGTAGGTTCAAAAACGAAACGTAAAGTAATAAGAACCTTAGTTTTAGCTCCTACACGTGAGTTGGCACACCAAATACAAGATAGTTTTGCCACGTACGGAAAATATATGAATACCAAATCGATGGTAATTTATGGCGGTGTAAGTCAGGTGCCACAAGTGCAACAACTAAAAGACGGTGTGGACATCTTAATTGCTACTCCAGGTCGTTTTTTAGATTTAAATAAGCAAGGGTTTTTAGATATGGATAACCTGCATCATTTAGTGATTGATGAAGCGGATCAAATGTTAGATATGGGTTTTATTAATGATGTTAAGAAAATCATCAAGTTAATTCCTGAAAACCGTCAAACATTATTGTTTTCTGCTACGATGCCTGTTGCGATTAGAGAGTTGGCCGACCAATTTTTGAAGAAACCTAAATACGTTTCGGTAGCGCCAATTTCAAGCACCGCAGAACGTGTGAACCAAAAAGTATATATGGTTCAGAAAGAAGACAAACGAAAATTACTGATTCATTTAATTGAAGAAGAAAAAATAAATAATGTATTGGTTTTTGTACGAACGAAACACAGTGCGGACAATGTGGTAAAAGCATTAAAAGTGAAAAATATTTCTGCTGAAGCGATTCACGGAAATAAATCTCAAAATAACAGAATAAAAACGTTAGACGGTTTTAAAAGTCAAGAGATTTCTGTTTTAGTTGCGACAGACATTGCCGCTCGTGGTATTGATATCGATTTGTTACCTTATGTAATCAATTTCGATTTGCCAAACATCCCAGAAACCTACGTACACCGAATTGGTAGAACGGGTAGAGCAGGTAATGAAGGTTTAGCGATTTCTTTTTGTGGAAAAGACGAATTGCCGTACTGGAAAGACATTGAAAAATTAACCCGTCAGCAAATTAAAGTCGTGAAAGAAAATCCGTATCCATATAGAGAATTTACGGAAGACGAATTAAAAAACAAAGAAACGGATACCCGAGGCGACAGAAGAAATCCTACCAAACAAAAACAAAATAACGCACCAAAAACACCAAAAGCAGCTAAATCTGCAAATGCGGATAGTTCTAATTCCAGGAAATCGGATGCTTCTAAACAGAATAAGAAGCGCTGGTATTAGGAGGATTAAGGGTTAAAGGTTTTGTGTATAAGGTGAATGTTATAGTTGGCTTCGAGAACCTCAGCCAACAATACAAGAAATAAATAAACTATTGATTTGTTGGCTGAGGCACTCGAAGCCAACAACATAAAAGGAATAAGTTCTATAGAATTTGTTCCTTTTTTTGTTTTAACAAATACAACATATAAAAATTAGAAAGTAGTAAAAGATAAAAGCCGATTTTTATTTGTCCAAATCTATCCAGCCAAACGAACATATTTGAAATAACAATTAAAATAACAAACGAAATATTTAAAACGTAAAACAAGTTTGTTCTTAATAATTGATTTTTGAAGATTCTAATTGTTCCAATAATTGAAGAAATAATAAGTAAGGATGAAAACAACATTGAGAAAATCAAAGAAATTTCTTCTTTTTTATATTTAATTTCTTCTTTTTTATTTTTAAGGAATAGCTCATTAATTTGATAAGATAAATCAAATACATTTTCTGATTCTTCAGTAAAGTAGACTTTTAGTTCATTGGAATTATCTGCTTTAGCTCCTTCTTCAATTTTAGTAAATCCATCGCATTGTTTGATAAAAGGACAAAAAAGTAATAAAACTATAGTAATGGAAACAAATCGTAGCTTTTTCATAAGAATATATTTAATAAATCTTATGGTTTCAAATTTTATGCCAAAAAAATAATATAAGGTTTTGTTGGCTTCGAGTGCCTCAGCCAACAATACAAGAAATAAATAAACTATTGATTTGTTGGCTGAGGTTCTCGAAGCCAACAACTCAACGAAAACAAGTTAATGACTTTGTTGACTGAGGCACTCGAAGCCAACAAAAAATCAGACATTTTTCAAATATTTTCACTTCGTACTTCTAACTTCCAACTTCAAATACTATCTTTGCTACTATAACGATTTAGTATATGGAATGTATTTCAGTTTTTGATATGTTAAAAATAGGCGTAGGGCCTTCAAGTTCTCATACTTTAGGACCTTGGCGTGCTGCGGAACAATTTTTAGCCGAATTACGAAATCAAAATATAATTGCTTCAGTACATCGCGTAAAAGTCGATTTGTATGGGTCACTTTCTTTAACAGGAAAAGGGCACGCTACCGACTTAGCCGTAATGTTAGGATTAAGTGGTGCCGATCCGGAATATGTGCCAATTGATGCTATCGATACGATTATCCAAGACATTAAACATACAAATGAAATGCTTTTGGATAACGAATTCAAGATTCATTTTAACGTAGTTTCAGATATCTTTTTCAATAAGAATTTTTTACCCTTTCACGCAAACGGATTGGTGTTTACCGCTTATACAAATGATGCGGAATACAGTTCAACTTTTTATTCTATTGGTGGTGGTTTTGTGGTTAAGGAAGAAGATACAGATACAAAATCAGAGATAAAATGCGCCTTTCCATTCTTGGTGAATACAGGTGTTGAATTGTTGGAGTTTTGTCAAGCAGAACGCAAGACCATTTCTGATATTGTGTATGAAAATGAAAAATCAATGCGTACAGAAACAGAAATTCATTCTGAGTTAATGCGCATTTGGCATACTATGTTAGAATGTATGTATATTGGTGCCCACACAGACGGAACTTTGCCTGGTGGATTAAATGTAAAAAGAAGAGCCTACGATATGCATACCAATTTAATTGGAATAGCCAATTACAATTCCCCTCAAGAATGGTTGCAATGCATTCGTCATACGGAAGTGAAATTCCGTCAAATATTAAAATGGGTGTCTTGTTTTGCCTTGGCAGTAAATGAAGTAAATGCTTCTTTAGGTCGAGTAGTAACCGCACCTACCAATGGAAGTGCAGGGGTTATCCCGGCTGTATTAATGTATTATTTGGTGATTGAAAATCATCACGCTGGTGAAAAAGAAATCAAACAATTTTTAATGGTTGCTGGGCAAATAGGGAGTATCTTCAAAAAAGGAGCTACTATTTCCGCAGCTATGGGTGGTTGTCAAGCAGAAATAGGCGTTTCCTCTTCGATGGCAGCTGCAGCGTTATGCGAATTAATGGGTGGTACACCAGAACAAGTATTGGTAGCTGCTGAAATAGCTATGGAACATCACTTAGGTATGACGTGTGATCCAATAGGTGGTTTGGTGCAAGTGCCTTGTATAGAACGCAATACTATGGGTGCTATAAAAGCCATAAATGCAGCAGAATTGGCTTTAGAAACCGATGCAAAAAACGTGTTGGTACCTTTGGATAAAGT
>NZ_JBIKJI010000204.1:0-3121 GCF_044361065.1 Flavobacterium sp.
GAACTCAAAATACAAAGAAACTTCTGAAGGTGGTTTAGCTATTGGAGTAGGATTAGCAGATTGTTAATTTATTTAAAACCATAAAACTATGTTTGAACTAATTTGGGGAATATTAAATGCAGTAATTTTTATTTATTTTCTTGTGGTCTGCATTAAATCAGTAAAAATCGTTAGAGATGGCTTGGGTGGACTAGCTGGATTTGTTCTTGTAATTGGATTGCTATCATTTATTTCAAATGAAGATTCAAAGAATTTAGCAGAAAAAAACATTGATTTTTACAATAAAGAATCCTCAAATAATTTAACTAAAAGAAAATTTTCAGGGAATTCATTTCATCAAGATGTGATTTTGGAAAAGAATTTAACTTCTGTAATTTCGTTAGATATATATTTTGGAGAAGAAAAAAATGATTTAGTTATAATCAGTGCAAATTGTATGAAAGGCGGTTTAATTAGTGGGACTAAATGGAATGTTCATACAATTCACGTAGATAAGCCTAAAAATAAAAACTACTGTAATTACTTTGTTTCGGGTAGTGTTGATTGGAGAATTATGGGATTAAAATTATATTCAGAAAGTAAAGTTTTTGAAGGAAAAGTGATTTTGAAGATATAATATCTATTTTGAATTCGTCAAATCTGTGTTCCCATCTAAAATCTAAAACTCAAAACTCATTGTAGTGGTTACTGAAAAATTATCTTTTTTGGTATTGGTATCAAAAATGTTTTCTGTAGCGTGATACCATTTTCCTTCTGTTCTTATTTTAAATTTCGAATTGGGTAAAAAATCTAAATTTATTGAATTTCCAAGTGTTTCAAAAGGAATTTGACTGGCTATTATTGCCTGTTTTTTATCTTGATAATATTCAATTCTATGTGCCATTTGCCATTTCGAATTGAATGAATATTGTGTAATTAGAACCGGACTGTACCAAGTTGCTTTCTGTGTGTTTTGATAAGAAACATCTTGCATTCCATAATCGAAACCAAGTATTGAATGCCATTTTGTATTCCAAGTTTTGTCCCAATATAGATTACTAAAATAACGCGTATTAAACTGATTAGCGTAGGCTTCTTTACCTATAAAAGTGCTCCAATTTAAAGTGTTTTTGCTATTTGGTTTGTATATCAATTGTGTACCAAATGATGGTGCTAAATTGCTTTTTGCTTTTTCAATACGTTGCCAACCGTTGGTGAGTAATCCAGCTACACTCCATTTTTCATTAAATTGATGATTCAGTTTTACACCCGTCATAAAATAAGGAGAATTTTCTGCAAGTATAGAACGTGTTGCGGTTAAATTAGCGTGAGTTATGGCAGATTCGAAACCAATATAACTGGGCATAATTCCCGCTTCTAAAGTGGTTGTTTTGTTTTTATTTAAAAACACTCCTACATACGCTTCGTTTAAGTATTTGGTTTTTTCGGCAGCGTAATTGGCCTCCACATACGTTCCTGAATGTACCGAAACTTTTGCATACACGTTTTCATAACTAATCGATGCTCTTAGTAAGGCGATATTGATGTTAAAGTTGTTTTGTTTGTTATAGTTATATAAGAAAGATTGTTTGTCTTGTGTTTCTGGCGTATCAAAATCATAGGAATAATACGTATCTATGTATCCTGAAATGTCAATTTTTAGTTTGTTTTTTGTGTTTTCTTGTGCGAATGATAAGCATATCATTGCCACAGATAAATAGGTAAAAAGACCTTTCATTTCGTATTATTTTCTTCGGGTATCAATTATATGCACTATTTTCCAACTGTTGTTTTCTAACAGCAAAGTAAAGGAATTTGTTCCAATATGACTTTGTTTTTCATTCACATAAAATTCGTAAGGTGTCCAAACGTTTGCCATAGTGCCATCTATTTGAATGTTATAACTTAAAAGGCGTTCTTCAATTTTTAGGTTTTTTGGAATGGCGGCTATGGATTTGTAAAAATCTGAATTACTTTGATAAGACAACGCTCCAACCGTGTTTTTTTCCATAATCGATTGCAATTTCATCTCTTTGTGGCAAACCGATTGTATTTTTAATGTATCACCGGTTTGTAGGCCTTCAAAAAATGTTGAAATCGTTTGCTTAATAGCCGTTTCTTCTTGTGCGGAAATTCCTACACTAAAACCAAAAAATAGTAAAATAAATACTTGTCTCATAGTGGTTGCATTTTTATTATTGGTATTAAATGTCGAAAAATTGTTACAATCCATATCTTTATATTAATTTTACAAAATATTTCATTCGGTATTTACTGAACACTAAAAACTGATAACTGAACACGAAAGCATATGTCTGTAGCAAAAAAAGATTATAAAAAAATTACAACGAAGTCGTTAATTGATATGAAAGCCAATGGTGAAAAAATTTCTATGCTAACGGCATACGATTTCACAATGGCTAAAATTGTTGATACAGCGGGTATTGATGTCATTTTAGTTGGCGATTCGGCAAGTAATGTAATGGCAGGAAACGAAACCACATTGCCAATTACGTTAGACCAAATGATTTATCACGCTAGCAGTGTGGTGAAAGCCGTTGACAGAGCTTTAGTTGTGGTAGATTTACCTTTCGGAAGTTACCAATCAGATCCGAAAGAGGCGTTGCGTTCTTCTATTCGTATTATGAAAGAAAGCGGCGGACATGCTGTAAAATTAGAAGGCGGTAAAGAAATTGAATCGTCTATAAAGAAAATATTAAATGCGGGTATTCCTGTAATGGGGCATTTGGGTTTAACACCACAATCGATATATAAATTCGGAACGTACACCGTTCGTGCTAAAGAAGAGGAAGAAGCAGATCAATTGTTAGAAGATGCTAAAATGTTAGAACGTATTGGTTGTTTTGCTTTAGTTTTAGAAAAAATTCCAGCTAAATTAGCTCAAAAAGTCGCTGAAAGTATTTCTATTCCAGTTATTGGAATCGGAGCGGGGAGTGGCGTAGACGGTCAGGTGTTGGTATTACACGATATGATTGGTATGACACACGAATTTAGCCCAAGATTCTTACGCAGATATATGAATTTATTTGAAGATATGACTAAAGCTATTGGTCAATATGTAGCTGATGTAAAATCGGTTGATTTTCCTAATGCGAATGAACAGTACTAATACTAAATAAAG
>NZ_JBIKJI010000056.1:0-11520 GCF_044361065.1 Flavobacterium sp.
TTCTATTGTAGCTTTTAATAATTCGTAGGTATTTTGAACTTTATCATCTTCGCCGCCAACTTCAACTATCATCACGTCTTTATTATAGCGTTTAACCATATCGTTTAGGTTGAATTCTAAGTCGGCAATGGTTTCAGTATAATCTTTTTTTATCCAAAACGGATAATACGACAAACCAATAATATCATATTTTACGTTTTGTGACGTAGCATTATCAAAAAAAGTTCTGAATTTAGTGTTGTTATTGCCTTCATCAACGTGAACAATTACTTTTATATTTTTATCTACTGCTTTTGTAGCATCGTATCCTTTGTTTAACAATTGACCTAATTGTTTCCAATTATTGGTACTGCCTTCTGGCCAAAGCATTCCGCCAGGAATTTCATTTCCTATTTGTACCCATTCTGGAGTTACGCCTGCTGTTTTTAAAGCAGAAATTACCTCATATGTATGGTTGTAAACGTCATTTAATAATTCTGGAAATGAATGTGTTTCCCAAGCTTTTGGTTTGTATTGTTTGGCAGGATCTGCCCAAGAATCTGAATAATGGAAGTTTATCATTACACGCATTCCCATTTTCTGAGCTCGTAATGCCATCGCAACCGTTTCTTCTTTGCTACAATGTCCGCTGGCTTTATCGGTATTTGGGTTTACCCAAACGCGTAATCGTACTGAGTTCATACCTCTGTCTTTCAGTAATTGTAAGCATTCTTTTTCTGTTCCGTCTTGGTCATAAAAGGTATAACCTGTGGCTTCCATTTGAGGTAACCAACCAATATCAGCTCCTTTTACAAAAGCGTTTTTGGTGCTTGTACAAGAAGTAAAAACTAGCGAAACCAGAAATAATATAAGTGAATTTTTCATCTTAGTTTTGACTAAACGCATCCATCACAGGAAGTGCATTGTTGTTAAAATCCCACAACGCCTGATTTTCCCAAGACGAACCATTTGTAGCTGTTGGACCTCTAAATGCTACCCATTCGGCACCCCAATAACAAAAGCCTAATCCTCTTGAATTTTGTTTTACAAGATTTTTTATAGCAAAAAGGAACTCCTTTTGTCCTTGGTTTGTAGCAGGATACGTAGGTACTAATTGATTGGCCAATCCTAAAATATTATTTGTATAATCGTTATATCCTAAGGTAAATGGATAGGCGGTTTCGGCAATAATCACTTTTTTATTATGTGTTTCTCCTAAAGAAGTTATGGTAGCATTCACATCTGAAAGAATTTTACCGTGCCAAACCGGATAATAAGACAATCCAATATAATCATAGTTTATACTACTCATTTTATTAAAAAACCAAGTGGCACCACTTCCAATTCCTGCATAGTGAATCATTATTTTTGTTGTTGCAGATTGATTTCTAATGGCAGTACTTGCTGCTGAAATAAGTTGCAAGCATTGCGATTCGTTATTTATTAAATGCCCTTGTGGCCAAAGAAATCCGCTGTTTATTTCATTTCCAATTTGGATAATGTCTGGCTGAATTTCAGTCATTAGTAACGTAGTATAAGTGCTAACGGCTGTTTTTAAATTGGCAAATGATAAACTCGCCCAATCCGATGGCGGTGTTTGATTGCCAGGATCTGCCCAAGTATCAGAATAATGAACAGTTAACCAAACTTTCATACCCGCTTGTTTGACTCTTAAAGCCAAAGCTTTTACTTCCGCTAAGCTTGAACTAGTAGTCGATGGATTTTTCCAAACTCTGATCCTAATGGTATTGCAACCTGCATTTTTCAAAGTAGTGATAGCATTTTCTGCCACTCCGTTTTTCTTATAAATGGTGCCTTCGCTTTCAATTAATGGTAAATACGACATATCTGCAGCACGAATAAAATCGTCTGAAGTTGGAATATTTGGAATAGGAGCAGGCGTTACTTCTGGATCATTTGAAGAACAAGAAAGCACAAATAGCGCAAGAATAAAACAGACAAATTTAATTACAGATTTCATAGGTTATATTTTTTCAAATTTAAAACTAGTTTTTTGATGGTAGGTTTCGTCTTTTCTTAAAACCGCATTTGGAAAATGACTTTGGTTTGGAGCGTCTGGAAAATTTTGCGTTTCAAAGCAAATACCACTTAAATGATGGTAATTTACATTATTTTTTCCTATTACTTCAGTATTGCAATCGCCACCAACATAAATATGAACTGAAGGTTGGTTGGTGAAAACCTTCATTTGTATTTTGTTTGTGGCACTTTTTAAAGTAGCAACAGACGTAGAATTATCAGAAATTACAAATGAAGTATCAATTTTTGTTGGGCAATTTTTGAAAGTTAAAAAATCAAATGAAGTATTAATAATATTTGAAAATTTTCCTGTAGGAACATTTTCTTCATCGGTTTCTAAAATTTCTGAACTTGTTACTTGTAGCTCTTGGTTTTCAATTCCGTTTTCGTTTCCGTCTAAATTGAAATAGCTATGCTGTGTTAAATTTATTATGGTATCTTTTGTTGTTTTTGCGGTATAATCAATAGCTAGAATATCCGTTTCACTTAAGGAATAAGTTACTTGCGTGGTGAGTTCTCCAGGATAATTTTCTTCCAAATCTTTTGAAATGTATTCTAAAATGATGCTGTTATTTGAAAATGAAATAACGTTCCAAAAGTTGTTGCTAAAGTTTGATTTTCCTCCGTGTAAATGATGTGCGCCTAAATTTTTATTTAGTTGAAAAACCTCATCATTTACTTTGAAAGTTGCATTTTTTATTCTCCCGGCATACCTTCCCACCACTGCACCAATAAAGGGAACACCCGAAAGCGAAAATGATTTTTCATAACCAGAAACAGCATCAAAACCCAACACAATATCTACTTTTTTTGCTGATGATACGGGTATTTTTATAGATTGAATAGTAGCACCATAGTCAATAATTGCTATTTCTACACCATTTGAATTTCGTAAAGTATAGCAAAATGATTCTTGCCCATTCGAAGCACATCCGAATGAAGTTATATTTTGATTTTCTTTTTGATTACTTGACAATTTTATTAAAGGTATTTTGATTACTATTCAAATTTATATTTTTTATAAATAATATCATACCGGTACCTACCAGTTTGTTGTTTTTTAACTACCAGTTTCATACATTTGTTTTTATGATAATTATTGATACAACTTCTTCAATTCCGAAATATAAGCAAATTATTTTTTCAATAGAAAAGGCAATTTTGTTGCATAAATTGGTTAAAAACGAGAAATTACCTTCAATTAATAAAATTTGCTTACGGCATAATTTATCAAGAGATACGGTATTGTTAGCGTATAACGAATTAAAAAAACGAGGTGTTATTTATGCTATTTTAGGAAAAGGATATTTTATTAAGAGTGTAGATTTTAAATCCGAACAGCGCATCTTTCTTTTGTTTGACGAATTAAATGCTTTTAAGGAAGAAATTTATAATTCGTTTATAGATGCGATTAATGATAAGGCAAATGTGGATATCTTTTTTCATCATTTTAATAGAGACGTTTTTGCTAAATTGATACAAGACAGTATTGGTAATTATTCCAAATACATAATTATGCCTTCTAATTTAGAACATACCACTGAAATTATTAATAAATTGCCTTTGGATGAAACGTATATTTTAGATCAAACTCGAGACGATTTAAAAAAGTATCCAGCGGTGTATCAGAATTTTGTGAAGGATATTTTTACCGCTTTAGAAAAAGGACTGAAACGCTTAAAAAAATATAAGAAATTGGTTTTAATTTTTCCTGGAAAAAAAGAACCCATTGGAATGGTGTTGGGCTTTGAAAGTTTCTGTACTACGTATCATTTTGAGTATGAAATTAAGTCGGAATTTATAGTGGATTCCCTTCAAAAAGGCGATGTTTATATTTTACCAAATGATAGGGATTTAGTAACAATTATTGAAAATGCGGCCTTAAATAAATTAACAATTGGAAAAGATATTGGGTTGATTTCTTATAACGATACGCCTTTGAAAAAAGTAGTTGCTAAAGGCATTACAACTATTTCAACTAATTTTAGTGAAATGGGAATCCGTTTAGCAGAAATGATTTTGAATAATACGAAAGAAAAAATAGAAAACGAAAGTCAGTTAATCTTGAGAAAATCGTTATAAACAAAAAATCCTTCTTTTTGGGAAGGATTTTTTTATGATTGGATTACTTTTTATTTCGTAATTTGTTTCAAATCGGCAATAGTGGCGATTGGGTCTTGCGCGCCAAAAACATAACTTCCAGCAACTAAAACATCAGCGCCAGTGTCTGCTAATTGTTTTGCGTTTTTATTGGTTACACCACCATCAATTTCTATAATGGTGTTGGCTTTGCATCTTTGTATCATTTCTTTTAATTGGCTGACTTTGTCATACGTTTTTTCAATGAAACTTTGTCCGCCAAAACCTGGATTTACACTCATAATGCATACTAAGTCAATATCTTGAATGATGTCTTCCAAGACTTTTACGCTTGTATGAGGGTTTATTGCAACTCCAGCTTTCATACCTTCTGCTTTAATTGCCTGAAGCGTTCGGTGTAAATGATTACAAGCTTCATAATGAACTGTCAATACATTCGCGCCTAATTTAGCAAAAGTAGTTATGTATCTGTCAGGGTCTACTATCATTAAATGTACATCTATAGTTTTGGTAGCGTGTTTTGAAATAGCTTGTAAAACCGGCATTCCAAAAGAAATATTCGGAACAAAAACGCCATCCATAATGTCTATATGAAACCAATCAGCTTCACTGGCATTAATCATTTCAATGTCGCGTTGTAAATTAGCAAAGTCTGCTGCTAAAACCGAAGGAGCGATAAGTGTGTTTTTCATATATGTAAAATTTATTTTTTGGTTCAATATTCAAAATCCCTGATTGATATTGAAAATTTTTAATTAAAAAAAACTCCGGATTAAAGCCGGAGTTTTGGTAGGATTACCCTAAATATGTTTTTAATATTTTACTTCTTGAAGTATGTTTCAATCTGCGAATTGCTTTTTCTTTAATTTGTCGCACACGCTCACGAGTTAAATCGAAAGTTTCGCCAATTTCTTCTAACGTCATTGGATGCTGGTCACTTAAACCAAAATACAAACGCACTACGTCTGCTTCTCTTGGAGTTAAGGTTTCTAAAGCACGTTCAATTTCAGTTTGAAGTGATTCGTGAATTAATTCTCTATCTGGATTTGGTGATTCACCTGAACGTAATACATCGTATAAATTAGAATCTTCCCCTTCTACAAGCGGTGCATCCATTGATAAGTGACGACCAGAGTTTTTCATAGACTCTTTTACGTCATTTACGGTCATATCTAATTCTTTTGCAATTTCTTCAGCAGAAGGTGGTCTTTCATTAGATTGCTCTAACAAAGCATACATTTTGTTGATTTTATTGATAGAACCAATTTTGTTCAAAGGCAAACGTACGATACGAGATTGTTCTGCTAACGCTTGTAAAATCGATTGACGAATCCACCATACTGCATATGAAATGAATTTGAAACCACGTGTTTCATCAAAACGTTGTGCGGCTTTAATTAAACCTAAGTTTCCTTCGTTAATTAAATCGGGTAAAGTTAAACCTTGATTTTGATATTGTTTGGCAACCGATACTACGAAACGTAAATTGGCTTTCGTTAATTTTTCTAAGGCGCGTTGGTCACCCGCTTTAATACGTTGTGCTAATTCTACTTCTTCATCGGCAGTAATTAAATCTACCTTACCAATTTCTTGTAAATATTTGTCTAAGGAAGCAGTTTCACGATTGGTAACCTGCTTGGTTATTTTAAGTTGTCTCATTGAATTTTCCCCTTCACGTTAAATGTTCTAATTGTTATACGCAAGAAAAATAAAAAAGTTACAAAAAGTTATAAAAAAATAAAAATCCCGATAATTTTTACACTATCGGGATTTAAACTATTTAAAAAATAAGATTATGCTTTTGGAGCGTCATCTTTTTTCTCTTCTCTTGGAGGTCTTGGTAAAAGTGCTTTTCTTGACACTTTTTCTTTACGTGTTTTAGGGTCAACACCTAAGTATTTCACTTGGAATACATCGCCCATATTTACTACATCCGTTACGTTTTCTGTACGTTCCCAAGCCAATTCAGATACGTGTAATAAAACTTCGTTTCCTGGAGCAGCCGTATATTCTACTACCGCACCAAAATCTAACATTTTAATTACTTTCACTTCGTAAGCTTCTCCCATTGTTGGTTTGAAAATGATAGAATCTATTTTAGCTAAAACTGCTGCAATTCCATCAGGATCTGTTCCTAAGATTTCAACTACACCTTGTTCGTCCACTTCGTTAATTACGATAGTAGTTCCAGTAGCTTTTTGTAATTCTTGAATTACTTTTCCACCAGGACCAATTAAAGCTCCAATGAATGCTCCAGGAATAGTTCTTGTGATGATTTTAGGAGAATGTTTCTTAACCTCAGCTCTTGGAGCTGCAATTGTGTCTGTTAATTTTCCTAAAATATGTAAACGTCCATCACGTGCTTGCCCTAAAGCTTGCTCCATAATATCATAACGTAAACCATCAATTTTAATATCCATTTGACAAGCAGTAATACCGTCAGCAGTTCCAGTTACTTTAAAGTCCATATCTCCTAAGTGATCCTCATCACCTAAAATATCAGACAATACAGCAAATTTTTCACCATCAGTAATTAATCCCATCGCAATTCCAGAAACTGGTTTTACCATTTGTACACCAGCATCCATTAATGCCATTGTACCAGCACAAACTGTTGCCATAGAAGACGAACCGTTAGATTCTAATACTTCAGATACAATACGGATAGTATAAGGACAATCAGCAGGAATCATATTTTTTAATGCTCTTTGCGCTAAATTTCCGTGACCTACTTCTCTTCTTGAAGTTCCTCTTAAAGGTTTTGCTTCTCCAGTTGAGAAAGGAGGGAAGTTATAATGTAAATAGAATTTTTCTTCACCTTGTTCAGATGGAGAATCTATTTGATTGGCTTCTCTTGAAGTTCCTAATGTTACTGTAGCTAAAGCTTGTGTTTCACCACGAGTAAATAAAGACGAACCGTGTACTCTTGGTAAATAATCTGTTTCACACCAAATTGGTCTGATGTCAGTTGTTTTTCTACCATCTAAACGAATACCTAATTCTAATACTACGTTACGAACGGCTTCTTTATTCGTTTTATAGAAATATTTAGATACTAAATCACCATCAGTTGCTAATTCTTCTTCTGTAAACAACGCTTTTACTTCTTCTTTTACTTCAGCAAATGCAGCACTTCTTTCGTGTTTAGCCGAACCTACTTTAGCGATATTATAAATTTTATCGTAAGCAGCAGCTTTTACTTTTTTGTAAATTTCTTCGTTTTCTCTCTCACCTTCGTAAGTACGCGTTTCTTTTTTACCAAAAGCAGCTTGTAAACGTAATTGTGCTTGAATTTGAACTTTAATAGCTTCGTGAGCAAATTTGATAGCTTCTACCATTTCTGCTTCTGAAATTTCTTTCATTTCTCCTTCAACCATTGCTACAGAATCCATAGAAGCACCAATCATCATATCGATATCAGATTTCGCTAAGTCTTCTCTGCTTGGGTTAATTACAAATTTTCCATCGATACGTGCAACACGTACTTCAGAAATTAAGTTGTAAAAAGGAATATCTGAAACAGCTAATGCTGCTGAAGCGGCTAAACCAGCTAATGAATCAGGCATTACTTCTTCGTCATGAGACATTAACTGAATCATAACTTGAACTTCCGCATGGTAATCGTCTGGGAAAAGTGGACGTAAAACACGGTCAACTAAACGCATTGTTAATACTTCGCTATCACTTGGGCGCGCTTCTCTTTTGAAGAAACCACCTGGAAAACGACCAGCGGCTGCAAATTTTTCACGATAATCTACTGTTAAAGGTAAAAAATCTACACTTGGGTTGATGTTACGAGATGCTACTGCCGTGGCAAGGATCATCGTATCACCCATTCTTACTACTACAGAACCGTCAGCTTGTTTCGCTAAACGACCTGTCTCGATTGTGATGCTTCTGCCATCACCTAAATCGATTTTTTCTACAAATAATTGTGGAATCATAAATTTAATTCTCAAAGGTTATACAAAGGGTTAGTTGTGTTGTTGTTGTAAAGGTGTTGTAGTCGTGTCTCTAACCCAATGAAAAACCAAACTTTTCTGCTTATTTGCAAACAAAAAGGGGCACAAAGCCCCTTTAGTATACTATTTTCTAATTCCTAATTCTTTAATTATCTCACGGTATCTTAAGATATCTTTTTTCTTTAAGTAATCTAAAAGACTTCTTCTTTTACCTACTAAAAGTACTAACGATCTTTCTGTGTTAAAATCGTGACGATTTTTTTTCAAGTGTTCTGTTAAGTGTGAAATTCTAAATGTGAATAACGCAATTTGTCCTTCTGCAGAACCTGTGTTTTCAGCTTTCCCTCCGTGTTTAGCGAAGATTTCAGCTTTTGTTTCTTTAGTCAAATACATGCTAATATTATTTAAATGATTATTATGTAGATTGAGTTTATCTCAATACGAGTGCAAATTTACAAATTATTTTTGAAGTTGCAACTTTTAACTCTTTTTTATTTTAACCATAAAGAACGGAACGCTTTGTTTTTATCATAATCTGATGCTTGTTTCTCAATATTAAAGTAACGATGTCCTCTTGGATCGTTGCCCACTCCAGCTAAATAGGCCCAATTCCCCCAATTGCTACACACATCGTAATCAATTAGTTGTTCTTCAAAATAAGCAGCACCAATTCGCCAATCCATATTGAGTTCATTACAAAAATAACTCGCTACGTTTTGTCTCCCTCGATTACTCATAAATCCTGTTTGTTGTAATTCGAGCATATTGGCATTGATAAAATCAGAAGGTGTTGTGCCATTAATCCATTGTAATAACAATTTTTCATTCAAGGATTTCGAATTTATTTTCTCGGTTTTTATGCCTTTATACAAGAAAAATTTGGTTTGGTATTTTTTAAACATAAATCGAAAGAAATCGCGCCAAAGCAATTCAAAAACCAACCAATAGGTTGAGTCATTCGCGCCAAACTGCTTTTCATATTTTTTAATTTCTGCATAAATGAATCGAGGTGAAATACAACCTAAAGCCAACCAAGCAGAAAATTTTGACGAATAATCAGCGCCTACCATTCCGTTGCGGGTTTCTTTGTAAGTAGACAAGCATTGGGTGTCATAAAAATAATGTTTTAATCGTTTTATAGCTTCAGTTTCACCACCCTTAAATTGTAAAACTGCACGAGAATCGATTGTAGTTTTTGCTAATCCTAAAGCTTCTAAAGTTGGTAATTCTAATGGTGAAATTTCGGGTGAATTAATATTGGTTGGTGCTTCAAAAGGTGGTCTGATTTCAGAATCCTTTTCTGTTTTTTTTCTAAAATTGGTAAACACATCGGGAATGTCTTTGATAGAAAAAGGCAAGTCTTCTGCACGATATAACGTACTGGTGCTTACTTTTTCTAATTCACATCGTAATTTAAATAATTCATCTTGAACCTTTTTCTCGGTTTGTCTTTCTTCAAAAGCTACTTCTCGTTTGGCAAATACTTTTTGCGCTTTATATTCTTGCACCAATTTGGGAATTTCAACTTCGAGCTTACCCATTACAATGTGCAAACCTGAACCTAATGCTCTTAATTTGGCATCCAAATCTTCAAGCGATTCTAATAAAAATTGCGCTCTAAAACTCCCCGTTTTTTTAAATCCGTAAACCGAAGCTTCAAAATGCGAATCGTCAAAACAATACACAGGAATTACCTTCTCGCTTTGTGAAATGGCTTTGACTAAGGTTTCATTATCTTCAATTCGTAAGTCGGTTTTAAACCAAACTAGTGCTGTTTTTATCATTTTTCTATTTTTTTAGCCACAGATTTCACAGATTAACACGGATTATTTACTGCAAAGATTTGCTAGTTGTACTTTGTAAAGCGAAGCATCTCAATTTATTAATGCAAATTTATGTGACTATGTGTTTAATTTTATAACTCATTAATATTTTTCAAATAATAATCGGCTTGTTCTAATAAGGCAACTTTGTCATCGGGTTTCATTTTGCGCCATACATTGTACATCATGCCAATTCGTGGATTTTTACCTAATTTGTCTTCATTTTTATCATAAAAATTCCAATACAAACTATTGAAAGGACAAGCTTTGTCTCCAGTTTTCACAGCCTTTTTATAAAAGCAACTTCCACAATAATGACTCATTTTATCGATGTATGCTGCCGAACTCACATAGGGTTTTGTGCCTACAATTCCGCCATCAGCAAACTGACTCATTCCGCGGGTGTTCGTAATTTCTACCCATTCAATCGCATCGATATAAATGCCCAAATACCAAGCGTCCACTTCATCAGGATGAATTCCTGCTAAAAGTGCAAAATTACCTGTAACCATCAAGCGCTGAATGTGGTGTGCATAGGCGTAATTCAGAGATTGATTGATTGCATCTTTCAAACAATTCATTTTGGTTTTTCCAGTCCAAAACCATTCCGGAAGTGAGTTTTCGTTATTGAAATAATTCATCGTGGCGTATTCGGGCATTTTGTTCCAATAAATTCCACGCATATATTCACGCCAACCTATAATTTGACGTACAAATCCTTCCAATTGATGGTAGGCAATTGCTTCAGGTCGATTTTCCCATTCTGTAATTGCGCGCTGAATCACTTCCAAAGGAGAAATTAGTTTCACATTCATCGAAAACGAAAGTCGAGCATGATACAACGACCATTCGTTAGGTGTCATCGCATCTTGGTAGCTCCCAAAAAGTGCCAAACATTCGGTTGCAAAAAAATCGAGTAATTCTAGAGATTGCTTTCTATTGATTGGCCAAACAAAATTTTCAGCATCGACGTTTCCAATGCTTTTGATATCTGTTTTTTGAATTTCTGAAACGATTTTGGTTACATCATTTTGGAAAACTAAAGGCGAAGTGGGTTTGTGATCTTTGGGTAATTTTTTTCGATTTTCGCCGTCATAATTCCATTTTCCCGTCAAAGGCTTGTCGCCCTCCATTAAAATATGATGTTTTTTACGCATCATATGGTAAAAACTTTCCATCAAAAAGGTTTTTTTACCATCGAAAAAATCACCCAATTCGTTTCTTGAACTCATAAAATGCTCCGAATCGCATACGGAACTTGTAATAGAAAGCGACTGACACAAATTTTTAAGCTGTTCATCTAAACGGTATTCGTCAGGAAATTGGTATTCAAAATGGGTAAACTGTTCTTTTTCAATTAAAGACTTTATATTTTTTTCAAATGATTGTAAATTATTGGTGTCATTCAAATGAATATAAATGACTTGATGGTGTTGCAATTGTAATTCGGCAGCAAATTCTTGCATCGCCGAAAAAAACCCAACTATTTTTTGAATATGATGCGTGGCATAATCCGTTTCTGTTCGGATTTCCATCATCACATAAGTCACCGAATCATCAATGGTTTTGAACCAAGAATGATTGCAGTTCAATTGATCTCCGAGAACTAATCGTAA
>NZ_JBIKJI010000208.1:0-2984 GCF_044361065.1 Flavobacterium sp.
GGCATCACCATTGATTACGGACCTTACGGATGGCTTGAAAACTTTGATCCGAATTGGACGCCCAATACAACTGATGCAGCAGGAAAAAGATACCGATTTGGCAACCAATCGAATATTGCTTTATGGAATTTATATCAATTGGCAAATGCATTGTATCCGCTAATTGAAGAAGCAGCACCTTTGGAAGAAATTCTAAATGATTATGCTAAAAAATACGATGAAGATTTTTTAGAAATGATGTTGAAAAAATTGGGTATTACATTAAAAAATGAAGAAAACGAAAATCTAATTCAACAATTACTATATAATTTAGAACAAACAGAAACAGATTATACCATTTTTTTTAGAAAACTAAATCAGATTAAAAAAACAGATACAAGTGAAGCTTGTGTAGCAAAAATTACTGACGCGTTTTATAAACCTGAAGAAGTTACAGGAATTATTTTAGAAACTTGGCATTTTTGGTTTGCACATTATGTAACACTTTTAAATAAAGAACTACTTTCAGATAACGAGCGAAAAACACTTCAAAATTCGGTGAATCCGAAATATGTTTTACGTAATTATATGGCGCAAATGGCGATTGAATTGGCAGAAAAAGAAGATTATTCGTTACTAAACGAATTCTATGAACTCCTTTTGCATCCCTATGAGGAACAACCCGAATTTGAAAAATGGTTTGCAAAAAGACCCGATTGGGCAAGACAAAAAATTGGAAGTTCTATGTTAAGCTGCAGTTCTTAAGTCAGACGTATTAGACTTCTTAGATTGTTAGATTTCTTAGACTTTTAGATTATTAGATTAAAAAAAACCGATAGAAAACTATCGGTTTTTTTTATGCTTTTTCGTAACGTACCATTTCTCGGTCATAAAATTCGCCTGCAAGGGTAATTAAATGTTCCATTTCGGCTTCTAATTCGGTTTGATCTTCTTCTTCAACATCTTCTAAAAATTCAACTGAATCGTCTTTAAGATTTATGAAAAATCTTGGATATTCTAAATGAATAACAAAAATATCATCCGGAAAATCAGTGTTGTCGCCTATTACAAATTTTGGTAATTCCATATTTTAAAATTTTGAATTGTAAATAATAAATTTTGAATTTTCAAAAGTACAAATCTTTTGTCATTCATCTTTTATCTTTTGTCCTTTATCTATGTAATTTTAATAGAAATCTAAATCGGAAATAAAGCATCAATGCAGCAGCTGTTAATCCGGCTAATAAGCCAATCCAAACACCTTCGGCTTTATATGAAGTGTATAACCCTAAATAAATTGAAATAGGAAAACCAATTATCCAATACGCAATAAAGGTTAAATACATTGGTACTTTTACATCTTGTAAACCACGTAATGCGCCTAAAACTACTACTTGAATTCCGTCTGAAATTTGGAAAAATGCAGCAATTATTAATAATTTTGAAGAAACAGAAAGTACTTCTTTAATTTCAGATGCGTTTAATGCCATTTCTGAATTTACAAAAAACGAAGGGAAAAACTGACTTCCTAACATAAAAACTATTGCAAAAATAATTTCTAAAATTATGGCCATTAAAAAAATAGAATGCGCTACCGTATTAAGTTTTTTATAGTCATTCAATCCTTTCTGGTTGGCTACCCGAATCATAGCCGTAACACTTAATCCCATCGCAAACATAAAGGTTAGAGAAGCCAAACTTAATGCAATCTGATTGGCTGCCTGACTGGTAGTTCCAATCATACCGCACAACCAAATGGCGCCAGTAAATAAAGCGACCTCAAAAAACATTTGTAACGAAGAAGGAATACCCAACTTAATAATTTTATCTGAAACGCTTTTTTGAAAAGATTGCCAACCAAAATTCTTGAAAAAGGATTTGAATTTTTCATTTTTAGAAAGAATATAGTGCATATAAATGACCATAAAAACACGTGCGATTAATGTTCCAATAGCAGATCCTACAATTCCCATTTTAGGAAACATAAACAATCCAAAAACCAATAAAGCATTAATTACTACATTAATAATATTACCATAAATTGTAGCATACATAGAATATTTGGTTTCACTCATTCCGTCAGCAAACTGTTTGTATGCTTGAAAAATTACAAGAGGTACCAATGAGAAACCCACAATATCTAAGAAAGGTTTGGCTAATTTTACTACATCTGCGGGCTGGTTCATATATGACAATAAAGGTTTGGCAAAAAGCAATAAAAAGAACAATCCAAAACCTAAAATGGTACATAAAATTAATCCGTTTTGAAAAGCCGTTCTTCCGCCTTCTCTATTTTTTGTACTATCGAATTCCGCTATAATTGGCGTAATAGCTGTAGAAAATCCAATTCCAATTGACATTCCAATAAACACGAAACTATTTCCTAAAGAAACCGCCGCTAATTCTGTAGAACCCAATTGTCCCACAAAAATATTATCCACTACTCCAACTAACGTATGACCAACCATACCTAAGATTACAGGTAACGCTAAATTGAAATTGTATTTGAATTCTTGGAAGTATTTCTTCATTTTGTTTTATTTTACACAAATTTTCACAAATTGACACAAATTAAAATCCGTGTTAATCTGTGAAATCTGTGTTTCTATCTAGTAATTTATTTTAATTTTTCTATTAATTGGGCTAACGAAACCGTTTCTTGTTCTCCTGAAATCAAATCTTTAATTTTATATTGTTTTTGTTTCATTTCTTCTTCACCTACTAAAACTGCAAATTGAATCCCTTTTTTCTCAGCAAACTGAAATTGTTTTGCCATTTTTGCGGCATCAGGATACATTTCTACCTTAATATTATTTTGTCTAAGTTCCGAAATGGCTTTTAATGAAAATAACGTTTCAGCTTCACCAAAATTTATAAATAACGCTTTTGAAGTCGTAGTTACTGTTTCTGGAAACAAACCTAATTCTTCTAAAACCAAATAAATTCGATCTAATCCGAAAGAAATTCCTACCCCACTCATGTTTTTTAATCCAAATATTCCGGTT
>NZ_JBIKJI010000210.1:0-2963 GCF_044361065.1 Flavobacterium sp.
TTATTTTACTGTCTACTTTACCATTTTTTATAAATACAAAACCGAAGTATCAAAAAGGATTGTTTTATTTGTATTTCATTTCAAATTTATTTTTTTACGCCTTTAATTTTGTCGATTTAATTTATTACAAATACAATTTTTCTCGATTAACACTTGCCGCTTGGGATTTGGTAAAAAATGAAGAGTCAAAAGGCGGTATGTTATTTCGATTTTTAATTACCTATTGGCACGTGTTTTTGTTGTTTATTGTGGTAGCTATTTTGTGGGTATTTTTGTATCAAAAAGTAAAAGTGAAACACAATTTAGTAGAAAATGCTAAGTTAAAATATGTTGCAAAATCTATTTTTGGGGTATTAGTAATTGCCACTTTATGCATCGGTGGGATTCGAGGCGATTTCAAGAAAAGTACTCGACCAATTAATTTAGTAGACGCCAACAGATTTGTAAAAAAATCACAACAAGCCGATTTAGTTTTAAATTCAACTTTTTCGTTTTTAAGAACATTAGGAGTACAATCGTTTAAAAAAACCGATTTTAATATACCAGAAGAAGTCGTTAATGCAAATTTTCAGCCGATAAAATTGTACGATTCTAATGCTTCAACTACACCAAATATTGTATTGATTATCACCGAAAGTATGGGTAGAGAATATATCGGAGCGTTTAATAAAAATACAAATATTAAAGATTATGTGAGTTATACGCCTTTTATTGATTCCTTGGCAACCGAGAGTTTAATTTTTACCAATGCATATGCCAACGGGTATAAATCCATACACGGTATGTCGTCTATATTATCAGGAATTCCATCGTTTAAAGATGCCTTTACATCTTCTCCGTATGCCAAACAAAAAATTGGCTCTATGGTTTCTTGTTTAAAAAGTAAAGGGTATGAAACTTCATTTTTTCACGGTGCACCAAACGGTTCTATGGGCTTTTTAGGTTTTGGAAATATTTTGGGTTTTGACCATTATTATGGTATGACAGAATACGGAAATGATGCCGATTTTGATGGTTCGTGGGGAATTTGGGACGTGCCTTTTATGCAATTTATGAATAAAACGATAAGTCAAAAGAAAGCACCATTTTTTAGTACCATTTTTACGGTAACTTCACACGAACCTTATGTGGTGCCTGCTGAGTTTAAAAATAAATTGCCAAAAGGTACAAGTTTGATGCATCAGCCTGTAGGGTATACAGATTACGCTTTTAAAAAGTTTTTTGAAGCCGCTAAAAAAGAGCCGTGGTTTGAAAATACTATATTTATTATTACCGCTGATCATTGTAATTTGGTTAATTATAATGAAGAATATTATAATAAAATTATGAATAGATTAGCTGTTCCAATTCTTTTTTATTCACCAAAATATAAGTTCAAAGGAGTAAACAATGAATTGGCTCAACATATTGATATTTTTCCAACAGTTATGGATATTATTGGATATAATAAACCATTTAGAAGTTGGGGTAGAAGTTTGTTAGCTAAAAATAACAGTAATACAAAGCCATTTGTAATGAATTATAATACGGGAATGTATAACTTTGCTCGAGGAAATTATATTTGTGCTTTTGATGGAAAAGTTGCCGTTGGTTTTTACAGTAAAGAGGATAAAGAACAATTGCACAATTTAATTGGAAAAAGAAACAAAGAAATGAATGATATGGAAACGGCCTGTAAAGGGTTTCTTCAAGATTATTTTAATAGAATTATTGATAAAAAGTTGAGTAATTAAGTCGAAAGTAATTTTAGAGTAGTAAAATGAAAAAGAAAATATTAGTTTCAGTTATAGTAATTTCTGCACTTTTTTGGGCAAAGAGCTATTTTTATGATTATAAAATAAACCATAATTTAAAAGTAATTTCTCAAGGTAAAGTATATAAGAGTGGCGTGATTCCACCAGATGATATTGCCGATTTTGTAAAAGAGCACAAAATTAAAAGCATCATCGATTTACGTTTTCCAGGAACGGGTGACGATGTAAATAATCCAGAAATTCCTGTAGAACTTATTGCAGAAAAAAAAGCAGCAGCTAAAATTAAAGGATTGAATTATTTCAATATAGGCTCCGATCAAGTGCCGAAACCAGAAAATTTAGACGCTTTTTTTAAAGTAATGGACAACAAAGCAAATTATCCAGTACTAATTCATTGTTTTCACGGTGTTGGTCGTGCCGAAATGTATTCTGCCATTTATCGTATAGAATATGAAAACTGGGACAGAGATGAAGCGAGAAAAGAAACCCGTTTTTTAACCAAGTTTAGTTCTTTCGATTTAGGAAAACCAAAAGGAGATTTTTTGCATAATTATGTTTCTAGAAAAGAGAAAATAGAGAAAAGAAAATAGAATCTGAAACAAGTTCAGAGTGACAAACTTTACAGAAAATCTGTGCGAATCCGTTCAATCCTTACAATCTGTGTACCCATCTAAACAATCCCAAAGCCCAAAGCAATCGCAAAAACAATAATCATAAATGCTACAATTTTCTGAATGGTGTTTATGGTTATTTTTTTTACCAATTTGTTTCCAAAATACACACCTATAAACGCAGCAAGTGTTGCAACTATAAGTAAATTCAAATTCAAACTATCTTTCACTTTTGAAATGTTGGTAAAATACACCGACATTCTACTTATGTCTATCATACAAGCGATAAGTACACCTGTCGCAATAAATGCTTCTTTAGATAAGCCAACTTTTGTTAAAAACGCACTTCGTAATGCGCCTTGATGTCCGGAAAGTCCGCCAAAAAAACCACTTAATACACCACCAAGTGGCAAATATTTCTTAGGAAATTGTAAATTTTTTAGTTTTGGAAGTAATTCAAATAATGCGAAGAAAATTAGTAAAACAGCCACAATAACTTTCATCAACGTAATTTGAAACACGTATTCTCGTATGGTGTATTCGTCTAAAATATTGGTATTGGTAATTTTATCTAACAAAAAAGCCCCAAGTAAAGCAA
>NZ_JBIKJI010000211.1:0-2939 GCF_044361065.1 Flavobacterium sp.
TGCTAAGAATTTTAAAATACTTAAATTTACAGAAGGATGAAAACGAATTCCTCCTTTATAAGGTCCGATAGCAGAGTTCATTTGAATTCTGAAACCTCTGTTTACTTGAGTAGTTCCTTTGTCGTCTATCCAAGCTATACGGAACATAATTACTCTTTCTGGTTCCACCATTCTTTCCAATAACATTTTGCCTTGGTATTTTGGATTTGCCTCGATAAAAGGAATTACGGTTTCAGCCACTTCTCTTACGGCTTGCATAAATTCTGGTTCGTTTGCATTTCTTTTAGCTACTTCGCCTAAAAATGCTGTAACACTTTGACTCATAATTATATTTTTTTTGATAATTTTCAGCTGCAAATATACATCTTAAAAAAAATACTTCGAAGAATTTGATAAAAAAATTAGAGTTTTTTTAAGAAAAAAGAAAGTAGTATTGAAAAAAATAAGAAATCATCAAAAAATCAACATTTTGTTACATTTTTGAAATTACGATTTATACACGCAAAAAATTAAATATTAATCAGAATTAATTATTTTTTTCCTATTTTGGTATACTAATTGATATTTATTTTATAAATTTACCTCATATATACAAATTATGGCAAAAAATTACATTTATATCATCCTATTCTTCTTATCATTTAGTATTGGCGCTGTGGCTCAAGAAAGCAGAAACAGTAGTTCAGCTAAATCACAAGAACCTACTATTGAAGGACTAAGTTTGTACCCAAACCCTAACAATACTGGGAAAGTTTACATTACTTCTAGATTAAATTTAGATAAAAAAGTTGAAATTTTTGATGTTTTAGGTAAAAAAGTAATTGATACTACTTTATACACTAAAGAATTAAACATCTCTAATTTAAACCCAGGTGTTTACATCATTAAAATCAAAGAAGGCGAGGCTTCAGCTACTAGAAAACTGATTGTTAACTAGTTACTGATTTATCTTTATTAAATTTACATTAATTTTACGAGACCAATGGGTCATAAAATTAATTTTGTTTCTATATTTGTACTCAATTTAATTTCTAAAAAAATGAAAAAAATTTACTTATTATTGTTATTGTTTGTAGCATCATTATCTATTGCTCAAGGAAACATAGTTATTTCTCAGTTTTATGGGGGTAACTCTGCCACAGGCCCATACAATCAAGATTTTGTTGAATTGTTTAATAGAACTACAAGTTCAGTTGATGTCTCTGGATGGACAATTCAGTATGGAAGTGCCGCAGGGAATTTCACAATTGCCTACACATTTCCAGCATCTTCATCAATTGCAGCTGGTAAATACTTTTTAGTAGGATTAGCTGCAACAACTGGAGGAATAAGTTTACCAACAGTTGACGCGACAGCAGGCACAAACTTATCTGGAACCGCTGGTAAATTAGCTTTAGTAAAAAATAATACTGCTTTAGGGTCAAACAATCCTTCAGGTGATGTTAACGTAAGTGATTATTTAGGTTATGGAACTGGTAACTTTTTTGAAGGAACTTCGGCTGTTTCTGGAATTACAGCATTATTAGCAGGAATAAGAAACAACAACGGATGTTCTGATACAAATCAAAATGGCACAGATTTCATTGCGGCGTCACCAAGCCCAAAAAACTCAGCTACAGCAAGTTATAGTTGTACTGCGCCTAGCTTTTCTGTACTATCTCCATCAAACAATCAAACATTTAGTCCTGAAACAACTTCGTTATCCATAACTTTAGCTTTTAACAATTTTAATGTTGCTAATGGAACTGGAAATGGAAATATAAGATACAATGTTAATAGTGGTACAGTTATTACAAAATACGATACTACTCCAATTTCATTGACAAGTTTAACACCTGGTGTTTATACAGTATTCATAGAATTAGTTAATAATTCTCAAGTCCCATTGACACCTGCCGTTAATACTACTTTAACTTTTTCTATTGCATCTTATAATGTAGTAGCTAATTTAGCTGCGGTTAGAGCTGATGTTGTAACTAATGGAGCTAATAAATACTATCAAGTAAATAGTGCTCCGGTAATTACATATGCAAGATCTTCAAGAAATCAAAAATACATTCAGGATAGTACAGGTGGAATATTAATAGATGATTTAGCAGGAACAATTACAACTACAATGACTAATGGTGATGCTATTGGTGGATTAAAAGGTCAAGCAACTTTATTTAGTTCTTTATTACAATTTGTTCCTTCAACAAATGCAACTGTCGCATCTTCAGGAAACGTTGTTTCGCCTCAAGTAGTAACAATTGCAGACTTAAATGCTGCAGCTGCTAATGGAACATACGAAAGTGAATTGGTTCAAATCAACAACGTTACATTTGATATTACTACTGCAAATTTTCCAACAACTGCAGCAAATATTAATATTAACACGGGTACTGATATAATTGTTTTCAGAACATTGTTTACTGAAGCTAATTATATGAATACTGTAAAACCAACAACTGCTACTAACATTATTGCTTTAGTAGGGAAAAGCGGAACGGTTGCTCAAGTTACTTCAAGAAATTTACTTGATATAAATGTACCTTTATCTGCATCATCTTTCTCTCAAATTGACGGATTGAAAATGTATCCAAATCCAGCGAAAAATAATTTATTTATTGAAACGGCTTTAAATAGTGATATTAATGTATCTATAATAAATGTTTTAGGAAAAGAAGTAATCAATTCTAAAGTAAGTAATAATGCTGTAAATATTTCTGGTTTAACTCCAGGTATGTATATTGTAAAAATTACTGAAGAAGGAAATACGTCTACTAAAAAATTAATTATTGAATAATTAGTTTTAACAAATATTCAAAAAAGCACCAATTAATGTTGGTGCTTTTTTTATGCCCAAAAATCAGAAAAGATACTTGCAACTAATATTCTTTTTCTACTTTTGCAATATGATTTTAAAAGAAGACATTTTTGCTATTTCCTCTAAAAAAGAA
>NZ_JBIKJI010000057.1:0-11355 GCF_044361065.1 Flavobacterium sp.
TCCAATTCATGAAGTTTTAATTGATAAAGCTTTAATGGGATGGAAAGAATATGAATTGGAATTATTGCGTGATAGTAACGATAATGTGGTAATTATCTGTACGATTGAAAATATGGACCCTATGGGAATTCATACTGGAGATTCTATTACTGTTGCGCCTGCGATGACTTTATCAGACACTACATTTCAACGAATGCGTGATATGGCCATTTTAATGATGCGTTCTATCGGAAATTTTGCAGGAGGTTGTAACGTACAATTTGCCGTTTCGCCTGATGACAAAGAAGATATCGTTGCGATTGAAATTAATCCTCGCGTATCTCGTTCTTCGGCATTGGCTTCAAAAGCTACGGGTTATCCAATTGCAAAAATCGCATCGAAATTAGCTTTAGGTTACAATTTAGATGAATTGCAAAATCAAATTACAAAATCGACTTCAGCTTTATTTGAACCAACTTTAGATTATGTGATTGTAAAAATACCTCGTTGGAATTTTGATAAATTTGAAGGTGCAGATAGAACGTTAGGATTACAAATGAAGTCGGTAGGAGAAGTAATGGGAATTGGGCGTTCGTTTCAAGAAGCGCTTCACAAAGCAACTCAATCACTTGAAATTAAGCGAAATGGTTTAGGAGCTGACGGAAAAGGGTATACCAATTACGAACAAATTATCGAAAAACTAACCTATGCAAGTTGGGATAGAGTTTTTGTGATTTATGATGCTATTGCGATGGGAATTCCATTGAATAGAATTCACGAAATCACTAAAATAGATATGTGGTTTTTGAAGCAATATGAAGAATTATTTCATTTAGAAAAAGAAATTTCCAAATATAAAGTAGATTCTTTACCAAAAGAATTATTGTTAGAAGCCAAGCAAAAAGGATATGGTGACAGACAGATTGCTCATATGATGAGATGTTTGGAAAGTCAAGTTCACAAATTACGTAACGAAATGAATATTCAACGCGTTTATAAATTAGTGGACACTTGTGCCGCAGAATTTAAAGCACAAACGCCTTATTATTATTCTACTTTTGAGGCCGAAATTGAAAAGGCAGATGGTACAAGATACGTTCATAATGAAAGTATCGTAACAAATAAGAAAAAAGTAGTTGTTTTAGGATCAGGTCCAAATCGAATTGGACAAGGAATTGAGTTTGATTATTCTTGTGTGCACGGTGTTTTGGCCGCTAAAGAATGTGGTTACGAAACGATAATGATTAACTGTAATCCAGAAACGGTTTCCACAGATTTTGATACGGCTGATAAATTGTATTTTGAACCTGTTTTTTGGGAACATATATACGATATTATTCAGCACGAAAAACCAGAAGGTGTGATTGTGCAATTAGGTGGACAAACTGCTTTAAAATTAGCTGAAAAATTATCGAAATACGGAATTAAAATTTTAGGAACTTCATTTGATGCCTTAGATTTAGCAGAAGATAGAGGAAGGTTCTCTGATTTATTAACAGAATTAAAAATACCATTTCCACAATTTGGAATTGCTGAAAGTGCTGAAGAAGCCACGCTGCTTGCAGATACATTAGATTTTCCTTTATTAGTCCGTCCTTCTTATGTGTTAGGAGGTCAAGGAATGAAAATTGTTATCAACAAACAAGAATTAGAAGAACACGTAATTGATTTATTAAAATCGATTCCTGGAAATAAACTTTTATTAGACCATTATTTAGACGGGGCTATTGAAGCTGAAGCCGATGCTATTTGTGATGCAGATGGAAATGTTTATATTATTGGAATTATGGAGCATATTGAGCCTTGTGGCGTCCATTCTGGTGATAGTAATGCTACGTTACCTCCTTTTAACTTGGGTGAGTTTGTAATGCAACAAATAAAAGATCATACAAATAAAATCGCAGTAGCTTTAAAAACGGTTGGATTAATTAATATTCAATTTGCGGTTAAAGACGATATTGTTTACATTATTGAAGCCAACCCGAGAGCATCTCGTACTGTACCTTTTATTGCAAAAGCGTATGGAGAACCTTATGTAAATTACGCTACAAAAGTAATGTTAGGAGAAAATAAAGTTACTGATTTCGCCTATAATCCGAAATTAAAAGGATATGCGATTAAGCAACCGGTTTTCTCTTTTAGTAAATTTCCAAATGTAAATAAAGCCTTGGGGCCAGAAATGAAATCAACTGGCGAAAGTATTTTATTTATTGATGATTTAAAAGATGATCAATTTTATGATTTGTACGCTAGAAGAAAAATGTATTTAACGAAATAAATAAAAAAATCCCAATTGAAAGATTGGGATTTTTACTTTTTACTTTGCTGTTTTTTACTTTCTAACTGGAATATTTTCTAAAATTTCCAATACAAATTTCCAATATTTTTGAGCAGATGCAATATTTGCTCTTTCATCTGGACTGTGAGCGCCTTTGATTGTTGGTCCGAAAGAAATCATATCCATTTCTGGATAATTGGTTCCTAAAATCCCACATTCTAATCCGGCGTGACAGGCTACAACGTGCGGTTTAATTCCGTTTTGTTTTTCGTATATTGAAGTTAAAACATCTAATATTTCTGAATTAGCATTTGGTGTCCAACCTGGATATGAGCCACCAAAAGTAACTTCGCAACCCATTAATTCGAAAGCGGAACGTAAGGCATTTGCTAAATCAAATTTTGAGGTTTCTACCGAAGAACGCGTTAAACATTGTACGGTTAATTTACCATTAGCAACTGTGATTTTTGCGATATTATTTGAGGTTTCTACTAAATTATCAAAATCGGCACTCATTCTATATACGCCATTATGAGCTGCGTAAATAGATCTAACCATATAAAACTGTGCCATTGGTGGCATAACTTTAGTAGGTGTTGTTGCTGATTTTTCAATTACAATTTCTAAATTGGGTTCTGTAGTTTTAAACTCAGCTTTTATTTCATTGATAATTTCTTGCATATCAAACGTAAATGCTTCATCGTAAATAGGAGCAATGGCTACTTCAGCTATACTTTCTCTTGGAATAGCATTACGTAAGCTTCCGCCATTAATAGTTGAAATTTGTAAACCAAAATCTTCAAAACCATTAAATAATAAACGGTTCATAATTTTGTTTGCATTACCTAAACCTTTGTCGATATCCATACCTGAATGCCCACCATTTAAACCTTTTACAGTAATGGTATAACCAACAGCATCTGCAGGAGTGTCTTCTTCATCGTATTCTGCAACTGCAGTTACGTCAACTCCACCAGCACAACCTATATCAATTTCATCATCTTCTTCAGTGTCTAAATTTAAAAGAATTTCACCTTCTAATAAGTCACCTTTTAATCCCATTGCACCTGTCATACCAGTTTCTTCATCTATTGTAAATAAAGCCTCAATGGCAGGATGTGGAATTGTGGTACTTTCTAAGATTGCCATAATTGTAGCAACACCTAATCCGTTATCGGCACCTAAAGTAGTTCCTTTGGCACGAACCCAGTCACCATCTACATACATTTCAATACCTTGTGTGTCGAAATCAAAATCGGTATCATTGTTTTTTTGATGCACCATATCTAAATGTGATTGCATTACAATGGTTTTACGATTTTCCATTCCGGCAGTTGCAGGTTTCTTTATAATTACATTTCCAACTTCGTCTTTAATGGTTTTTAAACCTAATTCTTGACCAAATTTCATCATAAAGGCAATAACGCGTTCTTCTTTTTTAGATGGACGTGGTACGGCATTTAAATCGGCAAATTTGTTCCAAAGTACTTTTGGTTCTAAATTTCTTACTTCTTGACTCATTTATGAATTGTCTTTTTATATTATTTAATAAGATTTTTTTGAAATACAAAGTTACAAAGTTTAATTTCTTAATAAATGAAATTGTAGTTATATTTACAATTTAAATTCAATTTGTGAAGAAGTTATACTTTTTTATTATTCAAGTTATTCTGATTAATGTGCTTTCACTTTTTCCAGAAGTAGTAGAGCGCTTTTACAGTAATGGCTTGTATTTGTATCTTTCTAAGATTAGTCGATTACTCTTAGGTTGGATTCCTTTTTCTATAGGTGATATTTTCTATATTATTTTGATACTATTTGTTCTAAGATGGTTGTATAAAAATAGAATTGGTTTTTTTAAAAATTGGAAATCTAACGGTTTAACTATTTTGAATTTTATTTCGATTTTGTATTTCTTGTTTCATTTTTTGTGGGGATTGAATTATTACAGAATTCCATTGCATAAAAAAATAGGAATTGAAAAAGAGTATACTAAAGAACAATTGCAAAATTTGACGTTAAAATTAATTGCCGAAACAAATCATTTGCAACTTCAAATAGAAAAATTACATTATAAGAAAGTGGTTTATAACTACTCAGAACAAAAAATGTATGAAATGGCTTTAAACGGATATGCTAATTTACCTAAACCGTTATCGCATATTCATTATCAACATAAAAGTATCAAATCCTCCATTTTTAGTTTACCATTGAGTTATATGGGATTTGGAGGGTATTTAAATCCATTTACAAATGAAGCGCAGGTAAATAATTTAAAGCCGAAATATACTTCACCATTAACAATTTGTCACGAAATGGCACATCAAACCGGAATTGCCTCTGAAAGTGACTGTAATTTTATTGGATTTATTGCTGCTTCGCAAAATAAGGATGTTTATTTTAAATATTCTGCCTTTGCTTTTGCTTTGAATTATTGTTTGTATAATTTAGAAGTAATGGAAGCAGGCAGTAGTAAAACGTATAAAGTATTTATTAATAAAGGTGTTTTGGAAAATTTTAATGAAAACAAAACCTTTTGGAAACACTACCATTCTTGGATTGATACTTTTTTTGAATACATTTACGACACATTTTTAAAAATGAATCAACAAAAAGACGGAATGGAAAGTTATAGCAAATTTGTTGGATTATTAATTAATTACGATTTAAAACACCAGATAATTCATGCAAATTAACCCATCAATTAACGGTTGGATTGAAAAGTTTATTCAACAATATGCTGCTGATGTCGTTACATACGATACCGACGAGTCATTCTTTAGGGCTTCTCAAAAAAGTGGTTTGATTTATGGTTATGTTGTAAACTATCATCTAAAAACAGACATAGATGATGCGAAATGGGATGCTGAAGAAAAAATGAAAGTTGGTTTTTTAGCCACATTACTTGCTTTGTTTCAGTCTCATAAGTTGGATTCGAAAACTGCTTTTTTAAATGAATTGTTATCTTTTTACGATCAAATTTCAAAAGGTAAATTTAGTTTTTTAAATTTAGTTATGCCACAATCTAATTCCTACCAAAAATTAGAGAGTATCATTAATGAACGTTTGCAAACAAATGATAATATTTTGACCAAGAATTTTACACATATAGTAACCAATTCTATGTTGTATATTGATGTTTTGGCATTTGAATATTATATTAAAAACAAATCGATTTCACTTGATTTTTTTAAGAATTTAGAACGAAAATGTTTGGTATTAATTATGTTTTCTTTAAATGTGAAAAAACATAAATCGGAGTACGACATAATGCTTTTGAAAATGTTTGAAAATTCGTTGCGATATTCTAAGGTTTCTAAAATAAATGATAATGAAATTATTGATATTGTTTTTGAAGGGAATCGGTCTGAATTAGAAAGTTTATATCTATACGAAATTGCTCATATGACGTTGTTAAGTGATGGTGTTGTGTATGAAAACGAGCAAGTTTTTCTTTCAGAATTTGCTTTAAAATTAGGTTTAAATAAAATAAATCAAAACACTGGTTATGAATTAGTTGAATTTATAAATAAAAATAAAAATAATTTACCTTTTTATAATTTAAATCATCCGGTAAAGCAATTTTACACGAACACCCAAGATAATATTGCAAAGTTAGTAAGTAGGAATAAAACCCGTTTACTTAAAGAGCTTTCAGAGAGCAAAGAATTAGTAAAGTTATTAGGGAAATCAACTCAAAATGAATTGAGTTTTGAGGAAAAAAAGAAAGTAAAAAAACAGTTATTAGACATCTGCAAAAGCATTCCTTCTCTTACTATTTTTTTACTTCCGGGGGGTGGTTTATTATTGCCAATTTTAATAAAGTTTATACCACAATTATTGCCTTCTGCTTTTAATGAAAATTTAAAAGATTAATAATTCGAAATCCAAGAAAAATATTCGTTTTTAATTTCTTCGTGGGCGGCATTTATGTGTTTTAGATAAGCATTTGCGACTGGACTAAATTTTTTCCCTTTTAACCAAATTAATCGCCAGCTAGAAACAATTGGTAATTTTTTTACTGGAATTATTTTAAGATCACCTTTGTCTAATTCATTTTTCAATCCTATTAGAGGCATTATCGAAAGTCCTAATCCTGCAATTACAGATTGTTTTACTGCTTCATTTGAAGTTAATTGGAGTTTCATATTTGGTTTAATTCCGTTTTGATCTAAATAATTTTCCATTGTAATTCTTGTTGCAGATCCAGCTTCCCTATATATTAGCGGGTAATTTGCAGCGTATTCAGCTAAATCATTTTTAGGATTAATATCTACATATTTATTACCTATTAAAAACAATTTGTTTTCTAAAATAATTTTCGATTCAACTTCTATATCTTTTGGAAGTATTGAAACTAAAGCAAAATCAATTTCATTATTTTTTAACGATTTTAACGTTTTTGTTTTGTTAGTCACATCCATTTCCAATTCTATTTCTTTATTATTTTTAATAAAATCACTCAAAAAATAGGGAATTACATATTTTCCTGTTGAAACGACTGATATTTTTAATCTTCCTGATAGTTGCCCCTTGTAAGCTTGAGTTTTATAGTTTATTGCATATACTTCATTAAGAATTGCTTCTGCTGCAGTTGCAATTTCTTTTCCAAAATCGGTAATATAAATTTGTCTTCCCACCATTTCTGTTAATGGAATATCAAATTGGTTTTGAAAATTTTTTAATTGTATTGAAACCGCTGGTTGAGTAAGAAATAATTCTTCGGCAGCTTTAGTAATACTTAAAGTCTCTGTTATTTTATAAAAAACCTGAAGTTGGTGTAAGGTATAATTCATAAATATATGTTATGGTTTACATTACAAATATAAATAAAAATTTATGAATAAAAAATATCAATTTTGCAACATAAAATTATTTAACACAAAAATATAATGGAAAAAGAACAAGACTTTAAATTTATTGATGGTGTTTTTACTTTCGATGACGCGGACAAACTTTTAATTGCTTTGCTTAATTATAAAATCGATTATCATAATAGAGAAGATTTCAGTAACCATATCCGATTTAATCAAGAAATGGCACATTCAAAAGTTCGTATTCAAGAATTAATAGCAACTAAAGATGAAATTAAACAAGTTATTGCCAGTGCAAAAGAGAAAAATAAAAAATTGGTAATTAATAGTACGCTAACCATTCGTTTAGAAGAATAATATGTTTGCAGGTCGAAAAGTACTAATTGCTACAAAACATAAAAAAGAGCTTGTTATGACTCCTATTCTCGAGAAAGAACTTGCGATTAGTTGTTTTGTATCTAAACAATTTGACACGGATACTTTAGGAACGTTTTCTGGTGAAATTGAACGAAAATATGATGCCTTAACCACACTAAGAAATAAATGTATCCTTGCTGCTAATGCCTCAAAATCTGATTTAGTAATTGCTAGTGAAGGTTCTTTTGGAGCGCATCCGTCTATTTTTTTTGCACATGCTAATCAAGAATTAGTAATGCTAAAAGATTTTAGAAATGATCTTGAAATTATAGCAAAAGAAATTAGTTTGGAAACCAATTTTAATGGTCAAAAAATTTCTAATGAAACAGATTTACTGACTTTTGCCGAAAAAGTGAATTTTCCTTCTCATGCACTAATTTTAAAATCAGATGAAACTAACTTTTCAACTATTTTCAAAGGCATACAATCTGAAAACGAGTTGCTAGAAAAATTTCATAAATTAAATAATAAGAATGGTTTTGTATATGTAGAAACGGATATGAGAGCCATGTTCAATCCTACTCGAATGAAAGTAATTGAAAAAGCAACATGGCAGTTAATTGAAAAAATAAAATCACTTTGTCCTACATGTCAAACACCAGGTTTTGATATTGTAGATGCTGTTTCAGGTTTGCCGTGTGAGCTATGTAAAAATCCTACACGCTCCACTTTATATTATATGTATCAATGTAAAAAATGCCATTTTAGTAATAAAAAAATGTTTCCAAGAGGTATTACTTATGAAGAGCCAACCTATTGTGACACGTGTAACCCATAATTTATGATTCAAATTTCAAAAGATTTAGATTTTGCGAAAAATCTGCTAGAAAACGATGAAGTAGTAGCTATTCCAACAGAAACGGTTTATGGTTTGGCAGGTAATATATTTAGTGAAAAGGCAATAAAAAAAATATTTGAAACCAAAAAAAGACCATTTTTTAATCCGTTAATCGTTCATGTGCATTCCTTAACTTGTTTAGAAGCGGTATGTTCGGAGATTCCTTTAAAAGCGAAATCATTAGCTAATAATTTTTGGCCTGGTCCGCTAACGCTTGTGTTAAAAAAACGAAATTCTATTTCTGATTTGGTTACTGGCGGAAAAGATACAGTTGCAGTTAGAATCCCTAATCATCCATTAACTTTAGATTTATTGTCTAAACTAAATTTTCCATTAGCAGCTCCAAGCGCAAATCCTTTCGGTTCTATTAGTCCTACTACTGCAGAACATGTAGCAAATTATTTTTCAAATACACTTCCATTGGTTTTAGATGGTGGTAATTGTGAGAATGGTATAGAGTCTACAATAATCGGATTTGAGAATGAAGAGCCAATTTTGTTTAGACTAGGAGCTATTTCAAGAGAAGAGATTGAAAGCGTTATTGGTCCAATTTTACTTAAAAATAAAAACGAGAATGCTCCAGAGGCACCAGGAATGCTTACCAGGCATTATGCGCCCTTAACAAAAACTATATTAGTTAATGATGTAAAAAAAGAGATTGAAAAATATCCAACAAAAAGGATTGGATTGCTTTTATTTAATAATGTTACGATTGATAAAGAAGATGTAGTTGTTGAGATTCTATCAAAGAAAGGGAGTCTTAAGGAAGCTACAGCTAATTTATATGCGGCAATGCATCGTTTAGATACTCAAAATTTAGACCTAATTATTGCTCAAAAGTTTCCAGAAATCGATTTGGGAAACTCAATTAATGATCGTTTAGAACGAGCTACTAAAAACAAATAAAATGAATTTAGATTTACTATTTGAAAACCTCACGAACCCAGCGTTACTTTTTTTTATTTTAGGAATTGTAGCAGTAAAATTAAAAAGCGACTTAGAAATACCACCTAATTCTTCTAAGTTCATATCACTATATCTATTATTCTCTATCGGATTTAAAGGCGGACAGGAGTTAGCTCATAGCGAATTTACATTGGAAATTGTTTGGTCTGTTTTGTTCGGTGTAGTTATCGCATTGATTATTCCGATATATTCCTTCTTTATTTTGAGAAGAAAATTTAATGTTTTTGATGCCGGTGCAATAGCTGCCGCTTATGGTTCAGTAAGTGCGGTAACTTTTGTAACTGCTGCTTCTTTTTTAGAGATTCAACACATGACTTTTAGCGGGCATATGGTAGCTGTTATGGCATTAATGGAAGCACCAGCCATTATTGTGGGTGTCATATTAATACGAATGTTTGATAAGAAAAAAGAAACGAATACCTCACTTATATCTTTAATTAAGCATTCTTTTACCAATGGAAGCGTACTTTTAATTTTAGGTAGTTTAGTAATTGGACTGCTTGCTAGTGAAGAACAGGCGATGGGAATAAAACCTTTTACAAATGATTTATTTAAAGGTTTTTTAGCCATATTTCTTTTAGATATGGGAATTGTAAGTGGTAAAAAATTAGGAGATTTTGTAAAAAGCGGCTGGTTTGCAGTATTTTTTGCTCTGTTTATTCCTTTGATTAATGGTTGTGTTGTAGCTTTATGCAGTCAAATAGTAACGGACGATATAGGCAATCGATTTATGTTAGCGGTTTTAGCAGCAAGCGCATCATATATTGCTGTGCCTGCTGCTATGAAAATTGCCGTGCCAAAAGCAAATCCAGGGTTGTTTTTACCTATGACATTAGCAGTAACATTTCCTTTAAATATTACGATAGGAATGCCTATTTACTTAACACTAATTAAATGTTTGTAATTTTTTAGTTCGAAAACTTCAATTGATACACTTCATCTAATTCTTCATTAGAACTCATGTTTACGCCTAAATCGGTTACATAACCTGAATTTAAACCATAGGTCCAACCGTGAAGTGTAAGTTCTTGACCATTTCTCCATGCATTTTGAACAATTGAAGTTTTCGCTAAATCAAATACTTGTTCTTGCGCGTTGACTTCAACAAATTTATTAAATCGTTCTTCTTCATCTTCAATAGTATTTAAATATGTTTCATGTAATCGATAAACATCTTTAATGTGACGGATCCAGTTATCTATTAATCCAATAGATTGATTACCCATAGCAGCTTTTACTCCACCACAACCATAATGTCCACAAACAATTACATGTTTTACTTTTAATACATTTACAGCATAATCTAATACACTCAGCATATTCATATCACTATGAATAACCATATTTGCAATATTTCTGTGCACAAAAACTTCACCTGGTTTTGCTCCAATAATTTCGTTAGCTGGCACACGACTGTCTGAACAGCCAATCCATAATAAAGGTGGTTGTTGTCCTTTAGCTAAATCTTTAAAATATTCTACATCAATTGCTAATTGATTTTCAACCCATTTTTTATTGTTGTCTAAAATCTTTTTGTAAAAATCATTACTCATTTTTCTATATTTTTATTTATTACTTCTTACTATTTCTACTTTTCGTTTCAATGCATTGTATTTTTTTTCAAAAGTTACAGTGCTTTTAAAATATTCATTATTTTCTAAATTATATGCTTTTTTAAAACCTTCTAATTTCACATCAATATTTAATTCTTTTGCATTAACTTCTGCAAATTCTGTAATCAAAGTTAAAATATCGTGTGCAATATAAACAGTATTTGATGCATTAATGGTTACAAAAGCATTTTCTGGTATTTCAGATAATGTTGTTTTTATTGCCGCTTTGTTCAAAAACGAAACTTCCTGTGCTAAATCGATATGAATAATATCGCCATCGTGATATTCTTCTTTTTTGAAATGATAAGCTCGTTTCATATTACCCTTTAAAACAAATATAACGCTAATAATCATTCCTAAAGCCACACCTTTTAATAAATCTGTAAAAACTACAGCACCAAAAGTAGCTATAAATGGAATAAATTGATATTTTCCTTTTTCCCAAAAATG
>NZ_JBIKJI010000058.1:0-11341 GCF_044361065.1 Flavobacterium sp.
TCTAATTTTTCGCAATTCATTAAAAATTTCTACAACAGCACTATCTGTAACAGCATTTCTTACTGAAGCAGTAGAAGAAAATTTAGAAATATATTTACTTGCTCCTAAATTAGAATACGAACCGTATGTCCAACCGTGTTTTTCTCTTAAGTTTAAGAACAAACGACCTTCTCCACCACCACCAAGAATTTGGTTGGCTAAAATAGCAGCGAAGTAATCTTTATCCGTCATTTTTAATTTTGATAAGTTGATCATTGCAATTTCAGATTGAACTGCATTAGGAACATCAACAAAATTAATTTGAGAATATTGTAAATCTTTTGGATCATTATACGTTAAATTTGGTGCTGAAGCTGTTTTCCATACATCAGCTCCAAATAATTCTTCTACTTTTTTCTTAACGTCTTTAGTTTTTACATCACCAATTACTACTAAATAGGCGTTAGCTGGCACAAAATACGTGTTGTAATGATTGATTACATCCTGTAACGTTACATTTTTTAAGGTTTCTTCAGAAGTGAATTCACCATTATAATGTTCTTTTCCGTAGGTTAAAACATTTTGAACACGACCTGCAATTGCAGAAGCGCTTTTTTCGTCAGATTTTAATCCTTCTATTAATTTTGCTCTTTCGGCATCAAAATCTTCTTGTGTAAACAATGGATTTAATGCGCCATCAGCTAATAATTCTAAAATTCTAGCCGAATATCTTGACAAACCATTTGCAGAAGCACCTGATTCGTAAAAATTAATATTAGCTCCTAAGAAGTCAATTTCTTCGTTAAATTTATCTTTAGAAATAGATTCAGTAGCATTTCCAATCATAGAACTTACTAAATCTGTCACTCCTTTTTTGCTTCCTTCAGCAAAAGGTGTATTGTCTAAAGTTAAGTTATAAGAAACGCGTGGTAATTTATTATTTTCCACCACTAACACTTTCAAACCATTTTCTAATACGAATGTTACTGGCTTTTTAATATTAATTGATGGAGCTGGGCCTTGTTTAGGCATTGGTCTGTCTTGTGCTTGCATAGTTATTGTTAGTAATAAACTGGCTGCGATATATAAATACTTTTTCATGGTAAGATTATTTAGCGGTTTTTTCTTTTGCAGGACCATAATTTAAAATCAAACGTTGGTTTGGATTTAAATATTTTTTTGCAACTTCTTTAATATCTTCTCTTGTAATAGAACGGTAAATTTCAATCTCAGTATTCACTAAATTAATATCACCATATAATAAATAGTATGAAGCTAAATTTTCTGCAATACCTTCTACAGTTGCATTTGAACTTACATAGTTGTTTTCAAATTTATTTTGAAGTTTTTGAAAATCGTTTTCAGAAATTAAATTAGTTTGCATGTTTACAATTTCTTCATCAATTTCTTTTAATAAACTTTCAGACGACACATCACCTAACGGCAAACTGTAAATAATATATTGTCCGTAATCTTCTTGAGAATTACTAAACGCCCCTACTTGAAGTGCTACTTTCTTATCATCTACCATTTTTTTATATAATTTAGAACTTTTACCATCCGATAAATAAGTAGAAATCATATCTAAAACACGCGCATCTTTCGTTTTCATTGAAGGTGTTCTGTACGCTGCTAAAGTCATTGGTAATTGAACGTTTGGATCTTCCCAAGTTGCATTAATAGTAGCAGTAATTGGCGCTTCTTCAAATTTTTGTCTTGCAACAGGTGCACCTTTTGGTATGGCTCCGAAATATTTTTTAATCCATTCTTTGGCTTGAGTAGGGTCAAACTGACCTGCAACTACTAAAACGGCGTTGTTTGGTACATAAAACTTTTTATTAAACGCTTGAAATTCTTCTAAAGTGGCTGAATCCAAATGTTCCATTTCACCAATTGTTGTCCATCTGTAAGGATGATTTTTAAATAGATTTTGTTTAATCGCTTTAAAAATATTTCCGTAAGGTTGGTTGTCAATTCGTAAACGTTTTTCTTCCTTTACTACTTCATTTTGGGTATCAACACCAATTTGATTAATTACAGGATGCATTAATCTTTCCGATTCCATCCAAATGGCTAACTCTAAATTATTAGACGGAAACACCTCGTAATAATACGTTCTATCATCTGAAGTATTGGCATTATTTTGTCCTCCATTTGCGGTAACAATTTTAAACCATTCCCCTCTTTCGATGTTTTTGGTACCTTCAAACAACAAATGTTCGAAAAAGTGAGCAAAACCCGTACGATTTGGTTGTTCATCTTTTGCACCTACGTGATACATTACCGATGTAATAATAACTGGCGCCGAATTATCTTGATGAAGAACCACGTGTAAACCGTTATCCAAATCAAATTCTTCAAATGCTACTTTCTGAGCATTTGCTGTGCTTCCTAACATTGCTATTGTTCCTAAAGCCATTAATGTTTTTTTCATAATTAATCTTTAATAATAAATGATAAGTATTGGTAGGCGAAAGATATGAATTGTTACACAGAAAATAAAAAATATTACAAATTTTATTTTTTCGAATAAAAAAGAAAAAGTAATGTTGCAGGTTTAATAAATAGTTATATATTTGCAAACTGAAAAAATAATAATTTAAACACATTGTTATGTACGCAATCGTAGAGATAGCAGGGCAACAATTTAAAGTAAGCAAAGACCAAAGGTTATTTGTTCACCGTTTAGCAAATGATGTAGACGCAAAAGTTTCTTTTGAAAAAGTCTTATTAATTGACAACGGCGGAGCATTAACATTAGGCGCCCCAGCTATAGAAGGAGCTTCTGTTGAAGCCAAAGTATTAAAACACCTTAAAGGTGATAAAGTAATTGTCTTCAAAAAGAAAAGAAGAAAAGGTTACAAAAAGAAAAACGGTCACAGACAATCATTTACTCAAATTATCATTGAGAACATTGTAGCAACTGGAACTGGTAAAAAAGAAGCGGCTCCTAAAAAAGAAGCAGCTCCAAAAGCAACAAAGAAAGCTGATGTTGAAGTAGAAACGGCTACTGAAGAAGTAAAGCCTAAAGCTACAAGAGCAAAAAAACCAAAAACTGAAGAATAACATTTAAAATATAACGTCATGGCTCATAAAAAAGGTGTCGGTAGTTCGAAGAATGGTAGAGAATCAGAATCAAAACGTTTAGGCGTTAAGATTTATGGTGGTCAAGCTGCTATTGCAGGAAATATCATTGTTAGACAAAGAGGTTCAAAACACAACCCAGGTGAAAATGTTTACATGGGGAAAGACCATACTTTACATGCTAAAGTAGATGGAGTTGTAAAATTCCAGAAAAAAGGTGAGAACAAATCTTGGGTTTCTATACTTCCATTCGAAGCATAATAAACCTAAAATTACAAATATAAAATCCCAAATTCCAATATGGTTTTTGGGATTTTTTTGTAAAAAGTAATATCTAAAAAATCCCCAATCGAATGATTGGGGATTAAAATATTTAATTTATCTAATTAGTATTTTGGTAAATCATTAACGATTTTGTCAAGTCGACTTCCTTCAAAGAAAAACAAATGTCCTAAATATTCTTTCGATTTATAATCTATATCTTTCTTTAATAGCTCATTTTCAAAAATTCTTGTATAAACAGTCCTATATCTTGAATCATACAAATCTGTGTTAATAGAAAATAATTGACTTGTAAAATTATTTCTTTGTCCTAAAGTATCATCTAAATTTCCATATCCCGACATTACTAAAAACAATTGATACCCATTCTTTTTTGCATAATTTTCATAAACTTGCATTGGATGACATACATCCGAAGAACATCCATTTGTAAAAACATAAACTAAAGATTTTTCGTGTTTAGTTAATTCCGCCCTTAATTGATTTCCAGAAATTTTATAAATTTTTGTTGTATCTAGATTCTCAAAACTTTCCAAAGTAACAATCTTTGCTTTATCTTCTTCTTTTAGTTTCGAATAATCATTTGTTAATCCGGTTATACTACAAGAAGTTAAAATTAATAAAACAATAGTAGTTGTAAATATTTTCTTCATAATTAGTTTTTTCTTGTAAATATAAAAAACTTCCAAATTCCAATATGGTTTTTGGGATTTTTTTGTAAAAAGTAATATCTAAAAAATCCCCAATCAATTGAATGGGGATTTTTGCTAGTAATAACTAATTTAAATTATTCGATTTCTGAATTACTATTCTCGTAATAATTTTAAGATGTTTTTTGCGATTTCATCTTTTCCGCTTTCACTTGTAATATAGGCTTTGTCATTTGCGTTAGATAAATAACCGACTTCTAACAAAACAGCTGGACATTTTGAATTTTTGATAATATAAAGATTAGCATCTTTCACTCCGCCTTTAGCTAAATTATTATTTGAAATGTTCTCAATTAATTGATTTGCTTTCTCTAACGACTTTTCATAAAATCCATTTTGACTAGAAATAAAAGCATATACCCCTTTTTCATTTGGGTTTTTTGAAGCGTTCAAATGTAATGAAATTAGCATGTCCGGATTAATTTGATTTATTTTATTTACTCTATCGCTTAAACTGACAAAACTATCATCTTCACGAAGCAAAATAATTTTTAAATCTTCGCTACCATTTAATGCTTTAATTTTTTTTGCAATACTTTCTACAATTTTACTTTCAAGTTCTTCATCAATTTTCGCTCCCGGATCTTTTCCACCATGACCTGCATCGATAACGATAATCATTTTTTCATTTTTTAGAAGTTTTTTGTCTTTCATTTTACTTGAGAACATAACAATTGAATCTCCTCCATATCTACTTAACCATTTATCCATATTCTGAGCTTTATAGTATTTGTGAGTATAAAACCAATATTGAAAAGGTTGTGGATATTTTTTACTTCTAGCATTTTTTAAAATTACACTACCACTAAAACTTGCAAAATCTGATGGCTTGTATGAATTTAATTTTGAGTTATTTACATTTACACCATCTATCCAAATAGCGTATTTATTTACATTTAGAAAATCAATTATCTCTTTTTTAGTAGGTGACTTTTTTACAGTTGGCTCTTGACGAAACTTTAAGTACTGCAACTTTTCTAATTCTTCTTTAGTTAAATCTTGATATTTTTTTGAAAAAAGCAGATTTTTTACTGGCCATTTTTTATTCTTATGTATATTTGGATTTACACCTTCATAAAATACGCAGATAACATCTTTATAATATTCCTCGTCGGAAACTTTATAAGTTAAATATTTAACTTCACGCTCATTTGTATTAATTTGATTTACAATATTCTTTTTAAGTTGCTTAACTTCAATAACTTTCTCCTGAGCTATAATTTTTATACAGAAAAAGTAAATTAAGCCTGCTAAGATTGGAAGAGCTGCAGCTTTTTTTAGTAGTGCTAATTTTTTTGAAGTGTTTTTAGTCATCATAAGTAACCGTTTTTTAGTGATTAAATAATTTAAATTGCTTGCTAAGTAAACTGTTGTATTACCGTTGCTTTTATGTAACAATAGATTCTGATAATAAGGCACATTATTATAAGTGTTCACAATCTCTTCATCGGCAAGAAATTCGTGGTTTAATTGAATGGCTTTTTTATATAAATAGAAAAGTGGATGAAACCAAAATAGGGCTTTCAAAAACTCAATAAATAAAATATCTAAAGTATGTTTTTGGTTTACATGAACCATTTCGTGAGCAAATAATTCATCTTCAATATTTTTATTTTTAAAATCTTCGGAATTGACAAATATAAAATTCAAAAATGTGTGAGGAAGTGTTTTTTCTTCTAACAAAATCAAATTCGCATTTTTATATTTTACACTTGGATTTATTTTTGATTTTACAATTAGTTTGAAATAATTTTTACTAAATCGAAATAAAAAAACGAAGCTTATTAATACATAAATACTCCAAAGCACATAGGGTAAATAATTTACAGACTCATTAGCAGTAATTACGTTCTCGATTGTCGGGTTTTGATTTAAAACTACCTCTGCTTTCTCAATATTTATTGGTTCATCATACTGAATGACTGGAGCAGTTTCAACAAATTCGATGAATTCAAAAGTGACAAATGGAATTATCAATGAAATTAAAATAGATATTAAAAGAAAAAATCTATTAAACTTATGGATTTTTTCTCGTTCTAATATCAAATAATAAAACCCAAGAAATACAATTAAACTTATAGCAGATTTTAATAAGAAGTCTATCATTTTTTCTTTTTTTGTAGTTCAACATCTATTATTTTTTTCAACTCTTCCAATTCAGAAGCTGTTAAATTGGTCTCTCTTGTAAAGAAAGAAGCAAATTGGGAAGAAGAATCATTGAAAAAATTTTTAATTAGTCCATTTACATGTTTCGAAAAATAATCTGTTTTTTTTACCAATGGATAATATTCTCTTGAATTTCCATACTCTTTATACGCCACGAATTTTTTATCAATCATTCGTTTTAAAAGAGTAGCAACAGTTGTGGTGGCTGGTTTTGGTTCTGGATAAACTTCTAACAAGTCTTTCATAAACGCTTTTTCAAGCTTCCATAGATGCTCCATTAATTGTTCTTCTGTGTTTGATAATGTCATTTTTCTACAAATTTAGAATTAACTCTACAAACATAGAGCAATTTTATAACTCTACAAATGTAGAGCTGAAAATTAACAAAAAATTAACAAAAAAACCCTCGCTCTTCAGCAAGGGTTTTTCTAATTATCTAAAAATCTAACTTTCTAAGAAGCCTGATTAATATCTGTAATATTCTGGTTTAAATGGTCCTTGAACCCCAACGCCAATATATTCTGCCTGATCTTGACGTAACGTTTCTAATTCTACTCCTAATCTAGAAAGGTGTAAAGCCGCTACTTTTTCATCTAAATGTTTTGGCAACATATATACTTCATTTTTGTAGTTAGCGCTATTTTCCCATAACTCCAATTGTGCTAACGTTTGGTTAGTAAATGAGTTACTCATTACAAAACTTGGATGACCTGTAGCACAACCTAAGTTTACTAAACGTCCTTCGGCTAAAATAATAACTTCTTTACCATTTACAGTGTAAATATCAACTTGCGGTTTCACTTCGTTTTTAGTATGGCCGAAATTTCCGTTTAACCAAGCCATATCAATTTCATTGTCGAAATGCCCAATATTACAAACGATAGCTTTGTCTTTCATAGCTTCAAAATGACGACCTTGAACGATATCTTTATTACCAGTTGTAGTAATTACAATATCTGCATTGGCAACAACTGTATCTAATTTTTTAACTTCAAAACCGTCCATTGCAGCTTGTAATGCACAAATTGGATCAATTTCTGTAACTGTTACAATAGAACCCGCGCCACGGAAAGAAGCCGCAGTACCTTTACCCACATCTCCGTAACCACAAACTACTACTCTTTTTCCTGCTAACATAGTATCTGTTGCTCTACGAACTGCATCTACTGCAGATTCTTTACAACCATATTTGTTATCAAATTTGGATTTAGTAACAGAATCGTTTACGTTGATAGCTGGCATATATAAAGTTCCAGCTTTCATTCTTTCGTACAAACGGTGAACGCCTGTAGTAGTTTCTTCAGATAAACCTTTAATTCCTTCAACCAATTCAGTAAATTTATCAAATACTAAATTTGTTAAATCACCACCATCATCTAAAATCATATTTAAAGGTGCACGTTCTTCACCAAAGAATAACGTTTGCTCAATACACCAATCAAATTCTTCTTCATTCATACCTTTCCAGGCGTAAACTTGAATTCCAGCGGCAGCAATTGCAGCAGCAGCATGATCTTGAGTAGAGAAAATATTACAAGAAGACCAAGTAACATCTGCACCTAAAGCCACTAAGGTCTCAATTAAAACAGCAGTTTGGATAGTCATATGTAGACATCCTGCAATACGAGCTCCTTTTAAAGGTTGACTTGCGCCAAACTCTTCTCTAAGTGCCATTAAACCTGGCATTTCAGCTTCTGCTAATAAAATTTCTTTTCTTCCCCATGCTGCTAAAGAAATATCTTTAACTTTGTATGGTACGTAAGGAATTGTTTTTGTACTCATTATATTTGTATATTTATTTTTTATTTACGAGTGCAAAGGTACAATATTAGTTTTAAATTAGAAATTAATTTTAACTATTTAAGTTTTGTTGAAACCTTTAAACAACTGAATAACAATAAAATAAAATTTTTAAATAAATAAAGTATGCCTTTTTTTAAAGAAATCATCATAAACGAATACACTGTTGCCTATTTTTGGAAAATTACCGAAGATATTAACTGGTTTAAAGAGAAGGCATTACTTAACGAAAAATCTTTGTCAAGATTACAAACTATGCAGTCAGTTTCACATCAAAAAGGGTTTTTGGCAGTTAGAATGTTACTTCAACATATAAATTTAAACGATTTTGATTTGTATTATGATGCATTTGGGAAACCGCACCTGAAAGTCGAAAGTCAAATGTCGAAAGTCAAAAGTCAAGAAATTAATAATATTAATTCTAAACAAAAACACATCTCAATTTCCCATTCGCACGAATTTTCTTGTATTTGTATTAGCAATAAACCTTTAGGAATTGACATTGAAAATTGTAAAGAAAAAACATTAAAAATTGCCTCAAGATATATGGATGTTTCACATATTGAAAACTTATCCGTAACAGATAAAATCACAAAAGCAACCGTGATATGGGGTGTAAAAGAAAGTATATTTAAATTAAAAAATGAAAAAGGAATCAGTTTTCCAAAGCATATTTTCGAAAGACCTTTTAAATTAGAAAACAAAAAAGGTACCGCACAATTAATTTTTAACAATAATACCGAAGATTTTCAATTTCAGTTTGATATAATTGAAGAGTATGCTTTTGTTTGTGCTTTAACTAAATAAATATGTTTGAAACCATCATTAATCAGTATCAAAGTATTCCGAATTGGCAAATTGGTATTGAAATTATCATTTTTATTTTTGGCGTTTTAAGTGTGTATTTTGCAAAAAAAGAAAATGTGTTAGTATATCCAACCGGGATTATTTGCACCATATTATCTGTATATATTATGTTTAATGCTAAATATTATGCCGATATGAGCATCAATATCTACTATTCCATTATGAGTGTTTATGGTTGGTTTCAGTGGAAAAAAATAACAAATGGCGAAGTGCTTTCTATTTCCAGAACCAATATGAAAGAAAAAAATATTGGTATAGTATTATTCCTTATAACATCTATAGTTTGTATTTATATTTATAAATTTTTTGATTATAAATTACAGCTCAACAATTATTTAGATATTTTCACCACCTCATTATTTTTCACAGCAATGTGGTATATGGCTAAGAAGAAAGTTGAAAATTGGACCCTTTGGATTGTTGGAAATACGTTTGCCGTTTATATTTTTTTTGACCGACAACTGTACATAATAGCTATACAATACATAATTTTTACTATTTTAGCCATCTCAGCGTATATAGAATGGAAAAAATATTTAGCGAAATAGATTTACAACAAATAGTTAAAAGAGGAAATTCTTTGGAAAAAATTATGCAGCAATTGCATTATTTTAAAAATGGAATTCCAACTATTAACTTACTAAAAATCGCATCTATAAACGATGGGATTTTTCAATATTCGGAAAAAGAAATTTCTGAATATTGCAACTTTTTTGACACACACAAAGACAATTATTCTATTGAAAAATTTGTTCCAGCAAGTGGTGCTGCTACAAGAATGTTTAAATCGTTAAATGAATTTTTAACAAAATTTAATCCTGAAAAAGACACCATAAATTCGTATGTAAACCTTAATAAAGATAAAGATTTGTCATTATTTATTGTAGGTTTAAGAAGTTTTCCTTTTTACAACGAATTAAAAGAAAAAACAAAAGCAATTTTCACAGATTATCCGAATTATAATTCCGATCAAAAGGTATATGCGATTGTTAAAACGCTTTTAACTGATAATGGATTGGATTTTGCTAATAAGCCAAAAGGTATTTTACCATTTCATATTGAAAATGAAGAAATTTTAACGCCAATTGACGAACACGTTTTTGAAACCGATTTCTATAAAAAACCAAACCAAAAATCGAAAATACATTTTACGATTTCTAAAGAATTTCAAACCGATTTTTTAAGAATTACAAATAAATATGATGATGTAGAAATCTCATTTTCTTATCAAAATGAAACATCAGATACTATTGCGGTTAATGCCGACAACACCCCTTTTAGAACTTCTGAAAACGAATTGTTTTTTAGACCTGGTGGACACGGCGCCTTAATTGAAAATTTAAATCAACTGCAATCTGATATAATTTTCATTAAGAACATAGATAATGTTTCTCAAAACAATAGAGAACTTAATTTAAAAAACAAAAAATTATTAGGCGGTATTCTTTTATATCTAAAAAAGGAAGTGGATACTATTTTGAAAAAGTTTCAAAAAAACGAAATCAACGAAAATAATATTAAAGAAATTATTCATTTCATTGAAACAAAAATGTCAATTCCTTTGCCTCAGGAGTTTAAAATGTTTCAATTAGACTATCAAAAAGAGTATTTAATTAAAATTTTAAACAGACCTATTCGTGTTTGTGGAATGGTGAAAAACGAAGGAGAGCCTGGCGGCGGACCATTTTGGGTTCAGGATGAAAAAGGACGTCATAATTTACAAATAGTAGAATTATCGCAAATTGATTTAAACAACGAAAACCAGCTAGCTATTTTTAAAAATTCTACGCATTTTAACCCTGTTGATATAGTATGTAGCATCAAAGATTTTGAAGGAAATAAATTTGAATTGAATCAATTTGTCAATCCAAAAACCGCTTTTATTACAGAAAAAACGAAAAACGAAAAAAAAATAAAAGCATTTGAATTACCTGGTTTATGGAATGGTGCGATGGCAGATTGGAGTACTATTTTTGTAGAAGTTCCAATAGAAACGTTTAATCCAGTTAAAAAAGTAACCGATTTATTAAAACCAGCACATCAACCAAATAATTTAGACATCAATTCTGGTTTATAATGAATGTAGAAATTATTTCATCTGAACTAAATTTTAAAGCCGTGAGAAGCAGTGGCGCTGGCGGACAAAATGTAAATAAAGTGTCTTCTAAAATAGTATTGATTTTTGATGTGGCAACTTCTCAAGGTGTAACTGATGAAGAAAGGATTCTACTTCACACGAAACTAAAAACAAAAATTTCGCAAGAAAATTTACTGATTCTAACTTGCTATGAAGATAGAAGTCAATTCAAAAATAAAAGAATTATCATCAAACGTTTTTTTGAAATGTTAGAAAAAGCTTTAGTACTACCAAAAGTCAGAAAAGCAACTAAAATTTCAAAAGGTGCGAATGAAAAACGCATTCAAGAAAAGAAAAAAGCGGGAGAAATTAAAGC
>NZ_JBIKJI010000212.1:0-2917 GCF_044361065.1 Flavobacterium sp.
TCAAACGTTTTTTTGAAATGTTAGAAAAAGCTTTAGTACTACCAAAAGTCAGAAAAGCAACTAAAATTTCAAAAGGTGCGAATGAAAAACGCATTCAAGAAAAGAAAAAAGCGGGAGAAATTAAAGCTGGAAGAAAAAAGTTAGATTTTTAATTAACCAAAGTAAATACATTCAAACAACACAGATTAAAGAAATTTTAATAATTTCTCAAATCCGTGTTCAAATAATAAAATTGTATTACTATCTTTGTCTTATCTCAAAGGGGTGCTTGTTTTTCAGGCTGAGATTATACCCATAGAACCTGGGCGGGTAATGCTGCCAAGGAAAATCGAGAACTATCTATATTTCTGAACCAGCTTCAGAATCGAAATTCTCAAAATTATTTTATTAATTATTTTTAACCAAGAGTAATTACCCCTTTTATTCGTATTAATTTACGAAGTATGAATGTATTTTTAAAAAGGCAAAAGGCAAAAGGCAAAAGGCAAAAGATTTATAAATTAAGTCTATTTTCTATTCTCTTTTCTCTATGTTCTTACAGTCAAGAACAACCAAAAGATTCTGTAAAATCAATTGAAGAAGTCTTAATTTCTGGCGTACGAGCAAAAGACAAAAACCCAATTACATTTACAAATGTTTCTAAAGCACAAATTGCGCCCAGAAATTTAGGGCAAGACATTCCTGTTTTATTAAATTATTTACCATCTGTAGTGACTACAACAGATGCTGGTGCAGGAATTGGTTATACCTATATGCGTGTTCGTGGATCCGATGGTTCTCGTATTAACGTAACCTTAAATGGCGTGCCTTTTAACGATAGTGAAAGTCAAGGCACCTTCTTTGTCAACTTACCTGATTTTGCTTCTTCATTGGAGAGCATTCAATTACAACGTGGCGTTGGAACCTCAACAAGTGGCGCTGGTGCTTTTGGGGCGAGTTTAAATTTACAAACCAAAGCTGCACAACAAAATAGTTATGCTGAAATAGCCAACTCAATTGGAAGTTTCGGAACCAAAAAACACACTTTAGCTTTCGGAACAGGATTACATAATAATTTCGAAATGAACGCTCGAATTTCTAAAATAAAATCGGATGGTTTTATAGATAGGGCTTCATCTGATTTATTTGGATATTATTTCGATGCAAATTATATTACAAAAAATACAATTATTAAAGCGATTGCCTTTGGCGGAAAAGAAAAAACGTATCAAGCTTGGAATGGTTTGGAAGATGAAGATAAACTAAAAAATGATAGAACATATAATTCGGCTGGACAGTACACAGATGAATTTGGGAATATCAAATTTTATGATGACGAAACAGACAATTATTGGCAAAATCATTTTCAATTGCATTGGAATGAAAAAATAACTTCAAAATGGCAATCGAACCTGGCGCTGCATTATACTATAGGAAAAGGCTATTTTGAACAATATAGAGAAGACGAAAATTTTTCAGATTATGTATTGCCTGAATTTAATGGCATTACAAGTACTGATTTAGTTAGAAAACGTTGGCTGGATAATGCCTTTTACGGAACTACTTTTTCATTAAACTACAAAAACACTACTACTGATATTATTATTGGTGGTGCAGCAAACAAATATGAAGGAAAACATTTTGGAGAAGTAGTCTGGACACAATATTATGTGCCAAATTCAAACAAATATTATGATAATTTTGGAAATAAAAACGATGTGAATTTCTACTCAAAAGCATCGCAGCAAATTGGAAAATTTAATGTTTTTGCCGATTTACAATATCGAATGGTTTTCTATGAAGCCAATAGTATAAAATTTAATGATGTCAATGATACATTCCGTTTCTTCAATCCAAAAGCCGGAATTACATATACATTAAATACAGCAAGTTCTATTTATGGTTATTTCGGAATTGCAAACAAAGAACCTCGAAGAGATGATTATGAAAGTGGAAGTGTAAAACCAGAACGTTTACAAGATTATGAATTGGGTTATAAATTTAAAAATAAGAAAACCAATTTGAATATTAATGCCTTTTATATGAGATATAAAAATCAATTGGTAGCCACTGGTGCTCTAAATGATGTAGGTAGCCCTGTTTTTGAAAATAGCGGAAAAAGTATGCGTGCTGGTATTGAAATAGAAGCGGCTTTACAACTTGCTTCTAAATTTGTTCTACAACCAAACATCACTTTAAGTACAAATAAAAACAAAGATTTCTATTTTGAACGAGATGGCGTTTTAACCAATTTAGGGAATACCAATATTGCCTATTCACCAAATATGGTAATAGGAAATGCAATAACATATTCGCCAATTAAAATGTTGCAAATTTCATTATTAACCAAGTATGTTGGTGAGCAATATATGGGGAATATTGATGCTGAAAAATCAATTTTACCGGATTATACGACATCTGATTTAAACATCAACTACGAATGGAAAATAAACAAAGGCATTAAATCGATTGTGTTTTCAGGTTTGATAAATAATATTTTCGATAGAACATATGAATCAAACGGCTATTTTTATACGTATAATGATAATTGGAGCGGACCAGGAATTTCAACAATTGAAGGTGTTGGTTTTTATCCACAAGCGGGAATCAATTTCTTAATTGGAATGAATTTGAAATTTTAATAAAAATAACCCCGACGTTTGTCAACCTGAAAGGGTCTCTTGCTAAAGAACACATTGTTGAAAAATTGTCAAGAGATGCTTTCAGCAAGACAAACGTTGTGGTAATTTATTTCCCCTCAATCCAAGCTGTAATACTTCTGTCGTCTGGTTGGGTTTTTGGTGAAATTACTTTTTCTAATTCGCCATTTTCGTTAAGAAGGAATTTTTGAAAATTCCATTTTACGGTAGCGTCTTTCACGCCATTTTTCGATTTCTTTGTTAAGAATTCATAAATGGGATGCATATTTTTTCCTTTT
>NZ_JBIKJI010000059.1:0-11300 GCF_044361065.1 Flavobacterium sp.
TGGTGGTAACTTTGCACCTTCCCTATTTGTGGGTTCGTATTTAGGCTTTTCAACTGCGTATTTTTTCAATATGTTGAAAATTACAAATTTGCCTATTAGTAATTTCACATTGGTAGGAATGTCGGGTGTGTTGAGTGGTTTGTTTCATTCGCCTTTGACTGCGATATTTTTGATTGCTGAAATTACTGGTGGCTATAGTTTAATGGTGCCTTTAATGTTGGTGTCTTCTATAAGTTTTGCTATTTCAAAACACTTTGAACCGTACTCGTTTGACATTAAAAATCTTGCCGATAAAGGCGACGTTTTTACAGATGATAAAGACAAAAATATACTACAATCTATTGATGTTAAAAAACTGATTAACAATCATTTTACACCCGTAACCGAATCTAAAACTTTAGAAGCATTAATTGAAAAAATAGCCACTTCAGACGATGTTATTTTTCCTGTTTTAAATGACGACAACAAACTAATTGGTTTGATTTATTTAGATGATATTCGCCCGATAATATTTTCTGCGTTTAAAGTAAAATTTACATCTATAACCGAAGTACTACAACCGGTAAAAGACAAAGATATTGTAGATTTTGAAGATCCTATTGAAAGCATAATGAATAAATTTGAAAGCACCCACCAAGCCATTTTACCCGTAGTACAAGATAAACTATTTATTGGTTTCCTATCCAAATCTGATATTTTAGAAAAATACCGCGAACAATTGAAAGAATTGGTTATAGAATAACCTTTTTTTTAAACATTTCCTACCTCTCATTTTGTAGAAATCATTCTACAAAGAAGTTTGAAAACTATTCCTTATTTTTGATTTTAACAAAATGCGAAACTTTATTTCGCATATATACAAGCTATAGCCAATTTTAAATCGATAAACAACAAGACATATGAGTAACAATAGAATAATATTAGAAGGATGTTTAACGCAATTCAAAACTGTAAATGAAATTGAATTAAGAGACAGTGAAATTTTTGAACTATTTAGCATAACTCAGACTACAAAAGTTTACGATTTGAGTTATGAAAATATTTTAAACTCAATTGTTGATGGTGGTAATGACGGTGGAATTGATTCAATACTAGTGCTCATAGATGATGAGGTCATAGAGTCATTTGATGAATTGGCGGAATATACCTTTTCGAATAAAACCAATAGTCGATTTATTATCTCTCAGTGTAAAAAGGAGAATTCCTTTAAAGAGGCACCATTGGATAAGTTAATTACAACTTTGCCTGAATTATTCGATTTGGAAAAAAATGAAACTGCTTTATTGACAAGATTCAACGCTGATCTTGTAACACTTGCTTTATTAGTAAATCAAGTCTGGCAAAAAACTGCAATAAGTGGTGGAAAGATTTATATTGACTTTATTTATGCTTGTAATGCAACTGAAATTGAAGTTAATGGAGCTTTTAATAGTAAAGTCGATCAATTAAAAACATTAACAAAAAATATTTTTTCTAATGAAAACATTTCATATTCAAATTATAGTTGTTCTGAATTATTGAAATTATATCAAGCACATAAAACTAATAGGTTGACTTTAGAATTTAAAGAACAACCACTTTCTACAAGTTATAAGGAGTTCGGAATTGGTTATGTTGGAATGGTAAAACTAGCGGATTATAAAAGTTTTTTAACAGCTGAAACTACTGAGATTCGTGACGACCTATTCGAAAGCAACATTAGACATTTTCAAGGTGAAGTAGATGTTAATAAAAAGATCAAGACAACAATTGAAACTATTGAAGAAAAAGATTTCTGGTGGTTAAACAATGGGATTACAATAATTGCGGAATCTCCTAACCAAGTTGGGAAAAAATTAGCAATTGAAAATGTTCAAATTGTTAATGGACTTCAGACTTCGTATTCAATATTTAATAGTCATAATGGCGACACAACAGATGAAAGATCTGTTCTAGTCAAAGTAATCATAAATAATAATAAAGAAACAATTGACAATATAATTGCATCAACGAATAGCCAAAACCCAGTTTCAGCGACTTTATTAAGAGCAACGGAATCGACACAAAGAAACTTAGAAATATTCTTTTACAACAAAGGCTGTTTTTATGACAGAAGAAAAAATTACTATAAGAATCAAGGCAAGCCAGCTTCCAAAATTTTCAGCATACAATATACAGCACAAGCTATAAGAGCAATAGTTTTCAATGATCCTCATTCAGCTAGAGCTAAGCCGACTTCACTTCTAAAAGATGATAGAACATATAATCAGATTTTTGATCCTTCAAAAAATTATGAAGGCTATTTAAATTGTTGTTTAATCAATAAAAAATCCAATGACTTTTGGTTGAGTATAATAGATCCTTCTAAAAAAGGAATGACTGCAAATTTCAAATTACATTTAGCTTGGATAAGCTCAAAAGTTACATTAAGCAAAAAAAATATAACCTTTGACGAATTAACTGCTTTTAACTTGACTTTATTTGACCAAGTTATGTTTAATGAAAGTCTCGACTTCTTAATAAAAACAATTAACGAATTCCAACTGATAAATACTACTGCCAACTTAATCAATATGGCTAAATCTGGTGACTTTACTAAATTTATTATTGAGAAACTTGAAGCAAAGTACTAGAAAAACTGGTTATAACAGCACCTACAAGAAATTGGCGGTTCAGTGGTTAAATGAAGTTTTGTGCTTGGTATCAAGTTCAGTAGTTGCAGACCGTTTTCTACTAGTAAATCGCCAACTTCTTGTAGCTGCAAACCGTTAAGTCAGCTTCGAAAAACAAACCTAAAACGGGAAAGCCGAAAACCGTATAGAGTAAGCAAACTAAAAATAAAAAAATGAAAACAATCAAACTTATCTTAATTTCAATCATTGCATTAACTACATTATCGTGTTCAAAATCTGATTCAGATGCTCCTTTAACTTCTAATGCTCCAGAAACTTTATATCCAAGTGATTATGCATTAAGAAATGCAAGCGGAACAACTGAGTATTATGTTTATTTTGGCTTATTAAACAATCCATTTAACAGTAACACAATTAGTAGCATATTAAACCAAGGTTCTTACAGTAATAAAATTATTTACACATACAACAAACCAAACGGCACAATATTAATTGGTCCGTCAGCAAATCCAAATCAAACACTTCCATCTAATTTACCATTTCAAATTGGAACAACTTACAATTTTTCAATAAATGCAAATAAGTTAACAATAACTGCAAATGGACAAAATTATATTTTAACTTTAGAGCCTTAAGATTTTGCAAAATGAAAAAAATATTCTTAATAATTTCTATTGTAACATTAACTTCTTGCGACTCTTTTTTTGAGTTAAATTTTGATAGAGAATTAACAGATAAAATACATTCAAAATATTTAAAAGAAAAGAAACCAATCGATTTAAATAATTTAACAGATTTTGAATGGGATAGTTACTTCATAATTTATCCTTATTCAATTCCTGAAGAAATTGAAAAAAAATATAAAATTGATTTATCAAATTTATCTGAATATGTAGCAGTGGATGATTCTAAACGAGTTTTAGTCTTTATAAAAAATAAAAAATCAATTAAAATTTGCCAAATAAAATATCGAGTTGAATTTACCGAAAACAAACTATTGAAAATTTGATAAATTTAAAAAAGTACGGCTAACGTACATTTGTCAATATTACGATTTTTGTGTAAATTAAATATTCAAGTTTCGCAAGAAAAACCCCACACTAAACATTCATTTCTTCGGTATTCCTTCGGTACTTGTTCGGTACTTGTTCGGTAAATAGGTGTTTTTACCGAAGCGACTCCGAACAAACTCCGAACAAACTCCGAACAAAACCCTATTTAAAAGTTGAGAAATTTTGCTAATTGAAAATAAAAAACATTTAAAATGAAAGCATATAAAAACATAAGTACTTTCGATCAACTTAAAGAGGTTGAACACGGAAAAACAGGAACGGAAAGCAGAAATAACTACGAAGAAAAGTCACAGATGTTTATCATAAGTGAGATGCTTAAAAACGCTCGCACAAGCAGTGGGAATAAGCAAACTAACGCGCTTATTGAAGAATTAGAAATCGGAGAAAAAAGCGGAAAAATTCGAAATTTTAACCGAGAAGAAAATCTAAACGAATTAAAAGAAAAATTCCAAAAGTAAAATCACATTTAGTTTTTTACAAACGAGTTGAAAATACTGAAATGGAAGTAGTAAGAATTTTGCACGAAAAAATGGATATTAAAAATAGAATACAAGAATAATAAACAATAAAAAAAAGCGACATCACTGTCGCTTTTTTAATTTATACTCTTACAATATTTGCACCAAGTGCTCGTAATCGTTCGTCTATTCTTTCGTATCCTCTATCAATTTGTTCGATATTTTGGATGGTACTGGTTCCTTTTGCAGAAAGTGCTGCAATTAATAACGAAATACCGGCTCTAATATCTGGAGAAGACATCACAGTAGCTTTCAATTGCGATTCGAAATTATGTCCCATAACCACAGCTCTGTGCGGGTCACACAACATAATTTTTGCACCCATATCTATTAATTTATCCACAAAGAACAAACGGCTTTCAAACATTTTTTGATGAATTAAAACGTCTCCTTTTGCTTGTGTAGCGACTACTAAAATAATACTTAATAAGTCTGGCGTAAATCCTGGCCAAGGCGCATCCGAAACCGTTAATATAGACCCGTCAATATCGGTTTTAATTTCGTACCCGTCTTTATGAGCAGGAATATAAATGTCATCACCTTTTTGTTCTAACGTAATTCCAAGTTTTCTAAATACGTTTGGAATTTGTCCTAAGTTATCCCAACTTACATCTTTAATTGTAATTTCACTTTTTGTCATAGCTGCTAAGCCAATCCAAGAGCCAATTTCAATCATATCTGGTAAAATTCTGTGTTCACAACCACCTAAAGATTCTACACCTTCAATGGTTAATAAGTTAGAACCAATACCTGTAATCTTCGCGCCCATTGCGTTTAACATTTTACATAACTGTTGCAAATACGGTTCGCAAGCCGCGTTGTAAATTGTAGTAATTCCTTCAGCTAAAACAGCAGCCATTACAATATTAGCGGTTCCTGTAACAGACGCTTCGTCTAATAACATATACGCGCCTTTTAATCGGCCTTCGTTTTCTACACCATAAAAATGGTCTTCTTTGTTGTATCTAAATTTTGCACCTAAATTGATAAATCCTTCAAAATGGGTATCTAAACGACGTCTTCCAATTTTGTCTCCACCTGGTTTTGGAATAAATCCTTTTCCAAATCGAGCCAATAAAGGTCCTACAATCATAATTGAGCCACGTAAACTTCCACCTTCTTTTTTAAAGGCCTCTGTTTCTAAATACCCAACATTTACATCGTCTGCTTGAAACGTATAATCACCAGGTCCGTTTTTCTGAATTTTAACACCTAAGTTACCTAATAAAGTAATTAGTTTGTTTACATCAATAATATCAGGAATGTTAGTTACTCTAACTTTTTCTGAGGTTAACAAAACAGGACATAAAACCTGTAATGCTTCATTTTTTGCACCTTGTGGTTGCACATTTCCTTTTAAGGGCTTTCCGCCTTCAATTTTGAATGTTCCCATTTATACTATATTATTAGGATTATTTTTTGGTTTAAAATTTTTACCGCCTTTATAATTTGGATTATTTAAATTGGCTTTTGTATTATCTGGCGAATTCGGTTTTGCATTAGATGCATTCTGATTTCTATTGTTATTTTGTTGCGGTCTGTTTTGGTTTGCTGGTGGACGGTTTTGATTTCTGTTGTTAGTAGCCGTCTCATTCTTAGTAAAAAACTGAGTCTTATTCGACTGTTTTTTATTCACCTTCATTAAATTTTGCGATGTAGAAAGTTCTTCTTTCATTGCCGTTAAGTTTAATTCACCATTAGATAATTCTAATAAATGATTAAAAATCACTTCATCCGTAACCGTATCTTTATTCCAGCTTAAAAAGCATTTTTTCATATGATTGGCAATCACAATAATTAATGCGTTTTTTAATTCGCCTTCCTCCCATTTACGAGCCACATCAATCATATATTTGATGTTGTTGCCATAAAATCTGTATTTTGGAAAATTTTGTGGATATGTTAAACGTTCTGGTTTCAATTGCACTACTTCTCTTGTAGGAATAGGAAATGGCGAATCAATATCTAATTTAAAATCAGACATAATAAACAATTGATCCCATAGTTTGTGCTGAAAATCTGGCACATCACGTAAATGTGGATTCAAATTTCCCAATACCGAAATTACATAACGGGCACCTTTGTTTCGCTTTTCTCTATCTTCGATAGCGGTAATTTGGTTGATTAATTTTTGTACATATCTTCCGTATTCAGGAATAATTAAATGTTCCCGTTGCGAATTATATTCTAAATAATTAATTGATTCTTCGTTGTTGTATGCCATATTTATAATGAAATAATTCCTTCAATTGTTGCTAATTCTTGGTATTTTTCAATCACTTTATCTGCATTTTGCATCGTAACGTTAATTGAAATACTGGTATATTTTCCTGTTTTAGAAGCGTGTGTTTTTATAACGGCGCCCATATTATTAAAGGCATTTTCAACTGTATTCACATTTGTAGCATTAGTTGGTACAATAAATTTGTATAAATACACAGCAGGCCAAGTGGTTGATTCTTCTAATTCAGATTTAAGTCTAATGTAAAAATCTTCGGTTTCTTTATTCATTTTAATTTAATAATAAACAACAAATATACATTTATAATGTTTGATTTGAAAATTTAAATAATTAAGATTTTCAAAATATAAAAAATGATAGTACATTTGACTTTTAAAGCCTTAAAATGAATAAAAAAATTATACTCCTTATTGGCGGTCCAAGTTCTGGAAAAACCACCTTAATTAATCACTTAGAAGCCGAAGGACACATTTGTTATCCTGAAATTTCAAGAGAAGTAATTTTAAAAGCCCGAGAAGAAGGTGTTGATTATTTATTTTTGGAAAATCCGATGTTGTTTAGTGAACGCCTTTTAGAAGGAAGAATTAAACAATATCAAAACGCCGTAAACGAAGAAAAACCTGTTTTTATTGATAGAGGTATTCCAGATGTGGTGGCGTATATGGATTTTATAGGCGACACCTACCCTGATGAATTTGTAGCCGCTTGCGAAACCTATAAATACGACAAAGTTTTTGTATTACCACCTTGGGAAGAAATATACACCAGCGATGCCGAACGTTATGAAAGTTATGAAGAAGCCTCTAAAATTCATAATTATTTGGTAGATACCTATACAAAATATGGGTATGAACTACACGAAGTACCAAAAACGTCTGTAGAAGAACGCTTTCAATTTATTATCAATCACATAAAAGACTAATTCATTTTTAATGAATCAACCGTTAGATGTTTTAAAAGCGTACTGGAAACACAGTGCTTTTAGACCCACACAAGAAGAAATTATCCAGACTATTTTACGTGGTGAAGATACTTTTGCTTTGTTACCAACTGGCGGTGGAAAATCAATTTGTTTTCAAATACCTGCTTTGCTTAAACCCGGAATTTGTTTGGTCATTTCGCCACTTGTTGCCTTAATGAAAGATCAGGTTGAAAATTTAAAAAATAAAAACATAAAAGCCATTGCCTTAACGGGCGGAATATCTGCTGAAGAAACTAATAATTTATTAGACAATTGTGTCTTTGGGAATTATAAATTTTTATATATTTCACCCGAACGCCTGCAGCAAGATTGGGTTTTAGAACGAATTAAAAATTTAAATATAAATTTAGTTGCGATTGACGAAGCACATTGTATTAGTCAATGGGGTCACGATTTTAGACCTGCTTATTTAAAAATATCAGCGTTAAAAGACTACTTTTCAGTGCCGTTTATTGCGTTAACTGCTACAGCTACCCCAAGAGTTCAAAATGATATTTGTACGCTTTTACAATTAAAAAATCCAGTTGTTTTTAAAAATTCTTTTTCACGAGAGAATTTAGGATATCATATTATTAAAACCGAAGACCAACTTGGAAAACTGAAACAAATTTTCTTAAAAAATCCGGAACCTTCAATCGTATATGTAAAAAACAGAAAATCGTGTATAGAAATCAGCAAAGTACTTACAGATTTTGGTTTTACTGCAACCTATTATCACGGTGGATTATCAGGCAAAGAAAAAGATAAAAATATGCAACTTTGGTTAGATGAAAAAGCCAAGATTATAGTCGCCACAAACGCCTTTGGAATGGGAATTGACAAACCGAATGTAAAAACAGTAGTGCATTTGCAACTTCCAGATAATATTGAAAATTACTATCAAGAAGCGGGCAGAGCGGGTAGAAATGGCGAAACGTCTTATGCCCTACTATTAACTCCAGCAATCGATTTTGAAAGTAGGTTGCAACAATATACCGCACAATTGCCACATAAAGTATTTTTGCATTTGGTGTATAAAAATTTAAACAACCATTTTCAAATTGCTTATGGTGAAGGATTTCAAGAGGTTTTTTACTTAAATTTAAATCAATTTTGTTCGAAATTTAATATTTCGGTAACCAAAACATTTGCGTGTTTGCAATTTCTCGATCGACAAGGAATTATAACGCTTCAAAATTTCATAAGCAATAAAGCCAGTTTACAGTTTAATATTGAAAGTCGAGAAGTCATTCGATATTGCAGTTTAAATACTAAAGAAGCTTTAATTATTGAAACCATTTTACGAAATTATACAGGTGTTTTTGAACAAGTTACTCAAATTAACACCGCATTACTTGCTTCTAAATCGGGTAAAACCGAAGAACAAGTACTTGCCGTTTTAAACAAACTACACGCACAAGAACTAATTGAATTGAAACTACAAAGTAATGACATTTCTATTCTTTACAACGAACCACGTGAAGACAGTTATACCATTAACCGTGTCGTTAAAGTATTAGAGCAACAAAATCATATTAAAATAGAGCAATTCAAACAGATGCTTCATTTTGTTACAGATAAAACCACTTGTAAATCGGTTTTAATTTCGACTTATTTTGGAGAAGAGAATCCTATAGACTGTGGTATTTGTTCGTATTGTACCTCAAAAAACAAAGTAGCACCTAAATCGGTTTTAGAGCAAATTCAGACTCTATTACATAAAGGTGCACTTTCTTCAAATGAAATAGAAAACGTACTTCATTTTTCATCAGAAGAAATTATCTTTGCCCTACAAAACTTATTAGAAAACGATAATATCTTTTTAAACGCTTCGAATAAGTATCAAATTAAGTAAAAATAATTAGACAAAAAATGAACGTTTGTCATTTCGACGTAAGGAGAAATCTCATAATCTAAACACTTTATGTGATTTCTCCTTACGTCGAAATGACAACTTTGAGAATTGACTTTTTAAATCTGCGAATCTGCGTTAAAAAGTAAAAAAATACAATAAGATGGATAAATTAAAAATCATATTTATGGGAACGCCTGACTTTGCAGTTGGCATTCTTGATACACTATATAAAAGTGAGTTTGAAATAGCTGCTGTTATTACGGCGCCAGACAAGCCTGCAGGACGTGGTCAGAAAGTTTCAGTTAGTGCGGTAAAAACCTATGCATTAGAAAAAAACATCCCAATTTTACAACCTACCAATTTAAAAAGCGAAGATTTCTTAGAAGAATTAGCCAGCTATGCTGCTAATTTACAAATCGTAGTAGCGTTTAGAATGCTACCAGAAGTGGTTTGGAAAATGCCTAAGTATGGTACGTTTAATCTCCACGCTTCATTGTTACCTAATTATAGAGGTGCAGCTCCTATAAATTGGGCAATTATTAATGGTGAAACAGAAACAGGTGTAACTACTTTTTTTATAGATGATAAAATTGATACGGGTGCTATGATTTTAAATCATAAGGTAGCAATTGATGAAAATGAAAACGTGGGACAGCTTCACGACAAATTAATGCATTTAGGATGCGACACTGTAATAGAGACCTTACATTTAATACAAAACGGAAAAGTGGAAACTACCATTCAATCCGAAAATTCAGAATTAAAAACGGCGTATAAACTAAATAAAGACAATTGTAAAATTGATTGGTTGAAACCAGGAAAACAAATTTACAATCAAATTAGAGGTTTGTGTCCTTATCCTGCCGCTTGGACATATATTAAAGATGGAGATAATGAGTGGAATGTTAAAATATACGACACTACATTTATAGAAGAAACACATACTTATACTATAGGTCAAATTATTTCTGGAAAAAAGGAAATGAAAATTGCAGTTTCTAATGGTTTCATACAAATTGATAGTTTGCAATTTCCTGGCAAAAAGAAAATGCAAATTCACGAGCTTTTAAATGGGACTTCAATTGGTGCGGATGCCTATGTTAAGTGAGTTTAAGTGCTAAAAATGGGTTAAAATAGGCCACGTTATTAACATTTGCTATAATTTATTAACATTTTAAGCAAAAATAGCTGTAAATGCTTGCGTAGTTTAATGATACATTTAAATTTGTATAACAAAATTATGTATAATCATTTTAAAACTATCAATTATGAACAAATCAGAATTAATCGATGCAATGGCAGCAGCAGCTGGAATTACAAAAGCAGCAGCTAAATTATCTTTAGAATCATTTTTAGGAAGTGTAGAAGGTACATTAAAAAAAGGTGGTAGAGTTTCTTTAGTAGGTTTCGGATCTTGGTCAATCTCTAAAAGAGCGGCTAGAGATGGAAGAAATCCTCAAACTGGAAAAACTATCAAAATTGCTGCAAAAAATGTAGTAAAATTCAAAGCTGGTGCTGACTTAGATGGATCAGTAAACAAATAATAAATACTTTTTATTTATTTGAAAACCTCTTAGTTTCTAAGAGGTTTTTTTTATTTCAAAAATTTAAATTCATTTAATAATGTAATATAAAACTTGATAATTTGTTCAATTAAATTATTTTTCTTAATTTCAATTAAAATTAAATGGCTTATGACTTCATTGTTACCTAAAAAAGGTTGTTTACTAATTGCAGAACCAACCATATTAAATGATATGTCTTTCAATAGATCTGTAATTTTACTAACAGAACATTCTAATGATGGTAGTGTGGGGTTTATACTGAATAAGCCGCTCTCCTATTCCATAAATGATTTGATTCCAGAAATTAATGCGAATTTTATGATTTACAATGGCGGACCTGTAGAGCAAGACAATTTATATTTTTTGCATAACGTACCTGAACTTATTCCAGATAGTATTGAAATCGCTTATGGTTTATATTGGGGAGGTAATTTTGAAACTACAAAACTTCTCATTAATGATGGAAAATTATCA
>NZ_JBIKJI010000060.1:0-11257 GCF_044361065.1 Flavobacterium sp.
GGAAAAGCCATTTTATTAAATGAAGGAACAGATGTAACGATTATCGCAACAGGACATTTGGTTTGGGAAGCTTTAATCGCTGCTGAAGAATTAGAAAAACAAGGCGTTTCTGCTGAGGTAATCAATATTCACACCATTAAACCTTTAGATGAAGAAGCAATTTTAAAATCGGTTGCTAAAACAGGTTGCGTAGTTACTGCTGAAGAACACAATATTTTAGGTGGTTTAGGAGAAAGTGTTGCCAGAACGCTTAGTTTAAATACGCCAACTCCACAAGAATTTGTAGCAACAAATGATACGTTTGGAGAAAGTGGTACACCAGAACAATTAATGGAAAAATACGGATTAAATAGTACGGCTATTATTGAAAAATCATTAAAAGTGATAGCAAGAAAATAATATTATTTAATAATTAAAAAAAATCCCGTTCCGATATTATCGGAACGGGATTTTTTGTTATAGTATATTGGTTATAATATTTCTTCAACGTGTTTTTTAATGTTACTTGCTATTTTTGAAGTGGGTAAATCGTTTTCATCACCGCCAAAAGGATCTTCAATTTCTTCGGCAATTAATTCTAAACTTGCCAACACATAAAAGATAAAAACAACTACAGGAATAATATAATATCCTAAGGTAAAAACATATCCAAAAGGCAATGTCATCACATAAAAGAAAATAAATTTTTTAATAAACGCACTGTAAGAATAGGGTATTGGTGTGTTTTTTATTCGTTCACAAGCACCACAAACATCAGTAAAAGATTGTATTTCTGAATTTAATATAATTAATTGATTTCCAGATATTTTATTAGATTTATATAAATCATTAATTTTACTGAATATCATCTTAGCTACTTGGTTGGGTTTGTGCTTGTTTTGGTCTATTTCGAGGTCTGATCCTTCAAATAAAACCTTACCAACTTCTTCATTACTTAAATGTTTCGCTAAAATTGAAGCAAAACTTGGAATCACTTTTCTAAAATAATTTTTATCCGATTCACTTTCCAAAATAGCGGCTAACTTAATGGCTAAATTTCTGGAATTATTAACTAAACTTCCCCATAATTTTCTTCCTTCCCACCATCTATCATATGCAGTATTGGTTCGGTAGGCCAAAAGCAATGATAACACAAATCCGACAGTTGTATGTAATACGGAAATATTCTTAACGTGACTATTTTCTTTTAATTTGAAATAATGTATTTCGAAATAACAAATGGCACCAGAATACACGCCAATTAAAATCATCATTGGGATTAATTGACGAAAGGTATCCGATTTATGAAATCGAAAAATAAAAGTAATCCAGTCTTTTGGGTTGTATTGTACCATTGTTTTTGTTTTAAATAAAATTGTTAAATCTATTTTCTGTAATCTACATTCATTTTTCCATTACGAAATATAATTCCAAATACTTTTCTTCTTACTGATTTCCATAAATACAGCCTTTAATTTGGCGTGTTCAGGTAAATTCATACTTGGATCTTCTTTAAGAAGTTTTACAGCTATATGTCTTGCCACTTGTAAAATATCACGGTCTTTTACCAAATCGGCAATTTGAAGGTTTAACACGCCACTTTGTTGTTTTCCCATTATATCTCCGGGACCACGAAGTTTTAAATCGACTTCAGCAATTTCAAATCCGTCATTGGTTCGCACCATTGTTTCCATTCGGGTTTTGCTATCTTCAGAAAGTTTGTAATCCGTCATTAAAATACAATAACTTTGTTCGGCACCACGACCAACTCGTCCGCGTAATTGATGCAATTGCGACAAGCCAAAACGTTCGGCACTTTCAATTATCATAACAGATGCATTTGGAACGTTTACACCCACTTCAATAACCGTAGTTGCTACCATAATATTGGTTTTTCCTTCTGCAAAGCGTTTCATTTCTTCATCTTTGTCGGCAGGTTTCATTTTTCCGTGTAAAATAGAAATAGAATACTGCGGTAAAGGAAAATCACGAGAAATACTTTCATAACCGTCCATCAAATCTTTATAATCCATTTTTTCCGATTCCTGAATTAATGGATATACAATGTAAATTTGTCTTCCTTTGGCAATTTCATCTTTTATAAATTTCCAAACTACTAATCGTTTACTATCAAATCGATGTACGGTTTGTATTGGTTTTCTTCCTGGAGGTAATTCATCTATCACCGAAATATCTAAATCACCATATAAACTCATCGCTAAAGTACGTGGAATAGGAGTAGCGGTCATTACTAAAACGTGAGGTGGAGTAGCCCCACCAACCTCCCCAGAAGGGAGGCTTGCCAAGATTGTGTTGATTTTATTAATGACGTTATCAATGTCGCCAATAACTTGTTCGTTCGTAAAACGAATCACTTTGAATCCAATTTCATTTAAGATTTGTGTTCTTAATTCGTCGGCTTCTCTTTGTTCTAATGTGTTATGATAGCCACCATCAACTTCAATTATTAGTTTTTTCTCTAAACAAACAAAGTCCGCAATGAAAATATCAATAATATGTTGTCTTCTGAATTTATACTTTATGTTTTTATTTCTTAAGTTTTCCCATAAAATACTTTCAGCTTGAGTACTATTTTTTTTGTTCTCTTTTTGAAGTTCTTTTAAAAGTTTATATGTGGATGGTCGGGCTGTTTCGTATTTTTGTTTAATACGTTCGATTTCCCCTCCTTTGGAGGGGTTAGGGGAGGCCTTTCCCCACAATTTACTTCTTTGTTCTACACCAAAACGATGTTGCTCATCAATTACGGCTAAACCTAAATTTTTAAATTGAACTTTATCTTCTAATAAAGCGTGTGTTCCGATTATAATATCTAACGTGCCGTTTTCTAATTCTTCGTGAATAATTCTTCGTTGTGCAATTTTCGTTGAACCTGTTAATATTCGAATATTAATATTCAAATCTTTAGCTAATTCGGTAATGCCATTAAAATGCTGATTTGCCAGAATTTCTGTAGGCGCCATTAAACAACTTTGAAAACCGTTATCTTTCGCGATAAGCATACACATTAAAGCGACAATGGTTTTACCTGAACCCACATCACCTTGCAATAAACGATTCATTTGTGCGTGACTTCCCAAATCGTTTCGTATTTCTTTTAATACTCTTTTTTGCGCATTGGTGAGTTCAAAAGGTAAATGATTGTTGTAGAAATTATTGAAATTTTCGCCAATAATTTCAAAAGGAAACCCTTTTATTTTATGTTTTCGAATTAAATTTTTAGTGATTAATTGCAGTTGAATGAAAAATAGCTCTTCAAACTTTAATCGAAATTGCGCTTTAGCTAAAAGGTCTTGATTTTTCGGAAAATGAATGTTTAGTAATGCATCTTTCTTTGGAATAAGCTTTAATTCTTCAATAATGGAATCAGATAGCGTTTCTGAAAATAATTGATGCGTTTCCGAAAATAATTGCATCATCATTTTATTGATAACTTTATTCGTAACACCTTTATTATTTAGCTTTTCGGTACTTGGATAAACAGGCTGCATCGCACTTCGTAACGTGGTTTTGTGTTCTTCCAACAATTCCATTTCTGGATGCGCCATATTGAAAACCGATCCAAATTGTGTGACTTTCCCAAAAATAACATAAACGGTATTGAGTTTTAAACTTTCCCTAACCCATTTTTGTCCCTGAAACCAAACCAATTCCATTTGTCCCGTATCATCTAAAAAAGTAGCGACTAATCTCGATTTTCCTTTTCCTTGGTCGATGGTTTTAATATGAACGACTTTTCCAATAATTTGAACTTCTGAATTGCTATTTACCAGTTGGTTAATTTTGAAATAGCGCGTTCTATCGATATATCGATTAGGGTATAAATTGATTAAATCACCATATTTATGAATATTCATTTCTTTGCGAAGTAATTCGCCACGTTGAGGACCAACGCCTTTTAAATATTCTATGGGAGTATCGAGTAGGTTCAAAATGAATTACAATATCAAATTACAATATCAAAAACAAAAAATAATGAAAATATATTAATTTTTACAATATGTTTTTGAATTTTGTTATAAAGCGAAGATAGTTATTATTTGTTAAATTAGAAATGAGTAAAATTAAAAATAGTTATATTCGTATCTAATTTTAAATTAATTTATGAAAGCGCTGTATTTTCTGCTTTTTTCAATTTTTTCCTTTTCGCAACAAACGAAATATGTTGATTTTTTGACTTGTACTGCTTCTTTATATACAAATTTTGAAGAAAAATCTATTTCTGGAAGTGTAACATACGAATTTAAAGTAAAGCAGATTGTAGATACTATTAAAATCGATGCCAAAAACATCGTATTTTCTGACGTTATGATTAATGGTAAAATGGTGAAATATAAAAATTCAGGAAAAACATTGGATCTATTTGATGGGTATTCTAAAGGAAAAAACAAACTAACGTTTCAGTACACTGCCATACCGAAACAAACGCTTTATTTCATAGGTCAAGATGAAAATAGGCAAATCTGGACGCAAGGCCAAGGCAAATATTCAAGCCATTGGTTGCCGAGTTTTGACGATGTAAATGAGAAAGTAATTTTCGGGATAACTATTAACTATTTTGTTGATATGGATAAATTTGAATTTAATCCTATTGCATTATCTAATGGTAAATTAAATTTTGAGAAAAAAACTATAAGTTGGAGTAGAGGCGTTAACGATATAACAAGAAATTATCAAATGCAAAAACCTATGTCGTCTTATTTGGTAATGTTGGCGTTTGGAAAATTTGGGATGCAAGAAGTCAAAAGTAAATCAGGAACGCCTTTAGAATTCTACATAGATAAAAATGATTATTCAAAATTCGAACCTACATATCGCTATTCTAAACAAATTTTCGATTATTTAGAACAAGAAATTGGTATGAAATACCCTTGGAAAATCTACCGTCAAGTTCCTGTTAGAGATTTTTTATATGCAGGAATGGAAAACACGACTTCTACGATTTTTTCTCAAGATTTTGTAGTGGATTCAATTGGTTTTAATGATAAAAATTACATCAATGTAAACGCCCACGAATTGGCACATCAGTGGTTTGGCGATTTAATAACAGCGCAATCAGGAAAACATCATTGGCTTCAAGAAGGTTTTGCTACTTATTATGCGCTTTTAGCTGAGAAAGAAATCTTTGGAGATGATTATTTTTACAACGAGTTATATGATTATGCATTGCAGTTGAAAAATGCAGCCAAAACCGATACCATTCCAGTGATGAATGAAAATGCAAGTTCGCTATCATTTTACAAAAAAGGCGCTTGGGCGTTACATACGTTACGAGAAGATATCGGTGCGAAAAATTTCCAAAAGGCAGTAAAAAAGTATTTAAAAAAATACCAATACAAAAATGTAAATACTGATGAATTTTTAGCTGAAATAAAAAAGGTTGCTAAAGATTTTGATATTAAAAAATTCAAGAGTAAATGGTTGGAAACGGCAGGTTTTGATATGGTTTTAGCGGAAAGTTATCTGTTTAATAATAAATCGGTTGCGGCATATATTCAACTTACCAAAGAGAAAAAGGATTTAGAGAATTATAAAGCCATTTTAGAATCTGAAACGTATTTTCCTGTAAAACAATATATTTTTTATAAGTTAGGAAACACACCTTTTGAAGACAAAAAAGAGTTGATTGAAATTGGTATGAAACAAAACGTATATGTTCGCCAAGCCATTGCAGAAACAGTGAGTGAAATACCAGTTGAATTTAAATCGCAATATGAGACATTCTTAGACGATGATTCGTATAAAACAAAAGAAATTGCCTTGATAAATTTATGTAATTCTTTTCCAAATCAAGCAAATGAATATTTAGAAAAACTAAAAAACTTGCAAGGGAACAATGATAAAAGTTTACGTATTACTTGGTTAAAAATCGCATTAAATTTAGATGTAATTTTAGAATATAAAAATCTGTATTTCAATGAATTGTTAAATTATACTTCAAGTAATAATGAAAGTTCAGTCAGACAAAATGCTTTAGAGGTTTTGTTGGAATTATATCCTGAAAACGAACAAGTAATTCGTGCTTTGTTTCAAGCAACCAATCATCATAAATGGCAATTCACTAAATTCGCAAGAGAGAAAATTCGAACCTTGTTAAAACAACCAGATTTTAGAAATCAAGTAGAAAATTTAGTCAAAACTGCGGATGAAAAAACGGCTGCTTTGTATATGAAGTTTTTAAAAGAATAAAGTAATAAAACACAAATTTCACATATTTACACAAAAAAATCTGCGTTAATCTGTGAAATCCGTGTAAAATTTTTAAAAAACCCTTTTCAATTCTTCTTTAATAAAACTAATCGCTACAGCACTTGCGCTTTCTGTTTGTGTAAGTTCTTGAAGTAGTTTCGTTCTTAGTTCTTCCCCTGAAGCCACTTCGCCTTCAATCGAAAATCGTCTAATTTGAGTAATAATACTGTTTTTGGCTTTTAAAATAATTTCCCAACTTTCTTGAGTGAAATATATTTGTTGCGCAATATTGTGTTCGTATTCAGTTTGAATAGTATGCACGAGAAGTGTTGCGTAACTTTGAGGGTCTAAAGAGTTTGGTTCTACACGCATCATTAAATTTATAGGATTGATGCGTTCTAAGAATAATACAATACGCTCGTATGCTTGCAATCTAATTGGCAACCCTAAACGTTGGTTTTCTCTTAAAAGTTCAAATTTTCGTTTGTTTTCTTCGTTTTTGAAAAATTTATGCAATAAACCAAACGCTACTCCGCCAGTTATAATTGCTGGCAAAGTGTAAGTGGCAATTTCAAGTAATTTTGCTTCTATGTTCATTGGATTTTTTTTACAAATCTAAAATATTTTTTTAAAAGTTAATGCAATATTTAATTCTTATGTTATGTTATTACTTTTAATCGAAAAATTGTTGATAATTTACAGTTAAAAGACAATTAAAATCAGATAAAATCACTTCATAATCTGTATTTTTGCTTTCCTAATTATCCTATTTTAGTAATGCAACAATACATAAATCAATTAAATGAGGCACAACGTGCGCCAGTTTTACAAAAAGACGGTGCTATGATTGTTATTGCTGGTGCTGGTTCAGGCAAAACACGTGTGCTTACCGTTCGAATTGCTAACTTGATGTATCAAGGTGTAGATGCTTTTAATATTTTAGCCTTAACATTTACCAATAAAGCAGCACGTGAAATGAAAAAACGTATTGCTGAAATTGTGGGAAATAATGAAGCTAAAAACCTTTGGATGGGTACATTTCACTCTGTTTTTGCTAAAATTTTACGAAGTGAAGCTGAAAAATTAGGTTATCCTTCCAATTTTACTATTTACGATTCTCAAGATTCTTTACGTTGTTTGGGTGGTATTATTAAGGAAATGCAATTGGATAAAGATGTGTACAAACCCAAACAAATTTTAGGAAGAATTTCCCAATATAAAAACTCATTAATTACAGTACGTGCCTATTTCAATAATCCCGAATTACAAGAAGCCGATGCGATGAGTAAAAAACCTCGAATGGGAGAAATTTACAATAATTATGTAGAACGTTGTTTCAAGTCGGGTGCGATGGATTTTGACGATTTGTTATTGAAAACCAACGAGTTATTAAATCGTTTTCCAGACGTTTTAGCGAAATACCAAGATAGATTTAGATATATTTTAGTTGATGAGTACCAAGATACCAATCATTCTCAATATTTAATTGTAAAAGCACTTTCAGATAGATTTCAGAATATTTGTGTGGTGGGAGATGATGCGCAAAGTATTTATGCTTTCCGTGGTGCGAATATCAATAATATTTTAAACTTTCAAAAAGATTACGATGGTGTAAAGATGTATCGATTGGAACAGAATTATCGCTCTTCAAAAAATATTGTAGAAGCGGCGAATAATGTTATTGATAAAAATAAAACCAAACTGGATAAGATTGTTTGGACAGCCAATGATGACGGGCCTAAAATTAAAGTGCATCGAAGTGTTACAGATGGTGAAGAAGGGCGCTTTGTAGCTGGAACTATTTTCGAACAAAAAATGCAAAACCAATTACCGAATTCGCATTTTGCTATTTTATATCGTACCAATGCGCAATCTCGTGCTATGGAAGATGCGTTGCGAAAAAGAGATATTCCGTACCGAATTTATGGCGGATTGTCTTTCTATCAAAGAAAAGAAATTAAAGACGTCTTATCCTATTTACGATTGGTAATCAATCCAAAAGATGAAGAAGCATTAGTTCGTGTTATAAATTATCCAGCAAGAGGAATTGGCGATACTACTGTAGAAAAACTTACGGTAGCTGCCAATCATTATAAACGTTCCATTTTTGAAGTGATGGAGCATATTGATAAAATCGATTTAAAATTAAACTCAGGTACGAAAACCAAGTTGCAAGATTTTGTTACGATGATAAAAAGTTTTCAAATCATCAATGAACAACAAGATGCCTTCACGTTAACAGATCACGTAACAAAGAAAACAGGTTTAGTACAAGAATTAAAAAAAGATGGCACACCTGAAGGAATTGCCAGAATCGAAAATATAGAAGAATTATTAAACGGTATTAAAGATTTTACCGAAGGTCAAAAAGAAATTGATGGTGCTCGTGGTGCTTTGGCAGAATTTATGGAAGATGTGGCGTTGGCGACAGATTTAGATAAAGACACAGGCGATGATGATAGAGTGGCATTAATGACGATTCACTTAGCGAAAGGATTAGAATTTCCACACGTTTTTGTGGTAGGAATGGAAGAAGATTTGTTTCCAAGTGCGATGAGTATGAATACCCGAAGTGAATTGGAAGAAGAAAGACGCTTGTTTTATGTAGCCTTAACTCGTGCCGAACACCAAGCGTATTTAACGTATGCGCAATCGCGTTACCGTTGGGGAAAATTGGTAGATAGCGAACCTTCACGTTTTATCGAAGAAATTAATGATGAATATTTGGAATATATGAATCCGATAGATTCGGGTTACCGATACAAACCAACTATGGATATTGATATATTTGGAGATGTGGATAAATCTAAATTGCGATTGGCTAAACCAACTGCAGGAACGCCACCCGAATACATTAGCAAAAACGAACCGGTTTCGTCTATTAATATTAGAAGACTAAAACCGTTAAATAGTGGAGTAAGTACATCGAAAAACAATGTTACAGATGCAAATTTAGCTGTTGGAAACATTGTGATGCACGAACGTTTCGGAAAAGGTGAAATTGTAGGTTTAGAAGGTGTAGGAGCAGACAAAAAAGCAGAGATTCGTTTTGATGTTGGTGGCTTGAAGAAGTTGTTGTTGCGATTTGCAAAGTTAAATGTGATTGGGTAACGCTTAAAGAAATTAGCTTTCAGCATAAAGCAAAAAAATATGGCAGAATTCATAAAAATATACGAAGACAAACCAAGCGAAACAGCCATTAAAAAAGTAGTGGAAGTTTTAAAAAATGGCGGATTGGTCATTTACCCAACCGATACCGTTTATGGTTTAGGTTGTGACATTACCAATTCTCGTGCGTTAGAAAAATTAGCGAAAATTAAAGGTGTGAAGTTAGAAAAAGCTAATTTTTCTTTTGTTTGTAGTAGTTTAAGTAATATTTCAGATTACGTAAAGCAAATTGACACGCCTACTTTTAAAATTTTAAAACGAGCGTTGCCCGGCGCTTATACGTTTATTTTGCCAGGAAATAACGACTTACCAAAAGACTTCCGTAAGAAAAAAACAGTCGGAATTCGAGTACCAGATAATAATATTGCCATACAAATTGTGGAAATGTTAGGCAATCCAATTGTTTCAACATCCATTCACGATGAAGATGAGGTAATTGAATATTCCACCGATCCAGAATTAATCTTTGAGAAATGGCAAAACCAAGTCGATTTAGTTATTGATGGCGGTTACGGAGAAAACATAGCATCAACCATTATCGATTTAACGGGTCACGAACCAATTATTATGAGAGAAGGAAAAGGTGATGTAAATGTGATTTAAATTACAAATTTCATATATTAAATCCTAAATCGTAAATCCCAAATCGTAAATCGTAAATCCCAAATCGTAAATTACTTAGGGCTTACAATTTCCACATCACTAAATGCAATTGCACCTCTAACTACACCTTGAATGGTTGATTTTAACGCATCAATAATATGAATCTTTAATTCGTTTTTAGAGAAAATTAAACTCACTTCTCTTGATGGTTTTGGGTTAACAAACTGCTTTAGTTTTGTTTTGTTTTTATCGTTTAAATCTAATGTATGTAAATAGGGAAGTAGGGTAGTTCCTAAACCTTCATCGGATAATTTAATTAAAGTTTCAAAACTGCCGCTTTCTAATTGAAAATGATTCTCACCAATAAAATTATTGTTTTTACATAGATTCAAAACACTGTTTCTAAAACAATGTCCGTCTTGTAATAACAATATTTTCTCTACATCTAAATCAGCAACTTCAATTTCTTTTTTTGCTTTATTAAGACTGTTTTCTGGTATATAGGCTACAAAAGGTTCGTAATATAGAACGATTTCCTTAAGTTTCTCTTCATCTAAAGGTGTAGCAGCAATAGCACAATCTAAATGCCCATTTTTAAGTTTTGTAATAATATCCGAAGTATTTAATTCTTCTACAATTAAGTTTACTTTTGGATATTTTTTTATAAAAGTATTTAAAAACATCGGAAGTAAAGTGGGCATAATCGTAGGTATCATACCAATACGAAAATCGCCACCAATAAATCCCTTTTGTTGGTCTACAATGTCTTTAATTCTATTTGCTTCGTTAACTATATTTTTAGCTTGAGTTACAATTTTGCTTCCTACTTCTGTTAAACCAATAGGTTTTTTTGTTCGATCAAAAATTTGGATGCCTAATTCTTCTTCCAATTTTTGAATTTGCATACTTAATGTCGGCTGCGTAACAAAACATTTTTCGGCAGCTAATGTGAAATTTTTGTTTTCAGCAACAGCTAAAACGTAATATAATTGGGTAATGGTCATAATATCAATATTTGTGATAAAAGTAAAAATTTCTATTGTAAAAAACTATTATTCAAGAAAAGATTATAAAAAAAAACTCTGAAAACAAGCCAGAGTTTTTATAAATCGTAAATAGTAAATCCCAAATCGTAAATTATTAATATACTTCCGATTCTTTTAATTTTTCTGTATTGGCAACTAATTGTAATTCGTCAATAAATTTATGAATTTTTCCAGACATTACGCCGTCCATATCAAAAACATCTACGCCAATTCTATGGTCAGTTACACGCCCTTGAGGGTAATTATAGGTTCTA
>NZ_JBIKJI010000213.1:0-2886 GCF_044361065.1 Flavobacterium sp.
TATTTGCGAAAGTACTACTGCAACTTGTGTTACTCCTAATCCAGTTGCGCCAGTTAAAAAAGTTTTGCTATACAATAGAGGAACTGCCAACTTAACTTCTGCTACATTGTCTTATAATATGAATGGGGGAACTACTTATTCGCAAAATTGGACAGGTAATTTAGCACCTAATAAATATGCAATTGTTTCTTTAACTAATTCAACAGTTAATGGTACTTTAAATGTATCTATAACAGCTGCAAATGGAACAGATCAAAGAGCTTCTAACAACACTGCGACAAAAACTTTCGGTACTGGTTCATCATTATCGTATGCAAATGCAACCTCATTTACGTTTAATTTAGTTGGGGATTCTTATGGCACTGAAATAAGATGGAATTTAAAAAATGCTGCTGGTTCAACTTTATATAGCGGAGGTCCTTACACAGATATAACTTCTGGAACTCAAATATTGGTTAATAATCAATCTTGGACGTTGCCTGCAAATGATTGTTATTATTTAACAGTAATTGATTCTTTTGGAGATGGATTATATAATGGAGTTGTACAAGGCTATTACACTGTAACCGCAGGCGCGACAACCGTTGTAAATGTGCCTGATTTTGTTGAAACTGGCAATCCAGATGATACTGTTATTTCTAGAATTAGTTACTTTACCAATAATGCTGCCTTGTCAACTGATAGTTTTAGTTTAATTGAAGATGTTATGCTTTACCCGAATCCATCAAGAGATTTCTTGACAGTTAATGTACCTCAAGGTATAGAAAGATTAGGCAAAATTGAAGTTTATAATAGTTTAGGTCAAAAAGTTGTAACTCAACAAATTTCATCTGAAGCAGATTTATCTGTAAATGTTTCAAGTTTATCTGATGGTGTTTATTTTTTAAACTTAAATTTAGGCGAAGCAACTAAAACATTACGTTTTATAAAAGAGTAAATTTTTAATATTTTTTCATAAAAAGGATTGGTTTTTGCCAATCCTTTTTATTTTTGCATAAATATATAATTGACTTTGAAAATATATCAATCTCTTAACGAATTTAAGCCCTCTAGAAAAACAATAGTAACCCTTGGAACTTTTGACGGAGTTCACTTGGGACATAACGTCATTTTAGATAAAATTTGTAACACAGCCAAACAAGAAAATTTAGAAAGTGTATTGCTCACATTTTTTCCTCATCCGCGATTAATCGTTTCTAACGATTCGGAAATAAAAATGTTAAATACAATGGCTGAAAAAGCTAAGCTTTTAAAACAAAAAGGCATTCAAAACTTTATAATTCATCCATTTGATAAGTTGTTTTCTGAATTATCACCAAGAGAATTTGTAGCACAAATTTTGGTAAAACAACTAAATATTCAGAAAATTATTATTGGATACGACCATAAGTTTGGAAAAAACAGAGCTGCCGATTTTAATGATTTAATCGCTTTTGGTAAAGAGTTTGGTTTTGAAGTAGAAGAAATTTCAGCAAAACAAGTCGATGAAGTTGCTGTAAGTTCTACAAAAATTAGACATTCGCTTTTAGAAGGTAATATTTCATTAGCGAATGCCTATCTTGGATATTCTTATATGTTGTCCGGAATCGTTGTTAAAGGCAATCAATTAGGAAGAACTATTGGTTTTCCTACCGCAAATATTGAGGTTTCAGAAAACTATAAACTAATCCCTAAAAATGGGGTTTATGTAGTATCTGCAATTGTGAATAATCAAACTATTTTTGGGATGATGAATATTGGAATTAAACCTACCTTAGGTGATAATGTTCCGACAATTGAAGTGCATTTATTAGATTTTTCAGAAGATATTTACTGTCAAGAAATTCAAGTAAATGTTATTGAGCGACTTAGAGACGAACAAAAATTCGAATCTTTCGAAGCGCTTAAATCGCAATTAGAAATTGATAAAACAAATACCGTAGACTATTTTAAAAAAAGGAACTCGTAACTAATTAATTTACAAGATTGTCTGTTTTTTAAAACCGCTTCTTGCTTATCTAAATTTATAAAAACTTAGCGCATAAATTTTTTCTTCAAATGTAAATTAGTACTTTTGAGGCATTAATTTATGATTTTATGAGTCTTACCAAACATAACTGGACGAAAGAAGAAATAATTGCTATTTACAATAAACCATTAATGGATTTGTTGTTTGATGCGGCTTCAATTCACAGAGAACATCACGATCCTAATACGGTTCAAGTATCTACACTTTTATCTATAAAAACGGGTGGTTGCCCTGAAGATTGTGGATATTGTCCACAAGCGGCAAGATATCATACCGATATTGAAGGAAATGATTTAATGTCTGTTTCACAAGTAAAAGCACAAGCATTACGAGCAAAATCTTCCGGTTCATCACGCGTTTGTATGGGTGCAGCTTGGCGAAATGTTAAAGATGGTCCAGAATTTGATCAAGTGTTAGAAATGGTTCGTACCATTAATAAATTGGATATGGAAGTATGTTGTACTTTAGGTATGATAACTGAAAATCAAGCACATCGTTTAGCAGAGGCAGGATTATATGCCTACAATCATAATTTAGATTCATCAGAAGAATATTATAAAGAAGTAATTTCAACTCGTGGTTTTGAGGACAGACTTGAAACTATTGAAAACGTTAGAAAAACTAATGTTACAGTATGTAGCGGTGGAATTATTGGGATGGGTGAAAGTATTGAAGATAGAGCAGGTATGTTAGTTGCACTTTCTACATTAAACCCACAACCAGAATCGGTGCCAATTAATGCTTTAGTTGCGGTTGAAGGTACGCCACTTGAAGATGAAAAACCAGTTGAAATATGGGAAATGATTCGTATGGTAGCTACCACAAGAATTATTATGCCTGAAACGCAAGTACGTTTATCTGCAGGAAGAACCAATATG
>NZ_JBIKJI010000214.1:0-2883 GCF_044361065.1 Flavobacterium sp.
GATAGATAGCGCTGTGGAAACGTCTGGCAGTTATGAAAAATATGTCACGTTTAATAATATTCGCTATTCGCACATAATTGACCCGCGTTCTGGATATCCAGCAACTGGCATAGTAAGTGTTTCGGTTTTTGCTAAACAAACAGAAATTGCTGATGCATTGGCAACAGGCGTTTTTGTGTTGGGTGTAGAGGTAGGGTTGAACTTAATCAATCAACTAAAAGGCATTGAGTGCATTATTGTGGATGATAAAGGTAAAATTTTTACTTCAAAAGGAATTGACATTAAAAAATATGAATAAAAGCAATCCTTAATTGGTTTGTAAATAAATAAAATATGAGAAAGTTATTAAAATTAGCTGTGTTACTTTTGGTGTTCCAATCGTGTAATTCGGTTAAAGAGTACGAAAAAGAAAAAATCAACGATGTAGATATGAAATTATCTGCTCGTGCTTCAGAACGTTACGAAACGTCTTTTCAAGTGTATCGAGAAGCAGCTGCAGGTGCCAATGGTGGAAAATCTGGTGGCGGTTGCGGTTGTAATTAATATATAAAGATGAAAAAAATAGTATTCGCCCTAAGTTTATGTACGTTTTTATCGTACGCGCAACAAAAAAAAGATAGCACCATTGTATTTAAAAAACGTGTTTTAGAAACTACTGAAATCGATTTTTTATCCAGTTATTACAAACAAGATGGTAAGCATTCTTCTGTAGGTGGTGGAATTGGTTCAGAAAAATTAACCAATGCTACAGCCAACATTGTAATTGCTATGCCTTTAAATGACGATGATGTTTTGACAATTGATAGCGGAATTTCTGCTTATACATCAGCTTCGTCAAGTAATATCAATCCGTTTAATGCTTCAGGGGCTTCCAGAGGTGGTGGTGGAGATGATGACGATAGAGTAGCTGCTGCTGCATTGGCTGCAGGTCCGACAGGTTCACCTTGGCAAGCGTCTTCAGGTGCGTCACAAAGTGATGTGTTAGCTGCTATAAATGCCAATTACAGTCATAGTAGCGACGATAGAAATTTCATTTGGAATGCCGATGTGGCGTTTTCAAATGAATACGATTATACTTCAATAGGTTTTGGAGGAGGTATTTCGAAATTATTTAATGATAAAAATTCAGAAGTCTCTTTAAAAGTTAATGCTTATTTAGATCAATGGCGCCCAATTTATCCTACCGAATTAAGTGAATTTGGTAAATACGGTTCTGGTTTTCAGAGTAATGGTTATTTTGCTGGTGTAACGGTGTACAATCAAACCGGTGCTGCTTCATCCGCTTATTTACCTAATAGCTTTACAAAATGGAGTGCTGTGGGCAGAAACTCGTATTCTGCCTCTGTTGGTTTTTCTCAAGTACTAACCAAAAAGTTTCAGTTTTCTGTATTTTTCGATATCTTAAAACAAGATGGAATGTTATCCACTCCATATCATAGAATCTATTTTGCAGATAAACCCAATTATTATATTGGAAATCCTGCAAGTATTTCTAATTACGAAAACCCTTCAAATAGTGATGTATATCGCTTAGCGGATGATATTGAACGTTTACCAAATACTCGTTTTAAATTGCCTATTGGTGCACGATTAAATTATTACTTAAACGAGAAAGTTGTTTTTAGAACGTATTACCGATATTATTCAGACGATTGGGACATACAAGCACATACAGCTTCTATTGAAATTCCTGTGAAAGTATCAGATAAATTTACCATTTTTCCAATGTATAGATATTATACGCAGTTGCAGTCTAAATATTTTGCACCTTTTGAACAACATCTTTCTACGGAAAAATTCTATACTTCAGATTTTGATTTGTCTACGTTTAACGCCAACCAATATGGCGCCGGATTTACGTATACCGACATATTCACCGCTGCGAAAATTTGGAAATTCGGACTAAAAAATATCGATTTCAGATTCAATCATTACGAAAGAACTGATGGTTTAAATGCGAATATTGCTACAATTGCATTCAAATTTGTAAATCAGTAAGTTATCAAAAATAATGAAAAAACGAATTAATTTAATAAAATTTTTAATTTACACTTTTACAATAATTTCACTTTTGTTAGGTTGTAAAACATCAGTATTATTGCCAAGCATAAAGTACAATCAATATGAATTTGGAATTAGTTTAAATTATAATAAAGACACATTAAATATTAAGTTAAACAATCCATTACATTGCCCACTTAGAGTATTGTTTTTTTCTTCTGACGAGCAGTTGCAAAAGGAATTCAACAAAAGAAATCCCATAACAATAAATTCTGTGAGTGACACAATTTTGACTTTTGTAAACATTCAAAAAAAAGACAATGAAATTAGAATTATTTCAAAATTAGGAGACGCATCAAAAAAAATTGATACTATTGAACTTGAATTACCATTTCTTAAAAATAAAAAATTCAAAATTCTTCAAGGTAGCAATACCGATTTCACACATAATACAGATTGGTCTCGGTACGCTTTGGATTTTGACCTTAAAACAAATGACACCATTTGTTCGGCAACAGATGGGTTTGTGGTTGGAGTTGTAGATAAGTATAAATATTCTGGAAAAGGTTCAGAATGGAAACCTTACGGTAATTTTTTAACTATTTACGAGCCAAATTCAGGTGTTTTTACTCAATATGTTCATCTTGTAGAAAATGGAAGTTTAGTGAAGATAGGCGATAAAGTATATCGTGGGCAAAAAATTGCATTATCAGGAAATACTGGACTAAGTACTGAGGAACATTTGCATTTTAGTTGTCTTATTCCTGTAAATAATGAAGATGGTTTAAAGTCAATACCTATTGAATTTGTTGGTGGAATAAAAGGAATAAACCTAAAAAAAGGAGACACTTTAAAAAAATAACAGGCTGTATAACAAACCAA
>NZ_JBIKJI010000064.1:0-10769 GCF_044361065.1 Flavobacterium sp.
ATTAGCATCAGTTTTACTGATATTTACCGCAAAAATACAATCACAAAACCAAAATCAAAAAATGAAAACCATTCAACCACCAATTGCAAAAATAATTCCAAAAAAGTTAGAAAAACACGGAGATGTAAGAACGGATAATTACTATTGGTTAAACGAAAGAGAAAATCCAGAAGTAATTGACTATTTAAATAAAGAAAACGAATATTACCAAAAATCAACAGCGCATACCAAACAATTACAAAACGATTTGTTTGCTGAAATGAAATCCAGAATTAAAGAGGACGACAGTTCTGTTCCTTATTTTTATAATGAATATTGGTACATCACACGTTTTGAAACGGGTAAAGATTATCCAATTTATGCCAGAAAAAAAGGAAGTTTAGATGCGAAAGAAGAAATTTTATTCGATTGTAATGAAATGGCAAAAGGACAATCTTATTTCAATTTAAGCGGAATGAGTGTGAGTGGCGACAACAAATTAGTAGCTTTTGGACTGGATTTAGTATCAAGAAGACAATATACAATTCACATAAAAAATTTAGAAACTGGCGAAATTCTTTCAGATAAAATTGAAAACACAACTGGTGGTTCCAGCTGGTCTACCGATAATAAAACGCTTTTTTATACTGGAAAAGATGCACAAACGCTTCGTTCTGATAAAATTTTCAAACATAAATTAGGCACAAATGCATCTGAAGACGTGTTGGTTTTTCACGAAAAGGACGATACCTACAGTACGTTTGTGTATAAAGAAAAATCTAAAAAATACATCATAATTGGTTCTGGAAGTACGCTTACAACCGAATATCAAATCTTAGAAGCGAATAATCCAGATGGAAAATTCAGAATTTTTCAACCGAGAACTCGTGGTTTAGAATATTCTATTTCGTTTTATAAAGACACTTTTTACATCTTAACCAATGCCGATAAAGCGACCAATTTTAAATTGATGACTTCACCTGAGAATGCTACATCAAAAGAAAATTGGACCGATTTAATTCCGCATAGGAAAGATGTTTTATTAGAAGGCATTGAAATTTTTAAAAACTATTTAGTAGTGGAAGAACGTTCAAATGGTTTAAATAAAATTCAAATTAAACCTTGGGATAGCTCTGGCGATTACTATTTGCCATTTAGTAGCGAAACCTATACGTGCTACACCACTTCTAATGTAGATTTTGACACAGATGTGTTGCGTTATGGCTACCAATCTATGGCTACGCCTTCTTCTGTGATTGATTTCAATATGAAAACTAAAGAAAAAACCGTTTTAAAAGAGCAAGCTGTTTTAGGCGGAAAATTCGATAAAAACAACTATATTGAAGAGAGAATTTGGGCTACCGCAACTGATGGAACTAAAATTCCTATGAGTGTGGTATACCGAAAAGGCATTAAAAAAGACGGAAAAAATCCGTTATTACAATATGCTTATGGTTCATACGGTTCTTCAATGGATCCTTATTTTTCAAGTACTCGATTAAGTTTAATGGATAGAGGATTCATCTACGTTATCGCGCACATTCGTGGTGGAGAAGATTTAGGAAGAGAATGGTATGAGAATGGAAAACTATTAAAAAAGAAAAATACGTTTACAGATTTTATCGATTGTAGTAAGTATTTAATAGCCGAAAAATACACATCTACCGAGCATTTATATGCTGAAGGTGGTTCTGCCGGAGGTTTGTTAATGGGAGCAATTGTAAATATGGCTCCAGAATTGTATAATGGTGTGATTGCACAAGTACCTTTTGTTGATGTGATTACCACGATGTTAGACGACACGATACCATTAACAACTGGAGAATACGACGAATGGGGAAATCCGAATGAAAAAAAATATTATGATTATATGCTATCCTATTCACCATACGATCAAGTAAAAGTACAAGGGTATCCAAATATGTATGTTTCAACAGGTTTACACGATTCGCAAGTGCAATATTTTGAACCTGCAAAATGGGTTGCAAAATTAAGAGTATTGAAAACCAACAACAAACAATTATTTTTAGACACAAATATGGATGCGGGTCACGGTGGAGCTTCTGGAAGATTTGAAGCGTTAAAAGAATTAGCCAAAGAGTTTGCATTCTTATTTGATTTAGAAGCAATTAAAAAATAATTTGCATTATCACTTTACATTTGTGATAAAAAGAAAAATGAAAAATGAAAAACGAAATAAACGCCCATAATTCAGTAATTGATTTAATTGGTAATACGCCAATAATAAAGTTGAATAAAATTGCAGCTGGATTAACCGGTAATTTTTATGCCAAAGTAGAAGCTTTTAATCCCGGACATTCTGCAAAAGATAGAATAGCCTTACATATTATCAATTGTGCTGAAGAAAAAGGCATTTTAAAGCCTGGTGCAACTATTGTAGAAACAACTTCAGGAAATACAGGATTTAGTTTAGCTATGATTAGCATCATTAAAGGATACAAATGTATTTTAGCGGTGAGTGATAAATCGTCACCAGACAAAATTGATATGCTGAAAAGTATGGGCGCAAAAGTATATGTTTGTCCGGCAAATGTTGCTGCAGATGATCCAAGAAGCTATTATGAAGTGGCAAAAAAAATTCATAAAGAAACACCAAATTCAATTTACATCAATCAGTACTTTAATGATTTAAACATTGAAGCGCACTATTGCAGTACAGGAAAAGAAATTTGGAATCAAACAAATGGTTCAGTTACTCACGTTGTCGTGTGTAGTGGTACTGGTGGAACTATCTCTGGAATTGGGAGATATTTGAAAGAAAAAAATCCAGCTATTAAAGTTTTAGGTGTAGATGCTTACGGTTCCGTTTTAAAAAAATACCACGAAACCAAAGAGTTTGACGAAAAGGAAATTTATTCATACAAAATTGAAGGTTTAGGTAAGAATTTAATTCCAACAGCTACTGATTTTGACATTATTGATCAATACATAAAAGTTACTGATAAAGAAAGTGCTATTACAGCCAGAGAAATTTCAAAAACCGAAGGATTATTTGTAGGTTACACATCTGGCGCTGCATTTCAAGCAGTGAAGCAATACGCCGCATTAGGAGAATTTAACGAAAGCAGTAATGTAGTAGTTGTTTTCCCAGACCACGGATCGCGTTATATGAGTAAAATTTATAGTGATGACTGGATGCAAGAACAAGGTTTTTTAGATGCTGAAAATAGTGATGATTCAATGAAAATTGAAATAATATAATAAACATCTTAAACATATAAAAAAAGCGGCTACATTTATTTAGCCGCTTTTTTTTTATAATTTAAAATTGACATTTACACTCCATCTAGAGGTAGCTTCAACTAAACCACCCACTAAATTTTGATTTATTGGCAACTGTAAATTAGAACCAAACGACCATTTTTTATACCCTAATTCAAAGCCAAATTTACTAAAAAGAACATCGCCTGAAGTATTTTTTACTTTTTGGTTGTATTGATAATTACTTTCATACAATTCACCAGCAATTCCAACTTGAGGGGCAAATGCAAATTTTTTATTCTCAAATAAATAAAAAATAGTAGATGCATAATTAAACTGATTTCCAAAACGATAGTATTTTTCGTTTTCATTTTTTATGATATAGTTAATCATATTATTTAATCCGAATTTCTTTTTCTTTATTACATATTCAGATGTTAAAAGTACATCCCAGCTCCCAGTACCTAATTGAAAACTTGGATTTACACTTCCTGAATTTGCTTGCTTATAAGCGCCCGTAGGAAGTTTAACACCCATACCTACTTGTAAATTGTGTTTAAATGAAGTCGAAACCGTATCGGTTTTTGATTTAAAAACGGTGGTTAATGCCAAAACTGTAATATCACCAATACCACTAATAGATTGATTTTCGCTTTGGGTTTCACGCTCATGATTATGATAAGGAATTAAAGCTGAAACTTGAAACTTTTTAAAAACAGGTACTCTGGCCCAAACCTGAACGGTATTAAAATTTTCATTTAACCAAGGTGAGTTTGAATATAAACCATCATTAGATTTATATTGTTGATTAAAATAGCGGACACCAACAAAATTCGAATTAATCATTGAAGCAAAACCCATACTTCCTCCGCTTGCGCCACAACCACAACCATCACAATCATCTAAAAACAAACTTTTAGTCGTGTGTTTTTTTAAATAATTAGTTGTTGGTAAACTAAGTTTATAACTAAATTTTTGATTTGGTTTTGGCTTTTCGTGAGCATGTAAAATGGTTGATACAAAAAAAGCAAGTAGTATATTTTTCATAATGTATATTTATTAATATTCAGCAAATTTTGGATTTGTGATAAACTCGTTATCAGTTAACGTTTTTAAAAACGCAATAAGATTTGCTTTTTCTTGATTTGACAATGGAATTCCTAAAGTGCCATTCGAATTTAAACTTGGATCCAAAGTAGTTGAATTTACCATTCCCGAAGAATAATGATTTAACACTGCGTCTAAAGTAAAAAATCGTCCGTCATGCATGTACGGCGCTGTAAGTTCAATATTTCTTAAACTGGGTACTTTAAATTTATACAAATCCGCATCTAAAAGAGTTACCCTATAACGCCCAACATCATTAAAAGTTGGATTAATTGGCAAACCATTATTTCTAAATGAATTATCAGTAAACAAATCTGTAGCATGACATGTGGCACATTTTTGATTGAAAATAGCATAGCCTTGCAATTCTGGCACAGATAAATTACCTCCCGTTTCATTTCTTCTATACTTATCGAAACGAGAATTTGAAGAAACCATCATTGCCATAAATTGACCCAACGCTTTGAGCATATTTTCAGAATTAATTTGTTTATCTGGAAAGGCTTGATTGTAAAGTTTAACATATGCGGGATCAGATTTCATCATATCAATAGCAGTTGAAAAATCACCATTCATTTCAATCGGACTGGTAAATGGGATAATCGGTTGTAAATCCAAATGAGACGCAGCGCCATCCCACATAAAAGTAGATTGAAATGCTAAATTCTGAATCGGAGGTGTATTTCTCGTTCCAATATTATCTCCTACACCATGGCTTAATGAATGACCGTGATGTGTAAAAGCATCTTGCTGAATATGGCAAAATCCGCAAGAAATTATTCCATCTGAAGCTAATCGACCATCATAAAATAATTTTTTTCCTAATTCGAAACCTTTTTCAGTAATAGGATTATTAATTGTGTTATACGTTGAAGGTGGAAAATTACTTGGAACTACAAGATTCAAAGGCAAATTCACATATTCACTCTCATCATCAGAATGTTCACAACCAAAAAATGACAAAAACGTAAGCAATATTAAATATTTTGCTTTCATATCGAATAAATATTAAAAAAGACTGTCATAAGAAAAAATGACAGTCTTTTTAATTAAATGTTAATCATTATGCACATGATGTACTTCAAACATGTTACTTAAATTTGCAGTAACTAAAGCTAATTTACTTCCTCCCATAATAGTAGGTTGTGTAGTTAAACTTATTTTATTTGTTCCATCAATTATATGCTGTAAATCTGCCATAATATGAACTTGAGGAGTAATTGAACTTCTAACTAAAGCATTGTTTGGAAAATTTAATGTTACTTCATTGTAATTATAGTCTGTTCCTGTTTGTCCAGTATGAACTTTATAATCTGTTGCAGTTGTTACCGTAGGCGAAGTAAAAGTACCTTCAAAAGCAACAAATTTATAACCAGCACTCCAACTCCACATCATACCTGCAGTTTGTGCTTGAGTAAGAAAATTACCTTGACCTGTTGCACCAAGTGCCCATTGCGTTTGATCAACTCCTATTCCAAATTTGATACTTTTATAATCACCTGCTGGAATATTTGGTAAATTTAATATTCTACTAGTAGCTGTCGCTTCATCAACAATAAAATAACTTTCAGATTTTGGAATTGTATAAGTTGAATTATCAGTTTTTGTTAAAACTATATTGCTTACAATGTATTTTGCTTTGCTAACTTTAATAACTTCTCCATTAGAGTTTGTATAGTTAGTAGCAAATGCTAAATCTGCACTACCATATTTATTGTCAAACTCTACTTTTAAATTACCTTTTTCGTCTATTGCTGCTGCAGGTGCATCATCATTATTACAAGAATTGAATACGAAAGCTATAGCTAAAATTGCTATACTATTTTTTAATTGAAATTTCATTTATTTTAGTTTAAATTATAGATAATTGATGCTTGAATAGTTTCAAACATTATTTTTTGGACATAAGTGTCGTTTCCGATTAGAAAAAACGGAAAATCTTTTGTATTTAAACTAATTTAGTGGGTGGATGAAAAATCTGAGAACTATTTAAATGAAAATAGTTATTAAAATAATGAGTAGAAATAGCAGCTACTTTGTAAACACTTTTTTTGATTTCAAAATAAATAGTATTTTGATAAAAAAGCACTTCTATTTCTTGTTTATTTACTGATTTTTTATCTTTTGAATTCGAATTTTCTTCTGAGGAAGCTTTTGCCAATTCCTTTTTTAAATGACATTTACCATTACATTCCATTTCTGGCTTGTCTTGGTTTTCACAAAGCTCATTTGCAATATACTCATAGTTAACAAAATAGCTCAAAACTGGTAAAACAGGTTTTACCAGAAATAAAAATGTAATTAAAATAGCTATTTTTTTCACAATACAAAGATACAAAATATTCGAAATAGAGATAAAAATTGAAGGCGTATTTTAATTAAAATGCAGAAAAAAAAGCAGAAGAGTAAATTCTTATACTTACTTAAAAAAATAAAAAAAAAGATAATTATTTGTAAAAAAAGCTTTGGTATTGAAAATATTTTTTATTTTTGATAAAACTATTAAAAAATTTAACAATGAAAAATTTATTAGGCGCTCTTGTTTTGTTTTTAGCTTTTACAGTAAATGCTAATGCTCAAGAAACATTTAAAAAAGTAGACGAGAAAGTTGAAGCTAAAAAAAACTTAGTAGCACTTTTGGAAGTGGTAACTATAGATGAAAACTTAAGCTTAGCCTTAACAGGATTATTTGAATACAAATTTTCAAGATTAAACGAAAACCTTTCTGCTGATGGAAAAATTGAATTAGCGAATATAATTGAAGCAAAATTAAGAGCTACTTTTACTGAAACCCAAATGAAAAGTATTGAAAATAAAAAAGGTTTGTTGAAAAAATTAACAAACTAAAAATAAATTATTTTTTAAAAAGCCCGTTTAGTTAACTAAACGGGCTTTTTTTTATAATATTTTTGCTACTTCTTGAATTGACTGAATCGTAAAATCTAAATCTTCATAACTTAAAGCATCAGTAATAAACCAGGTTTCATATGCTGAGGGAGCAATATAAATGCCACGTTTTAATAATTCGTGAAAGAAATTTTTAAATCTTTCGTTGTCTCCATTTTTTGCAGTTTCAAAATCATACACTTTATTTTTATCAAAATGTACTGAAATCATCGACCCTACTCTATTTATAGTAAACTCAATATTATTTTCCGACAAAACTTTGTGAATTCCGTTCTCTAAATAAGCTGTTTTTTCTTCTAATCTAGCGAAAATTTCTTTATCTGAATTTAATTCCAAAAGCATTTGATATCCTGCCGCCATAGCCAATGGGTTTCCAGATAACGTTCCTGCTTGATATACAGGACCTAATGGCGATAACAAATTCATAATTTCATTTCGTGCTGCAAAAGCACCTACTGGCAAACCACCACCAATTACTTTTCCAAAACAAACTATATCAGCCGAAACTTGATACAATTCTTGTACACCACCTTTTGCAAGACGAAATCCAGTCATCACTTCATCAAAAACCAACAAAGCTCCGTTTTCTTCACAAAGTTGCTTTAAACCTGATAAAAAACCTTCTTTTGGAGGAATACACCCCATATTTCCTGCAACAGGTTCTACTATAATTGCTGCAATTTCATTTTTATTGGCTTCAAAAAGCGCTTTAACATTTTCTATATCATTATATTTAGCTAACAAGGTGTCTTTAGCCGTGCCTTCAGTTACTCCAGGACTATTTGGCACTCCAAACGTACTTAATCCACTTCCAGCAGCAATTAAAAACGAATCGGAATGACCATGATAACATCCTGAAAATTTAATAATTTTATCTCGTTTGGTATAGCCTCGTGCTAAACGGATTGCACTCATACAAGCTTCTGTACCCGAGTTAACAAATCGAATTTTATCAATATTTGGCACCATTGAAATGGCTAATTGAGCTATTTTAGTTTCTAATTCAGTTGGGGTTCCAAAAGAAGTACCTTTTTTTGCCTTTTCAATAATAGCTTGTACTACTGGTTCGTGAGCGTGACCTAAAATCATAGGGCCCCAAGAATTAATATAGTCTATGTATTTATTCCCGTCTTCATCATATAAATAGGCTCCTTTAGCTTCCTTAATAAAAATTGGAAAACCTCCAACACCTTTAAATGCTCGAACAGGAGAGTTAACACCACCAGGTATTACTTCATTTGCTTCAACAAATAACTGACTACTTCTTTGATATAACATTATTTTTTTACTTTTAATTTTTGACCAATTGAAATTCCGGATTCCAAAATAGTATTTAAACTTTTTAATTCCTCAACAGATATATTGTATTTTTTTGATAACGAGTATAATGTATCCCCTTTTTCAACGATATGCTCTCCAATAACTTGTACTTGGGTTACAACTCTTGGTTTTGGAATAAAATTTCTTCCTAAAACTTCATTGTCAATTTTATATAATTCATAACGTTCAATAATACCAATTAATTTTGAAGGATATAACGTATCTGTTGCGTAACCCGCTTGTTTTAAACCATTTGCCCACGATTCGTAATCACCTTTATCTAATTTAAACAAACTTTCATATCGTTTTCTTGAAGATAAAAAAGCAGAATGATCTTTATACGATTCGGTGGGGTCTTTATATTTTCTAAAACACTCTTGTTCGGCATCATCATCGTATTTTACAGACTCACCTGTCCATCCTGTATGGCATTTTATACCAAAATGATTGTTCGCTTCTTTAGCTAAAGATCCAAATCCAGCACCCGACTCTAAAATACCCTGCGCCATAGTAATACTTGCAGGAATACCATGAGCCTTCATGTTATTTTTTGCCGTTTCTTTAAAATCTTCAATGTATTTTTTTACATCTTCTGTTGTAGCTTTTACTTTAGATGTTGCTACTAATATTTCGCTACCAGAAGGATTTTCCTTCGTTGGAGATTTTGCTACTGGTGTTGGTTTTTCAGTTGACTTTTTAGCTACAGGATAACTTTTAGAATACTTTTTTCCTTTAGTAGTAGTGATTTTAGAACCTCCACAACTTGTTAAAAGCAGCGCAAAAAATAGTATTAAAATTTTATTTATCATATTATTATCTTTGTTTTTCCAGATTTTTCTAATTTTAAATTCATACCTGCAATACCTTGTAAACCACCGGTATGAATGGCTAAAATTTTTGAATTTGGTGGAAAAAAATCATTTTGTATCAAATCTAAAATACCAAACATCATTTTTCCGGTATAAATTGGATCCAATGGAATTTCATATTGAATGTAAAAGGAATTTATAAATTCAATTAACTCGCTTGTAACTTTTCCATAACCTCCAAAATGATACTCACAATTTATGGTCCAATTATTTTGATTTGCAAATTTAACAATATCCTTTTGTAAAAAATCACCTTTTAAGGAAGAAAATCCAATAATATTTTGATGAGAAGAAGAACCATTAATAATTCCTGAAACAGTACCGCCAGTTCCTACAGAAGTACAGACATAAGAAAATTCCGATTCAAGTTCAGATAAAATTTCTTCACATCCTTTTATCGCTAATTCATTTGTGCCGCCTTCGGGTAATAAATAAAAATCACCAAATTGAGACTGCAATTCTTCTAAAAATTCGGGCGATTCTTTTAGCCTGTAAGCATCTCTTGAAACAAAAACAAATTTCATTCCAAATTGTTCAGCAACTGCTAAACTTGGGTTTTCATTTATCTTTTCTTCTAATTCTTCGCCTCTAATTATTCCAATAGTTTCAAAACCAAACTCTTTTCCAGCACCTGCAACAGCTACAATATGATTAGAAAATGCCCCGCCAAAAGTGAGCAATTTTTTATATCCTAATCGTTTTGCTTCGGCTAAATTATATTTTAATTTTCTGAATTTATTTCCAGAAATTACAGGATGCAATAGATCTTCTCTTTTGATAAAAAGTTCAATTCCGTTAGGAAAATGAATAGGTATTTTCTGGTTTTCTGATTTCATAAAAAAGAAATAATTGTTTCATTAGTTAAATATTTAAAAAACTAATACAATCATTTGCTGCAAAGTTCCTAAATTTGCGAATATGAACAATGAAATAAATCCAAAAAATTTAATAGAAGGAGAAGATTTTTATTTTACTCCTGAAGGATATAAATGTTTTACAGAAAAACATCATTTAAAGCGAGGATATTGCTGTAAAAGTGGCTGTAGACATTGCCCATATGGTTTCGACAAAAAAACAGGAAGAAATAAAAAATAGTTTTAGACAACCGATTTTCAAACATAAATTTCTGAATATCCAAAATCTAAAAATACAAAATTTAAAAAAATGACCTTTAAAGAGCAAATACAACAAGGAATTCCAGATATTTTACCACAACAAAAACCGTATGAGGTAGCAATAAATCATGCGCCAAAGCGAAAAGAAATTCTTTCAGAAGAAGAAAAAAAATTAGCTTTAAAAAACGCTTTACGCTATTTTGATGCCAAACATCATGCCACGTTACTTCCTGAATTTAAAGCCGAATTA
>NZ_JBIKJI010000215.1:0-2866 GCF_044361065.1 Flavobacterium sp.
AGTAAGTGGAATTATATTAGATGACGCCAAACAACCTGTTTCTTATGCAACGGTAGCTTTTAAAAATTCCGCAGAAGGTGTAATTGCCGACGAAAACGGAAAATTTTACTTAGAATCAAAAAAAACATATCCTACATTAGTGATTTCCTTTGTTGGGTATAAAGACAAAGAAATATCGCTTTCTGGCGAACATAATTACGATTTAAAAATTGTTTTAGAAAACGCAAACGAAATTGCAGAAGTAAAAGTGTATGGCGGAAAAACTTCTAAGAAAAACAATCCTGCTATAGATATTCTTAGAAAAATTTGGGAAAGAAAAAAGAAAAATGGATTGCGTCAATTTAATCAATATGAATACGATAAGTATGAAAAAATTGAATTTGATATCAATTCTATAGACAGCACATTTATGAAAAATAAAATCTTCAAAAATGTAGAATTTATTTTTCAACACGTGGATACTTCAGCCATTACTGGTAAAAATTTCTTGCCTATTTTCATTAACGAAACCAAAAGCAAAGTATATGGCGACAATGTAAAAAACAAAACAAAAGACGTTTTAGAAGCCAATAAATATTCTGGATTTGGAAATGCAAATAATGATGGTGTAAATGCCTTTTTAAAAGATTTATATGCCGATTATGATATTTATAACAACTACCTTAAATTTTTCGATAAAGATTTTGTAAGTCCTTTATCAAGAACTGGAATTCAAGTATATAATTACGTTTTAGCAGACAGTACATTTATTGATAAAAAATGGTGTTATAATATTGTATACTACCCGAGAAGAAAAAATGAATTGACTTTTAAAGGCGATTTTTGGGTAAACGATTCTACTTATGCCATTAAGAGTATCAATATGGAAGCCAGTAAAAGCGCCAATATCAACTGGGTGCGAGATATTTATATTGAGCAAGAATTTGATGTACTAAACGATTCGGTTTTTTTATTGAAACGAGATCATATGATGACGGATTTTGCGTTAACTAAAAAAGAAGGTTCAAATGGTATGTACGGAAAACGAACAACTATGTTCAAAAATCATCAATTCAATAACGAAAAAGACGATAAATTTTACCGGGAAGAAGTCAATACTTTTAATAAAGAAGCGTTTACCAAAACAGATGAATATTGGGAAGAAAATCGTTTTGAAAGTCTAAATTCTAATGAAAAAGGAATTTATGAAATGCTCGATACCCTAAAAACAGTTCCAAAAATTAAAAGGTTTTACAATTTAGTATCTATTTTAGGAAGTGGCTACATTCAAGTTGGAAAATTTGACATCGGACCTATTTTCTCCACTTTCGGATACAATGACGTTGAAGGGCAACGTATTAGATTAGGAGGAAGAACGTACTTTGGCCCTAATGACCCTTGGCGTATTCAGGGATACACTGCTTATGGTTTTAAAGACCAAAAAATAAAATACGGAATCAATGCTCGAGTAATGCTGGATAAGAAAAATCGCTTTATCGCCTCTTTTGGAAACCGAAGAGATGTTGAGCAAATTGGCGTAAGCTTAACCACTTCTAATGATGTATTGGGTAGAAGTTTTGCTTCTTCTTCCTTTTTCTCAAGTGGCATAAACAATAAATTAACGAATGTAAATTTAACCAATTTAGGTTTCGAAATAGAACCCGTTAAAAATCTGGTTTTCGAAAGTAGTTTTTCATACAGAACCTTATCATCTGCCTCTCCAGAATTTAAGTTGGACTATTTTACAGATGACACTTTTAGTAAAACAGCTAACAAAATAACTCAATCTGAAGTCAATTTCTTAATCAACTATACGCCAAATAGAAAAATGATTGGCTATGGCGTGGATCGAATGGAAGTAGATTTAAATTATCCAAGAATTTTTGTAAGTTATTCTCAAGGATTAAAAGGGGTTTTAAATAGCGATTTCAACTATTCAAAATTACAGCTTTTTTATCGACAACCATTATTAATTGGTGGATTTGGACGATTATTCACGACTTTAGAAGTAGGAAAAACTTTCGGAACAGTTCCTTTATCTTTAATGGGAATAATACCTGGTAATCAATCGTTTTTTATTATCGACAATACCTATAATTTATTAAACTATTACGATTTTGTTGCCGACCAATATACCTCGCTTCATTTGGAACATAATTTTAATGGAAAATTATTTTCAAGAGTGCCTTTACTTAGAAAACTAAATTGGCGAGAAATCATAGGTGTAAAAGCCGTTTATGGTTCCGTTTCAAATGAAAACAGAGCACTTAATGCCTCTGGACAAATTTATCAAGCACCAGTAGATGGGTATTACGAATATTCTGCCGGAATAGGTAATATTTTTAAAGTGATGCGAGTGGATGCCTCTTGGCGTGGAAGTTATTTTGATATTCCTGAAGCTCGAAAATTCACAATTCGAGTAGGTTTTGGATTTTATTTTTAAGAGATTATCATTCTTGTTATTTTAAAAAAATTAATTTTTCATAATTTTTTTAATGTTTTTTTATGGTAAATGTATTTTTACTATTATAAAATCTATAATTTAAGAAATCGAATACGTGCTAAACCCTAAGCTCTAACTTTTTTCTACCTTTGCAGTCGATAAATAAATACAAAAATGACAGCAGATAAAGTAACAACATTTGATGTTTTGGTGGAAATTCCAAGAGGAAGTCGAAACAAATATGAATATGATTTTGATTTAAAAAGAATGCGTTTTGATAGAATGCTATTTTCTTCAATGATGTATCCAGCAGATTACGGATTTATCCCTGAAACATTAGCATTAGACGGTGATCCTCTGGATGTATTAGTTTTAGTAACCAAGCCAACATTTCCAGGATGTGTTATCGAAGTAAAACCTATTGGAGTATTTCATATGGCAGAT
>NZ_JBIKJI010000216.1:0-2849 GCF_044361065.1 Flavobacterium sp.
ATTCAACAGGTTATAACCTTACTCAATTGATGGTGGGAAGCGAAGGTACTTTAGGAATTGTAACCAAAATTGTTTTAAAACTAATTCCTAAAAATACACATAATGTATTGCTTTTGGTTCCATTTTATAAGGCTGAACAAGCTTGTGAAGCGGTTTCTGCGATATTCAGAGCCGGAATAGTACCGAGTGCATTAGAATTTATGGAGCGTGATGCCATAGATTGGTCGGTTACCCATTTGGATGGCATTTCTGTAGATGTAAAACCAGAACATCAAGCTCATTTATTAATTGAAGTAGATGGAAATTACCCTGAAATTTTAATGCAAGAAGCAGAAAAAATATTGGAAGTGGTAGAACAATTTGAAATCGATGAAGTATTATTTGCGGATACAGAAGATCAGAAAAACGCCCTTTGGAAAATGCGTAGAGGCGTAGCTGAAGCTGTAAAGGCAAATTCTATTTATAAAGAAGAAGATACGGTTGTACCAAGATATGAACTCCCGAAATTATTAAAAGGAATTAAAGAAATTGGTTCAAAATACGGATTTCAATCGGTATGTTACGGACACGCAGGTGATGGAAATTTACACGTGAATATTATCAAAGGCACTATGTCTGATAACAATTGGAAAAATGAAGTTCCAAAAGGAATAAGAGAAATTTTTGAGTTAACAGTCTCGCTAAAAGGCACTTTGTCTGGAGAACACGGTATCGGATTGGTACAAAAAAACTATATGGATATTGCTTTTAACAAAGGTCATTTAGAACTTATGGAAAGAATAAAAGCCGTTTTTGACCCAAATAATATATTAAATCCTGGAAAAATTTTCCCTGACGAGTTGTAAAAAATACGGGTTTATTTTTTCAAGTATTCCAATAAAACTGGATCTGCGTTTTTAAACGTGTTGTCCATTTCAGTAATGGTGGCAATTCGTTTTTTGTTTAATTTTATTAGAATATCTTTTTCAGTTGTAAATAAAATTACAGTTAAAAACGGATTGTTTAGGTATTGATTTAAAAGCATCACTACATCTTCAATTGGTTTTATTTCTATAATTTCTTCTGATAAATATCTGAACGTAACATTTAATTTTAAAGCATCATTTTCTACAATCGTACGGAAATAAATATTTGTTAATTCGGTTTTACCAATCGTTTTTCCTAAGGTTAACTTTGCGAAAGTCCCATTAGATAAACTGGTTTTTAGGTGTTCGTATATAAAATTTATTTGTTCAGAATAGCTCATTCAATTTTTTTGTAAAAGTACTAAAAGTTACGAATAAAAAAATCCTCAATTATTACTAATTCAGGACTTGTTTCTTTAATCTCTTTTTGGATTGTTTTTTTTATCGCGTTTTTCTTCTTTTTTTTCCTTAGCGGTTTTTAAAGGTTCTTTTTTTTGACCTTTTTTTGCGTCTTGACTTTTCGCCATAATTTTTTGAATTTTCTAATTACTTCGCATTATTCGTTTTGTAAATATAACTTCTTTTATTGAAGTTCAACCTATCTAAATCGGGTTTTACCAATTATTAATCATAAAATGTAATGCAATAATTTATTAATCTTTCAATTTTGGCTAAAATTATTCAAATAGACTATATTTGCACCTCAAAAATCCAAACATATAAATATGGGACTTATTAAAATTTTTTCTGGAAAAGAAACAATTGCACAAAAATTACAAACAGTAATAGAATCGGGTAATGTATTTGTAACACAACGAGAAAACAAACAAAATTCCGGAACAAATAAAATAATTGAATTGTTTATTGAAGAAGATGATTTTATGAAAGTGAGAGACGCAATTGAAGATTTTAAAATGAATATGTAATTTTAGTGATTAGTAAATAGTGTATAGTTTTATATAATTTATAAATACTTTAACCCATTACCCAGAACCTTTTACCTTAAAATAAAATGATTACAGTTAATGATATCGCCGTTGAATTTGGCGGAACCACTCTTTTTAGCGAAGTAACTTTTGCCATTAATGAAAATGATAAAATTGCCCTTATGGGTAAAAATGGCGCTGGAAAATCCACCTTATTAAAAATTGTTGCAGGCGAAAGCAAAGCCACACGTGGTAGTATATCTGCTCCAAGTGATGCGGTAATTGCTTATTTGCCTCAGCATTTATTAACTTCAGACAATTGTACTGTTATGGAAGAAGCTTCTAAAGCTTTTGCTGAGGTGCTTAATATGAAAAAAGAAATTGACGAAATTAATGAGCAATTAACAGTTAGAACGGATTATGAAAGTGATGCGTATATGAAATTAATTGAACGCGTTTCTGAACTTTCTGAAAAATTTTATGCCATTGAAGAAGTAAATTATGAGGCAGAGGTAGAGAAAGTATTAAAAGGTTTAGGTTTTGAAAGAGAAGATTTTACTCGATTGACGAAAGAATTTTCAGGTGGATGGAGAATGCGTATTGAATTGGCTAAAATTTTATTAAAAAAACCAGATTTAATTTTGTTAGATGAGCCAACTAATCATATGGATATTGAAAGTATTCAATGGTTGGAAGATTTTTTAATTAATTCTGCAAAAGCAGTAATGGTAATATCGCACGATAAAACGTTCGTAGATAATATTACAAATCGTACTATTGAAGTTACGATGGGTCGAATTTACGATTATAAAGCTGTATATTCTGAATATTTAGAATTAAGAAAAGACAGAAGAATTCACCAACAAAAAGCATTTGACGAACAACAAAAATTCATCGCAGATAATCAAGCATTTATAGATCGTTTTCGTGGTACATTTTCTAAAACAGATGCGGTACAATCTCGTGTTAGAATGTTAGAAAAAATTGTACCAATTGAAGTCGATGAGGTCGATACTTC
>NZ_JBIKJI010000062.1:0-11023 GCF_044361065.1 Flavobacterium sp.
TGGTTTTAATTTTCAGTGTGGTGGTTTTTTTAATATTTAGAATTAAAGTTTCTCCAGATAAATTAAAAGATTTTCTTGATGCCAAAGCCGCACCTGTAGCTGTAGCTGATGAAAATGAAGAGGAAGCTACTTCTGACACTATATCACCTGTGCTTTCAGATACTGAAGAGGAAGCCCCTATAGTAGTACCACCATTAAAAAAAAATCCTATAATTGAAGATACAGATGACGAATGGACAAACATGCAAGTGATTGACCGTGATGCGCCATCTGCTTTTGAATTAGATAAAACGGCGTTAAAGCCTACCATACAAAATGCGTCTGAAATTAAATTAGACACAACACCACAAGAAACACCGAAACAACCGGAAATTATTGAAACGGAAGATTCGTCTTTTATTATCGAAAAACCAGAAGAAGAAGATATTGTTGAAGAAAGTATTGCCCAACGTTTGGTGCAGGATTTCGGGGAATTTGATCCGACATTAGAATTGTCTAATTTTCAGATGCCTTCTATTGAATTGTTGAAAGATTATTCGGGAGTAGGGATTACAATTAATCAAGCGGAATTAGAGGAAAATAAAAATAAAATTGTAGATACTTTAAAGAACTACAAAATAGAAATCGCTCAGATTAAAGCGACGGTAGGACCTACGGTTACTTTATACGAAATTGTACCAGAAGCGGGTATTCGTATTTCTAAAATTAAGAGTTTGGAAGATGATATTGCCTTGTCATTATCGGCATTAGGTATTCGTATCATTGCGCCAATACCTGGTAAAGGAACTATTGGTATTGAAGTACCAAATGCCAATCCGTCGATGGTTTCAATGAGAAGTGCTATTGCTTCGCCTAAATTCCAACAAGCGGAAATGGAATTACCAATTGCTTTAGGAAAAACCATTTCTAATGAAACCTTGGTTGTAGATTTAGCTAAAATGCCTCACTTATTGATGGCAGGAGCTACTGGACAAGGTAAATCGGTAGGATTAAATGCGGTATTGACTTCGTTATTATACAAAAAACATCCAGCAGAAGTGAAGTTTGTTTTGGTAGATCCGAAGAAAGTAGAATTGACCCTTTTTAATAAAATAGAACGTCATTATTTGGCTAAATTACCTGATACAGATGAGGCGATTATTACCGATAATGCGAAAGTTATCAATACGTTAAACTCGTTGTGTTTGGAAATGGACAATCGTTATTCTTTGCTTAAAGATGCGATGGTGCGTAACATTAAAGAGTACAATGAAAAGTTCAAACAACGAAAATTAAACCCTGAAAACGGACACCGTTTTTTACCGTATATCGTTTTAGTTGTAGATGAGTTTGCCGATTTAATTATGACGGCGGGTAAAGAGGTAGAAATGCCTATTGCGCGTTTGGCTCAGTTGGCTCGTGCTATTGGAATTCATTTGATTATTGCTACGCAGCGTCCGTCTGTGAATGTAATTACGGGTATGATTAAAGCCAACTTCCCAGCACGAATTGCCTTTAGAGTAACGTCTAAAATTGACTCAAGAACCATTTTAGATTCAGGAGGTGCCGACCAATTAATTGGTAGAGGGGATTTGTTGTTTTCTAACGGAAACGATTTAATTCGTGTGCAATGTGCCTTTGTAGATACTCCAGAAGTAGAACGTATTTGTGATTTTATTGGTTCGCAAAAAGCGTATGCCGATGCGTATTTGCTTCCAGATTATGTGGGAGAAGATAGTGGCATAAAACTTGATATGGATATATCAGAACGTGATTCATTATTTAGAGATGCGGCTGAGGTTGTTGTTTCGGCACAACAAGGTTCGGCTTCTTTAATACAAAGAAAATTAAAGCTTGGGTATAACCGCGCCGGACGTATTATTGACCAATTAGAAGCGGCCGGAATTGTAGGTCCTTTTGAAGGTAGTAAAGCCAGACAAGTTTTAATAACGGATATGAATTCGTTAGAAATATTTTTTAAGAACGAACAATAGATTGAATACATTATAATGAAAAAATTAGTTACACTATCTGTTATAGCCCTATTTTTAGTGGCATTTACAACTGTAGAAAATAATCCACCGAAAGAGAAAAATGCGGGTAAAGCGTTATTAGATAAAGTAGTTAGCAAAGCCAAATCGTACAAAAATATGGTGATTGACTTTAAGTATGCTATAAATAACTCAGCAGAGAAAATTAATCAGGAAAGTACGGGTAAAGTAATGTTACAAGGGAACAAGTATCATTTGTCTTTTATGGGTGTTACTAAACTATTTGATGGAAAGAAAATATACACAATTGTTCCAGAAGATGAAGAGATTACGGTTTCTAATAATGATGAGAGTGATCCTAACACTATGTCACCTAACAAGATTTTTACCTTCTTTAAAAAAGGATTTAAATTCGCTATGGACATCAAACAACCTATGGCTGGGAAAACCATTCAGTATGTAAAGCTAACACCTTCAAGTGCTACGGATAAGCGTAAAGAAATCTTAATTGGTATTGACACCAAAACCAATCACATTTATAACTTAATAGAAATAGGTAAAAACGGAACCCGAACTACTTTAACAGTTTCTTCGTTTAAATTTAACCAAACGTTAGCAAAAAATCAGTTTACCTTTGTAAAAGCGAAATATCCAAATTATTATATTAATAAAGCGGACTAATCTGTAGCATTTACGTATAACTACTCCATGAAAATAATTGATAAATATTTATTAAAATCATTCCTGATTACGTTTGCTACAGTATTCGTAATCCTTTTTTTTATTTTCATTTTACAAAGTATTTGGTTGTTTATTGCCGAATTAGCGGGTAAGGATTTGGATTTTATGACCATCTTAAAATTCATCTTTTTCTATTCGCCTATTATGGTGCCTTTGGTATTGCCGTTGTCTATTTTATTGGCTTCTATTATGACCTTTGGTAGCTTTGCGGAAAACTATGAGTTTGCAGCTATGAAATCTGGAGGTATTTCTTTGGGTAGGGCCATGCGGTATTTAATTGTTTGTACCGTATTGTTTAGTGGTATTGCTTTTTTATTTGCTAATAGTATTATTCCTGAAGCCCAATTTCGTTTTATTAATTTAAGAAAAACCATCGTGCAAACCAAACCAGCTATGGCTATTGGTGAAGGACAATTTAGTAAAATTGGTACGACTACCTCTATTTATGTAGAAAAGAAATCAGGGGAAAACGGCTCGTTTTTAGAGGGTGTTACGATGCATATGAAGAAAGGGGAGTTTGGTACGGTTACTACCGTTATTAAAGCCAAAAAAGGCGTATTGAAAAGTGATGAATCGACCAATTTATTGCAATTGGATTTGTTAGACGGCAATTACTACGAGGACATTCAGCCCAAAAAGTTTGAAGAACGCGACAAGTTGCCTTTTGCTAAAAGTAGTTTTAAGAAATATACGGTTACTATTGATTTAGCCAAACTAAATACAAATGCTAATGAAGGTAATGATTTGGTAAACACTTACAACATGCTTAATATGAGCGAATTGAAATATACGATTGATTCGCTGCAAACTACTTTTAACAAAGATGTTGCCTCGTATAGTGATAACTTAGATAAAAATACAGAAAGTCTTTCTATGGTGTATAATTTCCCTGTGGGATCTTCTGTAGTGGTACCTAAAAAGATTAAAATATCTGATGATTTAATTGATTTGTTTCCTACAGATAAAAAAGCGATGGTGTTAGATGTAGCGAAAAACAATGTTAACAATACTATTTTTACTTTGGACGGATATAAAACCGATTTGGAATTTAAACAAAACAATATTAACGACCACTGGGTTGGGTATTACGATAAAATTTTAATTGCCTATTCGTGTTTGTTGATGTTTTTTATTGGTGCTCCTTTGGGTGCTATCATTAGAAAAGGGGGGCTTGGATTGCCTATCGTATTTGCGGTAGCAATTTTTATTACATTTAATTTCGCCAATACCTTTGGTAAAAAATTAGCCGGACAAGACGCCATTCCTCCGTTTATTGGAGTTGCTGCAGGTGCCTTGATACTTACACCATTTGCTATATTATTTACGTACCGAGCCACTAAAGATATGGGATTAACCATCGACTTAGATTGGCTACTTGTACCTATTAAAAAAATGTTTACAAAACAAAATACTAATTCGCTACCTGGCGAAAACATTACAACTAATGAGTCATAAGATACAACTGAATACCATAGAAGAAGCCATTGAAGATATCCGTCAGGGTAAAATGATTATTGTGGTAGATGATGAAGACAGAGAAAATGAGGGCGATTTTTTAGCTGCTGCTGATAAAGTTACGCCTGAAATGATCAACTTTATGGCTACGCACGGAAAAGGGCTTATTTGCGTTCCGTTAACCGAATCGAGATGTAAGGAATTGGAATTGCATACCATGGTTACGAACAATACGGACAACATGGAAACGGCATTTACAGTTTCTGTAGATTTAAAAGGGAATGGGGTTACCACCGGTATTTCTGCTGCCGACCGTGCTAAAACTATTGAAGCCTTAGTGCATCCAGATACCAAACCGTATGAATTGGGACGACCAGGACATATTTTTCCTTTAATTGCCCGTCAAGGCGGGGTGTTACGAAGAACAGGGCATACAGAAGCAGCCATTGATTTTGCCCGTTTGGCTGGGTATTCCTCAGCTGGTGTGATTTGTGAGATTATGAATGATGATGGTACGATGGCACGTTTACCAGAATTGGTAGAAGTGGCTAAGAAATTCGATTTGAAATTGGTTTCTATTGAAGACTTGGTGGCTTACAGAATGCAACACGACAGTTTGATTAAGAAAAAAGAAGACTTTGAAATACAAACCCGTTTTGGTACCTATCGTTTGCGTGCATATTTGCAAGTTACGAACAAACAAGTACATATTGCTTTAACCAAAGGAAGTTGGAGTATGGGTGAGGCCATTTTAACCCGTATTAACTCTACGCAAGTCACGAATGATATATTGGGTAGTTTAACCGATACCTTAAATAAGAAGTTAGAAGATATCTTTAAGAAATTTGAATCGTATGAGAAGTGTGCGATTTTGTTTATCAATCAGGAAATGCAATCGGTGGAATTATTGGATCGTTTGGCCGAGTTGAAACGCTTGCAAGCTGCAGGTGATTTTACGACACCACGAATTGCTGTAGATACAAAAGACTTTGGTATTGGTGCGCAAATTTTACATGATTTGGACATCACTAAGATTAAGTTATTAACCAACTCTTACCAAAACAAACGTGTGGGAATGATAGGTTACGGCTTAGAAATAACCGAATATTTGAATTATTAAATAAAAACGCAGCTAGTAAATATTGACTATCAGCTATTTAATAAAAACTTCTAAAAAAAGTAATGCAATTGTTTTTTTAATAGAAAAAACCTTTTATATTTGCACTCGCAATACGAAAGTAGTGCACGTCTTATTGGAGAAATGGCAGAGCGGTCGAATGCGGCAGTCTTGAAAACTGTTGACTGTAACAGGTCCGGGGGTTCGAATCCCTCTTTCTCCGCAACAGAAAACCCGAAACGAAAGTTTTGGGTTTTTTTATTTCATTTTGATGTCTTTTTACTACAACTTACATTTTTTATTTCTTAAATAATAGTAACAGATAACTTGCTTTTGAAATTGGATCCTAATGATTAAGTTTTTTTGTAATGATTTTTAATATATATTTGTTATAATTATTTAATAATCAATTCTAATAGTACAATTGATAAAAACAAATTATTATGGGGAATTTATTTAAAAAAACATTTTTTCTTTTGTTTTTTGGGTTTTTTTTAAGCACGGTTTATGCTCAAAACCCAAATTTAACAATCACACCCAGTTATGTAAATGTAATTGAAGGAAACACTGCAAATTTAACATTTACATTGTCTGCAGCAAATAATGCAAACACGGTAATAAACTTAGTAACAACCGATGGAACAGCAACCGTTTCTGATTATGCTGCTACAACTTCTACAATTACAATTCCTGCAGGTCAAACCACTTACTCTTTTTCAATTGCAACTACAAATGATGCAATACCTGAAACAAATGAAACGTTCTCTTTAAATGCAACAGTTACTTCTGGTAATACTTCGAATGTTTCCTCCGCTGTTAGTTTTTATATTACAGATAATGATACCATTCCTTCATTACTAAATTACACTTCTACTATAACTGAAGGATTGACTCAAACAATATACTTTTATTTGAGTAATCCTTACAATTCTGATATTACAATAAATTTTATATCAACAATTGGAACTGCAGGGACTGCTGATTTTACTACAATTTCTACTACGAAAACAATTTTAGCAGGCAGTACAAGTACATCAATATCTGTAGCTACTACAAATGATAATTTAGTGGAATCAAATGAAACCTTTACCATTAACGCTACTTCACCCTCTATTTCAAATTCGCCCTTTTCTATGACCATTACGATTATAGATAATGATACCATTCCAACTGCCACTGTAGGTGGAAATACTTCAGTTATGGAAGGGAATATTATAAATTTGTCTATTAACTTGAGTAATCCATATAATGCTCCAATAACTATTGCATTGGCAACTACAAATGGTACAGCTGGATCCACTGATTATACTTCAATAACAAACAATTTAGTCATTAATGCTGGAGTTCGTTTTGCTAGTTTTACTATAAATACGAATAACGATACTTTAGACGAACCTAACGAAACGTTTACAATCTCTGCAACTTCTTCATTAATTTCAACTTCTCCTGTTTCCAAATTAATTACTATAATAGATGATGATGGATTGCCAGAAGTTACAATAAATAATACTTCTGTTTTAGAAGGAACTAATTCTGTGTTTAATGTTGCTGTTAATCCTGCAAGCCCAGTTGCTACAACTATTCAAATGGTAACCGGAACCGGAACTGCAAGTGGTTCAGACTTCACTTCTACATCCATGTTGGTAACAATTCCTGCAGGAACAAATGCAGCTAACTTTACTGTGCCAACTATTTTAGACACACTTCAAGAGGCTACAGAAACCTTCACAGTAAGTGGAATAGTTACTTCCGGAAACACCTTTAATACTACTTTTACTGGGACTGGAACTATTTTAGATAATTATAATTTGAGAGCCAATTTAGACAACATAACTGTAGCCGCTGGATTAGGTACATCTTATCAAGTGCTTACCAACGATACTTTTCAGGGACTTGCAGTAAATGCAAATAATTTAACCATTAGTCTCAGTTCAAATAACCTTGGCATAACTTTAAATTCTTCAGGAATACTAACTATTCCACAAAATATTGCTGTTGGATATTATAGCTTAACCTATACAATTTGTGAAATTGCAAATCCAAATAACTGTAGTTCTGCCGAAATAACGGTTCAAATTACAACACCTCTTTTATTTAGTGGTATTGGAACTTACTTTGATTCAAATGCAGATGGTTTTACAAATGTTGGCGATGTAATAAATTACCAATTGACATATACTAATTTAGGAAATTCTCCGATTTCAAATATCATTTCAAATATTAATAGTATTACACTATTAGGGAACCCTGTAACTTCTTTAAACTCCAATAGTGCAATTACAGTTACTGCTACTCATGTAATTACGCAACAAGATATTAATACTGGAGGGTTTGGTTTTTATGCTAATTTTACGGGGATATACAATGGAGTACAAATCTATACTCAATGTTTTACCCAAAGCGGTAGTACACAAAATGAATATTGTGTTTACACTACATTAAGCACTTCAAATGGGATAAAACTTAATGCTTTTATTGATGCTAACGGAAATGGAACTCAAGATACTGGAGAGCAAAATTTTAAATTAGGAAATTATAATTATCAAATCAACAATAATGGCATTGTTCATAACATATCTTCTTGGAATAGTTTCTATTTATACGAATCTAACCCCGCAACAACCTATAATTTAACGTATACGGTTTTAAGTCAATATGCACCATATTATGTTTGTACTGCTGCATATCCCACTGTAACAGTGGCAGCAGGGTCAGGGATTACAACCTATAATTTTCCAATTACGTCAATTCCTTACAATGATGTTGCTGTATATTTATATAGATATTTACCGCCACGTCCAGGATTTTTATATTATAATTATATTGCCTACAGAAATAATGGCACACAAACAATTCCCTCAGGAACTCTTACTTTTACAAAGCCATCCGCAGTATCAATTAGTGGAATTAATCAAACGGGAACGGTTTCAAATGCTACCGGTTTTTCTTATAATTTCACCAATTTATTACCAAACGAATATCGTTACTTTTGGGTAAAAATGCAAGTTCCAACAATTCCAACAGTAGCTTTAGGGCAACAACTTACAAGTGCTGCACAAGTTACTTTTACAGGAACAGACGCTTTTCCTTTAAACAATTCTGCAACTTTAATTCAAACTATTGTTGGGTCTTATGATCCCAATGATAAAACCGAAGCACATGGTGGTAAAATTCTACATTCATCCTTTACATCAAATGATTATTTGACCTATACCATTAACTTTGAAAATACGGGTACTGCAAATGCAATAAATGTAAAAGTTGTAGATGTTTTAGACCCTAAATTAGATGAAACTACCGTAAAAATGATTGATGCAAGTGCACCTTTTTCTTTAGACAGAATTGGAAGTACATTAACTTGGAAATTTGACGGTATCGATTTACCGCCCTCTTCATCAAGTTCAGAAACAATAGGACATGGTCATATAACGTTTCAGGTAAAACCTAAACCAGGTTATTTAGTTGGTGATGTTATTCCAAACTTTGCAAATATTTATTTTGATTTCAATCCGGCAATTATCACAAATACTAATACAACACAATTTGTTCAGACTTTAGGGCTTGACGAATTTGAAAATATTGATTTTATGTTTTCACCAAATCCAGCCTCTGAAAGCGTATTAATTGAATTAAAAAATGAAACAGATCATATCAAACAAGTTAATATTATTGATATAACAGGTAGAGTAATTCAAACAACTTTGTTTTCTTCATCATTGAATTTTGAAAATATAAATGTCAATACATTGAATACTGGAACCTACTTTTTAGAAGTAACATCAGATTCAAATAAGAGAGTAATTAAAAAAATTATAAAAAAATAAATCCATGAAAAAATTGCTGAAACAATTTTTAACTTAAAACATAAAACCCGAAACGAAAGTTTCGGGTTTTTTTATTTCAACACTTTCCTAATTACAAAATCCTACATATTTTTTGCGGTGATTTCGATGTTGTATTACCGCAAAAATGCGGTGCTATTGTTATAAAATAAATTAAACAGCTATTCTTTATAATTATTTGATTAACAACATATTGCAATTTACTCGCGAGGAAAATACAACCTTTTTTTATGAAAAGTTGTGAATAACTTTATCAATGGTTTTTTTAAAAAATTTCCGATATTTGTATTCAACTAAAACAAGCCCAAATTATGAAAACAAAAATCTATTAATTTAACCTTAAAAGCCAATGGTAAAAAGAAAAGAAGAAGATTACGCAAATGAAGATCGTACTACGAATATTGAGTTCATAGAAACGTACAAAGTATTACGAATTTTAAAAATTTCAGATAGTACCTTGTACAGATATCGAAAGACAAATCAAATCCCTTTTAAAAAAATAGGGGGTAAGTATTTGTATCCGAAGAGTTATTTTTTAAATTTAACACAAGAAACATCTGCAGCATAAAATGCTTTTCTAAAAGTAAGCGATCCAATTTGGGTCGCTTTTTTTGTTTTTAGACCCTTTATTTGGATTGGATTCTTTTGTCAATTTTTTAGTTTCATTTGGGTTTTCTTCGGTAGTTGTTCGGTAAAAGTACCATTTTACCGAAGCGCTACCGAACCAACTCCGAACAAATACCGAACAAAACCCTTTTTTATCTCGTACCAACAACCTGTCAAAACCCGTCATAACCCGTCAAAATCGGTCAATGGATGGCAACGGTAGGCAAGTCCATTTATTTTAAATCAATTTCGATTAAAGTGTTGTAAAACAGTTAGTTACAAAAATATTTTGTCGTTTGTACGCCTTTTTTACTTTATATTTGTACCGTTGATTGAGTGCGCACTCCAACACAAATTATTTTTATAAATTTTTAAATTTTTTAGAGTATGGGAACATACAACAAAGGCATCTTAGGTGCATTTTCTGGAAAAGTAGGTCCAGTAGTTGGCGCTTCGTGGCGCGGCAAAGAGGTAATGCGTAGTTTACCTAAAAAAAGCAATCGTGTGGCTACAGCTACACAGTTGCTACAACGGCAAAAGTTTGCTATGGTGCAATCGTTTTTATCGGGTGTGAATCCGGTGGTAAAGCGCTATTTTGGTAGTAATTCCGGACTTAAAACTCGTGGCAACCAAGCCATGTCGTATTTAATGAAAGAAGCTTTGGTGTTTACCGATCCTGATTTTGAATGGGATTATTCAAAGGTATTAATTAGCCGAGGCGATTTAACAGGTATTGAAGAAGCCTCTGTTGATGTGACTGCAGGTGAAATTAACGTGATGTGGACGGACAACAGCGAACAAGGCGAAGCACGTGCCGATGACCAATTGGTACTTCTGGTGTATGACCCAGAAAGCAAAACGGTAGTGTACAGTTTAGCCGCTGGCGAACGTGCCGATGAAGCCACTTCATTAGCCATGCCCAGTCATTTAGAGGACGCGGAAGTGCAGGTGTGGGCAACGTTTGTTTCTGCCGATGAAAAGCGGTTTGCCACCAGTTTGTATTTAGGTGCCGTAACGGTGATTTAAAAGGCAATTATCTTAGTACTATACTTTATTAAGTGTTCAAAATAAGTATAGTGTAAAACTCCCTGCCTTATGGTAGGGAGTTTTTTTGTAGAATTATTACTACAATGGGGTTTTTAGGTGTTTTTTGTGTTGGATATTGGGATTTTTTTTAGTAGGTTTGAAACAAATACTTTTTTATAACCACTATGAGTACAACTACTGTAAAAGCCGATATTAATTTTGAACAAGAACTTTGGAAGGTTGCCAACGAATTACGTGGTGCTGTA
>NZ_JBIKJI010000084.1:0-8965 GCF_044361065.1 Flavobacterium sp.
GTCATAATTCGGATGGCTTTTTCTCCTTCTGGCGAGGGAATGCTTTGTTTGAAACCTGATTTTTCCCAATATTCTAAAAAATCTGCAATGCTCGTTTGATATTTTACGTTTCGTTCTAAAACTAAATCTAAAAAATACTGCACATACGAAATGGTGGTTTTTTCTTTTAAAAACACATTTACAATGTTTTCAACTGCCTCATAAAGTGATTTTTTTCTGCAATTTTCAAAGGATATTTCACAATTAAATGACGCTAAATATTTTTGCAAATCCGCTTCCGATAAATCTTTTGCAGACATAATAAAATCGTGAATTTTATCTTTATCAACCTTTGTATTTGCTACAAAATACAACCAATTTATTTTTGATTCTTGATTATTTGAACTATCTAAATATTCTAAAAAATTAATAATAAATTTTACTTCGGAAGCATTTTGAATTAGTAACGTTTCCGATGAAATAATTGGAATGTTATTTTCGGTTAAAAAATTAGCCAATAACACTCCGTTTTTAGTTTTTCGAGTTAATAAAACAATGTCTGAATAGTCAAATCCATTTGCAAGAGATTGCTGAATAATTTCTAAAGTTTTCGATAAATATTGTTTGTCCTTTTCTGTAATCGATTCGTCTTCTGCAATTTCTTCATTTATTTCAATGGTATCATCTAAAAAAGTAACCGATACAAAACCGCCTGTTTTTTCATTTGTTTCCTGACCAGCGGTTTCTTTATATAATTTTTGATAGGCTTCATTGGTAAATTCTTCAGAAAGAAATTGAAAAAATTGATTATTAAAATCAATAACTTCAGAGTAACTTCTGTAATTTTTTGGTAAATTTTCTACTGATTTCTCTTTATTGGAAAACGGATTTACATCCGTACTTAAATCAATAAATTGTTCTGCTTTTCCGCCTCGCCATCGGTAAATGGATTGTTTTGGATCGCCAACAATCATTAACGAACCTTTTGTGCCATCTAAATCTTCACTTGCCAAGGCATTATCAATTAATGGTATAAAATTTTCCCATTGTAATTGTGAAGTATCCTGAAACTCATCTATAAAATAATGACGGTATCTATCGCCTAAACGTTCATAAATAAAAGGAGCGGGTTGGTCTTTAATTTCGTTGTGAATTATAGCATTAAAATCGGAAATAGATAAGACATTTTGGTCTTCTTGCAATTGCTTATATTCTTTGTAAATTACATTAATTAACGACAATGGAATCATATTTTTTATGATCAAATCGAATAATGCGTTTTCGTTTTTTGCTTTGTAAATGAGTGTCAGTTTTTCTTTCCAAGTAGGTGCTAAACGACGAACTACTTCTAAATTATTCGATTTTTTAGGAACTATAATTTCTCTTTCATTTACAAAATCGTATTCAGTTGCTTTTTCGTTATATAAATTGGCAACGTGATTGTAAAACGTTTTTCGGTCAAAATCTTCTTCCGTTAAATTATTTGCTGCAAAATCATCTAAAATGAATTTCGCATTTTCTTTTATTTTTAATTTATTGGATTCGATTTTTAATTTAATTTTCTCTGCAATTTTAGAAAAATCATCTACGGATTTATCACTTAATTTTCCGAAATTAAAAAAATGTTCTTCGTTTAAAATTAATCTTGAGACCTCATAAAGATCTAATGTTACGTCCCAACTTTTATCGTCATCTGTCTTACTTTTAGCAAAATTGATTAATATTTGAGTCAATTCTTCATCCTCTCCTGCTTTGGCAACCACGACATCAATAGCGTTTTTTAAAAGTTCATCTGTATCGAGTGTAACATCAAAATTGGTAGGTAAATTTAAATCGTGCGTGAATGTTCTAATGATACGATGCGTGAATTTATCAATAGTAGAAATATCAAACGCCGCGTAGTTGTGAATTAAATTCTTTAAAATTTTTCTGGATTTTTGTTGTATCGAAGGAACATCTAATTTTATTTCAGCAGCAATTTCTCGCATAAAATCGGCTGTTTTTTCAGTAACTTCGTCTTTAGTAAATGCAATTAAACTTTCAATAATTCGGCTCTTCATTTCCTCGACCGCTTTATTGGTAAACGTAATGGCAAGAATTTTTTTATAGGTATCATTAGCAGGAGCTACCAGTAAAATTTTTAAATATTCTTTTGTTAAGGTATACGTTTTACCAGAACCAGCGGAAGCGTTATAAACTTGAAATGCCATATTTTTGATTTTTTTTAGCCACGGATTACACAAATTTACACGGATTTTTTTTAACTCAGTCTAATGCGAACTATTTTGAGCAAAGCGTTTGCAATTTTATTGGAAAATCCTATGTACCTATGTGTTTAATTTTTCACAATTTAAAAGATTATTTTCTAATATATTGTGTTTTAATTAACTATCTAAATTTTTATTTTCAAAGTTAAAGTTATAAATTTGAAAAAAATAATTAATCCATTAAAAAATAGTAAATCATGGCTTTTGAACTCCCACAATTACCTTATGCATATGATGCATTAGAACCACATGTTGATGCAAGAACTATGGAAATTCACCATACAAAACATCACAATGCTTACACTACAAATTTGAATGCTGCTATAGCTGGAACTGATTTAGAAGGAAAATCTATTGAAGCAATTATGGCCAATTTAGATATGAATAATATGCCGGTTAGAAATAACGGAGGTGGTTTTTACAATCACAATTTATTTTGGACCGTAATGTCGCCAAATGGTGGTGGTTTGCCAACTGGCGAATTAGCAGCTGCAATTGACACTGCTTATGGTTCGTTTGATGCATTTAAAGCAGAATTTGCTAAAGCTGCAGCCACTCGTTTTGGATCTGGATGGGCTTGGCTTTGTGTGCAAAAAGGCGGAAAAGTTGAAGTGTGTTCTTCACCAAATCAAGATAATCCTTTAATGCCAGGAATTGGTTGTGGCGGAACGCCTATTTTAGGATTAGACGTTTGGGAACACGCCTATTATTTAAATTACCAAAACAGACGACCTGATTATATTGAAGCGTTTTTCAAAGTAATAAACTGGGACGAAGTAACAAAACGTTTCAACGAAGCAAAATAAATTTTAAAATAAATAAAAGCGTTCAAGTAATTGGACGCTTTTTTATTATCTGTATATTTGCTTTTAATTTCTTGTAAATGAGAATACTCGTGTGGTTTATTTTTTTTAGTTCTTTTGTGGCAATGGCTCAAAAGACAACTTCAAAGCACCGTGAAGCCACTGAAAATTTAGTAACTAGTATTATTCAATTACAAAGCAAAAACCAAATAAAAACGCCTGATTTTAGTTATACGTTTTACGAAAAATCAATTATTTCTGCGAATCCAGATTCTATTTCCGCTTCAATTGATACGTTATTTAAAAACAAGCGAAAAACGAAATTTATAATAGATTCTTCAAGTTATAAATTCAAAAAAATTATTACCAAACAACATATTTATCAAACCGAAAAAGTAGCAAAAATTTCTATCGAAAAAGGCAAGAAAAAAGAAACTATTATAGGTTTAAAAATGGCGGGTTTAAAACAACCTGTTTACGAATTATTAGGTCAGGAATTTATGCCTTTCGATTTGAGTAAAAAACAATTGAAAATTTTACAATTTACTTTTCAAAATCCGTTTTCAACTGATGGCTCAGTTAAATATAAATTTGAAATAACAGACACGTTAATTAAACCAAATGGTAATGAAATAGTATTGCAGTTTGAATTAAAAAAAAGCATCAAAAAAAACAAATTAAAAGGTGTGGCTATTGTTGATTTAAAAACAAATGCCATTACTAAAATTACTTTTTTTATTAATAGCATTATAAATGTAAAAGCGGAAACTATTTTTGGCTCGTTTAATACTGAAAAATCGTGGTTTCCTGTTTCGCAAAACATATTGGTAACCAAAGGAAAAGGAAAACAAAATATTGATTTTTTAGGAGAAACCATTCAGTTTGACAATTTGCCGAACACTTCTAAAAAGTATGATTATTCTAATGATTTGTATGTGAAAATTTACAGAGATTATAGTAATTATAACTTTACACAACTTCAAAATAGACAGCCATATCAAATTCAGATTGATAAAAGTGCTATTAAAACAAATACCTCTTTTTTTAGTACGATTTCAAATGACACTTTAGACAAACGATCACAAAACACCTATCAAACATTAGACAGTTTAGTAACCGCAACAAAAATTGAAAAGAAAATTTATTTCGGAAAAAAACTAATTAATGGCCAAATTCCGTTTGGTTGGTTTGACTTTCGTGCGCGCGATATTTTTAAATATAACAGTTACGAAGGTTTCCGATTGGGTTTAGGAATTGCCACAAACGATCGCTTTTCACCTTATTACAAACTATTTGGTTATGGCGCATATGGCACACGAGACGGTATTTTTAAAAGTCAACTTGGAAGTGCGTTTCGGATTTCAAAAAATTCGGATAGTTGGATTTCGGGTTCCTTTACAGATGATATTATTGAATTTGCTGATTTAACCTTAATAGCTGATTCAAAAAAATTCAAATTATACGACCCAAGACCCTTTAATCTTTCTACATTTTATAACCATCAATCGTATGAACTGACTTTTGAATCGAAATTCATTTCTAAAATTGAAACTACTTTTAAAATAAGTCGTTCCAGAATTAATCCTTTATTTGATTACGAATTTATTGCACCAAATAAATCATATAAAATATACAATTTAACTTTAGCAACTTTAAGTTTGGAATGGTCGCCAAATAGTAAATTTTTACAAGCACCACAAGAAATTTTAGAGGTGGAAAAAGGATTTCCAAAAATAATTTTGCAGGTGTCTCACGCCATACCAAATGTACTGAGCGAAAACATTGAATTTACAAAAATTGATGCCCGAGTTTATCAAGAAAAGAAATACTTATCAGGACAAAAAACCACTTTTTTATTACAAGGAGGAATTAGTTTAGGCAACGCACCACTATCCCATTTATATAGTGTAGCACCAAATAATTTAGACCGAGAAGCCATTTTAAGGCGAATTACATTTGCTAATAAAACGTCTTTTGAAACCATGTATTTCAATGAATTTTTTTCAGACAGGTATTCACTTTTTCAGATGAAACACTACTTTAATAAATTTCAAATTTCAAAAAGCATTAAACCGATATTAATTTTAGGAACTAAAGTCGCTTTTGGAGGATTTTCTCATCCTGAAAATCATCAAGGTATTGCATTCAAAACTATGGAAAAAGGTTTTTTTGAAAGTGGATTTGAATTGCAAAACATTTTCAAAGGCTTCGGTTTAGCTACCTATTACAGATATGGTCCGTATCAATTGGAAAAGTTTGATCAAAATATCGCTATAAAATTATCTTTTACTCTGAACTTGGGGATATAATTCATCATAATTCTTACCTTTGCACACTAAAATCATATCATGACGAAGTGGTTAAACACCAGTTTTTGGAATTTTGTAGCGCGTACGCTTTTAAGAAATAGACATTGGGTGCTTTTGTGCATTGCTTTGTTTACTATTTTTATGGCATCGCAATGGAAATACATCCGTTTTACACAAACCGAAGCCAATTTATTACCCAACGACCATAAAGACAATATTGCTTACACCGATTTTTTAAAGAAATTCGGCGAAGAAGGAAATATTATCATTTTTGCTGTAAAAAGTTCCGATGTATTTAAGCCCGAAACGTTTAAAGCTTGGAACAAAATGATGGCTTCTATTGCTAAAAACAAAGAAGTTGATGGCGTGTTATCGTTTAATGAAATTCAGGATTTAGTTAAAAATGATTCCTTACAAACCTTTCAAACCAAACCTTTTATAGATCAAAATAAAGTAGCTGATGCTGCTTATTTGAATGCTAAAAAACAAGATTTATTAAACAAAATGCCTTTTTACGAAAGTTTATTGTTTAATAAAAAAAGCGGCGTGGTTAGAAGCGTTATTTATCTTAAAAAAGACATAGTAAACAAACCCGAAAGAAAAGAATTTGTTTTAAACAAACTAATTCCTGCTATTGAATCGTTTAAAGAAACTGCAAAAACGGATATCAAAGTTTCAGGAATGCCTTACATTAGAACCTTAAATGCCAAAGCAATTATTAGCGAAATCGGCTTGTTCATTGGGGCTACTTTATTGGTAACTTCGTTAATTTTCTATTTCTTTTTCCGTTCGTTTCGTACCACTATGATGGCGCTTTTTGTGGTGATGATTGGTGTGATGTGGTCTTTCGGATTTTTGGGATTATTGCGTTATGAAATTACAGTTTTAACCGCTTTAGTGCCTTCGTTAATTGTAATTATTGGCATTCCGAATTGTATTTTCTTAACTAATAAATACCATCAAGAAACGCGAATTCACGGAAACAAAGCCAAAGGTTTACAACGTGTTTTAACCAAAGTAGGAACCGCAACTTTTATTACAAATGTTACAACAGCCGTAGGTTTTGCCACGTTCATTATTACCGACAATAAATTGTTACAAGAATTTGGAATTGTAACTTCCATAAACATTATGGCCCTTTTTGTGTTGAGTTTATTCGTAATTCCGATTTTCTTCAGTTTTATGCCCATTCCAAAAGCGAAACATTTGGAACATTTGGAACGAGGCTATTTGGTGAATTTTAAAAATTGGATTATCAACCAAGTAAAATATCATAATGTTCGCGTGTATTCGGTAGCTGTTGGGATTTTAATACTTGGAATAATTGGCGTTTACAAAATTAATATTTCTGGAAGTATATTAGAAGATATGCCCAAAAACAATGCGTTTTTTGAAGACATTCGTTTTTTTGAAAAAGAATTTAAAGGTGTGTTACCTGTTGAGATTTTAATTGACACGAAGCGTAAAAAAGGCGTAATGAAGATTTCAACTTTGAAGAAAATGGACGAGTTGCAATCGGAAATTGAAGCCATTCCAGAACTTTCAAAACCGGTTTCTATTGTCAATTTAGTGAAGTTTTCAAAACAAGCGTATTACAACGGAAATCCTGCCTTTTACGATTTACCCGATTCGCAAGAGCAAGCTTTTATTTTGCCATATTTGAAAAATTCATCAAAAGACAGCAAAAATAATCCATTGAAAAGTTATGTAGATTCCACTGGGCAATATGCTCGAATCTCAACTTTTATGAGAGAAGTCAGCACAGATGATATGGTAAAAGTGGAAGAAAAATTAAATGACCGAATCAATAAATTATTTCCTAAAGAACGTTTCACAGTTACTATTACTGGAAAAGCCTTATTATTTCAAAAAGGAACCAGTTATTTATTAGACAATTTAATAGAATCGCTTCTTTTTGCTTTAGCATTAACAGGTGCTCTAATCTTTTTCTTATTCCGTTCGGTGAAAATGATTTTTGTGGCTTTGATTCCGAATTTATTACCCTTATTAGCTACGGCTGGATTGATGGGTTATTTAGGTATTCCTATTAAGCCTTCTACTATTTTGGTTTTCGGAATTGCATTCGGACTCTCCGTAGATGATACGATACGATTTTTAGCGCAATACCGACAAGAATTGGTAAGAAATAATTGGAAAATTAAAAAATCAATCTTTTCTACATTAGAAGAAGAAGGACCGAGTATGTTTTATACGTCTTTTGTATTGTTGTTCGGATTTTCGGTATTTACATTATCTGATTTTGGTGGAACAGTGGCTTTAGGAGGTTTGGTTTCCATCACGTTATTATTCGGAATGCTAACCAATTTAATATTATTACCAAGTTTGGTTTTATCGTTAAACAGAAGTTTAGCCAACGAACAAGAATTTACAGAACCTATTTTAGATATTTTAGAAAATAATGAAGACCCAGATGCTGTTGCTGAAGGTGAAGAAATAAAAAAATAAAATGAGAAATTTAATCGAAGAATTACAATGGAGAGGTCTGGTACACGATGCGATGCCAGGAACAGAAGAGCAACTTTTAAAAGAGCCAACAGCCGTTTATATTGGTTTTGATCCTACTTCAGATTCCTTACATATTGGTAGTTTAGTGCCTATTATTTTATTAATGCACTTGCGGAAATTCGGACATAAACCTTACGCTTTAGTTGGTGGTGCAACAGGTATGATTGGTGATCCATCAGGAAAATCAAACGAAAGAAATTTATTAGATGAAGCCACTTTAAATCATAATGTAGAAGGAATTAAAGGTGTGTTATCTCGCTTTTTAGATTTCAACGCTACCGATGCACAAGCCCCAGTTTTAGTCAATAATTACGATTGGATGAAAGATTTCTCGTTCATTGATTTTGTTCGAGAAGTGGGAAAACGCATTACAGTTAACTATATGATGAGTAAAGATTCTGTGAAAAAACGTTTGTCTGGTGAAGGCGAAGGAATGAGTTTTACAGAATTTACATACCAATTAATTCAAGGGTACGATTTTTATCATTTGCACAAACACCACAATTGTAAATTACAAATGGGTGGAAGTGACCAATGGGGAAACATCACAACAGGTACAGAATTAATCCGAAGAATGAATGTTGATTCTGAAACGGAAGGAAAAGCTTTCGCGATGACTTGCCCGTTAATTACAAAAGCTGATGGTTCGAAATTCGGAAAATCGGAAAAAGGAAACATTTGGTTGGATGCTGATAAAACGTCTCCATACGAATTTTACCAATTTTGGTTTAATACGACTGATGTTGATGCCGAAAAATATATTAAAATATTCACGTTCTTAGACAAAGCTACGATTGATGCGTTATTAGCGGAACACGCTGAAGCGCCACATTTACGAGTATTACAGAAAAAATTAGCCGAAGAATTAACCGTAATGATTCACGGTGTAGCAGAACACGAAAAAGCCGTTTTTGCTTCACAAGCCTTCTTTAAACCAACCGTGGACGATTTAAAACAATTAGATTTAAAAACGTTAGCGGATGTTTTCCAAAGTTTAGACCAAGCGGAAGTTACTTTAGCAGAAATTGAAGCAGGTTACCCAATTGTGGATGCCTTTGTGAAATCTGGATTTTTATCTTCA
>NZ_JBIKJI010000217.1:0-2783 GCF_044361065.1 Flavobacterium sp.
CTAAGAAGGCATTTCTACCTTCTACAGCTTCTTCGCTCATATAGGCCAATCGTGTGGCTTCGCCAGCAAAAACTTGTTGTCCCACCATTCCATCATCAGTTAAATTCATTGCGAATTTTAACATTCTAATAGACATTGGCGATTTACCTAATATTTCTTGTGCCCATTCGAAAGCAGTAGATTCTAATTCTGTATGCGGAATTACGGCATTTACCATACCCATTTCGTAAGCTTCTTGTGCCGAGTAGTTTCTTCCTAAAAAGAAAATCTCTCTTGCTTTTTTCTGTCCTACCATTTTGGCCAAATAGGCCGAACCATAACCGCCATCAAAACTGGTTACATCAGCATCGGTTTGTTTAAAAATGGCGTGTTCTTTACTTGCTAAAGTTAAATCGCACACCACGTGCAAACTATGTCCGCCACCAACAGCCCAACCTGGCACTACAGCAATAACTGCTTTTGGCATAAAACGAATTAAACGTTGTACTTCTAATATATTTAATCGGTGGTAGCCGTCTTCGCCTACATACCCTTGTTTGCCTCTTGCTTTTTGATCGCCACCGCTACAAAAACTCCAAATTCCGTCTTTTGAAGAAGGTCCTTCTGCAGATAATAAAACCACTCCAATAGAAGTATCTTCGTGGGCATCTTTAAATGCATCTAATAATTCGGCAGTTGTTTTTGGTCGGAATGCATTTCGCACATCAGGTCTGTTGAAGGCAATACGCGCCACACCATCACATTTTTTATACGTGATATCTTCGTACTCTTTTACGATTTTCCAGTTGATAGTTGACATTTTCAATATTTTTTATCAAAAATACTTCAAAAATACTTTAATTTGCAAAAGCAGATGACATTTTTATATAATCAAAGTCAATAAAAAATTCAATCTACTATTTCGCCCAAAAAAAACAGCTAAATAATATATGAAATACAAATCGGACTTTAGTAAAATTAATTTCTTTATACCCTTGTTCCCTGCTGTACTCGTATCGCTAATTGCTTTTTTGTCCGGAGATTCTATTGAAATGGTTTTGGCACCTATTGGTATTCTGATTTTGTTTTTAAGTGTATTAATTACGGTTACATTTTTCACTACCTATTACGAAATTCAAGAAAACGTATTGATTGTTTCTATGTTTTTTTACAAAACAAAAATTAAAATTTCAGAAATTAAAACCATAAAATATTCCAATTCTATACTAAAAACAAATTTTTACAAACCAGGCTTTCATCACAGAGGCATTGAAATTGTTTATCACAAATACGACGACATATTTATATCACCAATAAACAAAGACCAATTTATTGAGCAGTTAATCGAACAAAATCCAACTATAGAAATCAGAAAATAATGAGAATACGCCTTACACTCCTATCACTTACTTTATTTACACTTTCTTGCAAAGACAACGCATCGGAATTTTCAAAAAAAAATGGCACACAACAAGACCAAAGCGACTTTTTTGTAGCATTTAACGAATTAGATTCTGCGTATTGCGAGAAACAAAAAAACGAAATCAGTTACCAGTACAATAAATTAATTAACAAAGGTGATTTCTACGGTCAGTTTTTAGTGGCAAAAAACGGAAAAATCTTATTTGAAGATTATCAAGGCTTTGCTTACAAAGAAAAAGACGATAAAAATAGAAAAAACAAACCATTACATATAGCATCGGTTAGTAAAGTATTGACAGCTGCGGTTATTTTAAGAATGGTTGACCAAGAAAAAATTGGTTTAGACGATAAAGTTTCCGAATACTTAGAAGGTTTTTATCATAAAGAAATAACGGTAAGAATGTTATTAAATCACCGAAGCGGCTTGCGCCATTATGGTTATTTTATTGAACGAGATGTAAAATGGGACCGTTCAAAACGCATCACCAATCAAGATATTTTAAAGTTAATTAATTCTGGAAAAATACATTTAGAAAGTAAACCAGGAACGCGATTTGCCTATTGCAATACCAACTATTCTTTATTAGCGCTTATTATTGAAAAGGTGTCTGGAATGCGTTATCACGAAGCGATGAACGAACTACTTTTTAAACCGTTAGGAATGAAAAACACGTTTGTATTTGACTACGAAAAACACCACGACACGGTAAGTCAAACTTATAAATCAAACCGATTACGCCTGGCTTTTGACCATTTGGATTTGGTTTATGGCGATAAAAACATTTATTCTACAGCACGCGATTTATTAAAGTTTGATTTAGCCACGTATTCGGATAACTTTTTTAGCGAAAAACTAAAGAAAGAAATTTTTAAAGGGTACAGTTACGAATCGAAAGGTGAAAAAAATTACGGATTGGGCATTCGTTTACGTGAATGGAAAGAAGCTCCTACATTAACGTATCATAACGGTTGGTGGCACGGCAATACCTCATCGTATATTACGCAAAAAACAGATACGGTTACGATTATTGCGTTGTCAAATAAAATGACTTACAACACCTATAAAACTAAGAAATTCATAGCATTATTTAACCCTAAATATCCTGTAAAACTGGATAATAATGATGTAGGTGGTGCTAACGAATAATACTTACTGATTTACAAATTTGAATGCAATCGTAGCAATATCAGCTTGCAACCCATCAGTTCTTTCGTAATGATTGAATCGGAAATCGATATTTTTTAGTCCGAATTTCCAAATTTTTGCAGCGGTGAATATGTCGGTATACGTAAATCCGGCGCCATATTGGTTGGCGTTAAACGTAGACAAATCAAAATCTGAAGTATAGAATTTTTCCGTAGAAAGATGTTGTTCAAAAGGC
>NZ_JBIKJI010000218.1:0-2780 GCF_044361065.1 Flavobacterium sp.
CAAAATACACATCTGATTCTAAATTTAATATTGCCTTTTGCTGTAATTCAATATTTGAAATTCCTTGCTTTTTTGCTCGTTGCTCAATAAAAGTAAGCGATTCGTTTGTGGCAATTCGATACATCCAAGAATATAATTTGCTTTCTCCTTTAAAATTACCAATATTTGAAAACACTTTTATGAACGTATTTTGAAGCACATCATCCGCATCATCGTGATTTAAAACGATATTTCGGATATGATAATATAAAGGTTTTTGATAGCATTGTACCAATTCTTTAAACGCTTCGTTTTGCGTTTTGGTTTGAATTAATCGTGCTATAAATTTTTTTTCGTCTTGCAATGGAATCTAATTTAATATTTGACTAAAGTTACACAAAAAGGTTTAATTACCATTTAATTTTTTAATTTCGCAAGAAAACAAAAAAGATGTTACAAACTGTGATTTTTGATATGGATGGTGTAATTGTGGATACAGAGCCCGTGCACAATTATGCGTATTATCAACATTTTAAAGAATTAGGAATAGAAGTTTCTTCAGAAATGTATGCTTCTTTTACAGGGAATTCTACTAAAAATGTGTTTCAAAAAATTAAAGATCATTTTGGTGTAGCTGAAGATATTCCCACTTTAGTTGAAAAAAAACGAAGTTTATTTAATGATGCTTTCGACACCAAAGAAGACTTGTTTTTATTAGAAGGGGTGGAGGAATTAATAAAACAATTACATCAAAATGGCATTCAATTAATTTTAGCATCTTCTTCGTCTAAAGTAACTATAAATCGTGTTTTTAACCGATTTAAATTACATAATTATTTTTCTCATATTGTTTCTGGTGAAGATTTTCCGCAATCGAAACCCAATCCAGATATTTTTTTAGAAGCTGTAAGGTTATCAAAGTCTAATAAAGAAAATTGTATAGTAATTGAAGACAGTACCAACGGAATAAAAGCCGCCCACGCAGCTGGAGTTTTTTGTGTAGGTTACAGAAGTGTTAATTCCAAAAAACAAGATTACAGTTTGGCTAATTTAGTTATAGATCGATTTGAAGAATTAGATTTCAACACCATTTTGAAATAAATTACCCAACGGCCTCTTTGTATACGCGTAAGCATTTTTCCCTTGCTTCTTTATGATCAACAATTGGATTTGGATACTGTAATGTTTCCAATTCAGGAACCCATTTTTTGATGTATTTTAGTTCTTTATCAAATTTTTTAATTTGCTCTGTAGGATTGAATATTCTAAAATACGGTGCGGCATCAACTCCTGAACCTGCTGCCCATTGCCAATTTCCAACATTACTGGCTTGTTCATAATCTAATAATTTTGAAGCAAAATAGGTTTCACCCCAACGCCAATCAATTAATAAATGTTTGCATAAAAAACTGGCAACCACCATTCTTACACGATTATGCATATGCCCAGTAGCATTCAATTCTCTCATACCAGCATCTACCATTGGATAACCGGTTTTTCCATCACACCACTTTTTAAATAGCTTTTCATCATTTACCCATTTTATTTCATCGTATTTAGGTTTGAAACTTTTGGTTTGAGTATGAGGAAAATGCCATAAAATTTGCATAAAAAATTCGCGCCAAATTAATTCTTTTAAGAACGTCTCATTTTCAAATTTTAAAGTGTGTTGCACTAATTTTCTAATGCTAATAGTTCCAAATCGCAAATGAATACCGACTAATGAAGTTCCGTTTTTTAATGCAGGAAAATTTCTTGTAGCTTCATATTCAGAAATTAATTTTTCAGAAATTGTATACTCGGGAAGTGAAATTTTAGTTGCCTCAAAACCAATATCTGCTAAGGATAAAAAAGGGTAGGAATGCGAAGTAATATTTTTTAATAACGTTTCTGAAGGATAATTTACAAGTTTAGTTTCCTTTAATTTTGCTTTCCACTTATTTGAAAATGGAGTATATACTACATACGGCAAACCATCATCTTTAGTAATTTCAGACTTTTCAAAAATTACTTGATCTTTACAGGTTTTAAATTCAATTTTATTTTCTTTGAATACTTCATTCAATGCGACGTCTCTTTTTCTGGCATACGGCTCATAATCGTGATTAGTATAAACCGATTTTATTTGGTTATCTTTAATAAGTTTTTCAAATACATCAATTGGTTTTCCATAAAAAACAGCAAGTGACTTGTTAATCTTTCCAAGTTCGACGTTTATTTTTTCCAGCTGATTATGAATAAAAGTTACACGCGCATCATTTTTTTCAAGATGTTGCAAAATGGTTTCGTCAAAAATAAAAATAGGCAATACCGTTTCCTTGTCTTGTAAAGCATGAAACAAAGCGGTATTGTCTTCTAAACGTAAATCTCTTCTAAACCAAAAAAGTGTCATATTATTTAAATTCACCAAAAAGTTCAATTAATTTTTTTCTTCTGTATTCAAAAATTTCATCTAATTTTGGTTTTACAATAAAAGGATGTACCAATTGCCCAAGAATTCCCATTGGAACTTTATAATCGATAATGTCTTCCATTTCTACACCACCTGGAATTTCTTTAATAAAATGCTTATGATGCCATAATGCGTAAGGTCCAAATCGTTGCTCATCTACAAAATATTCTCCTTCAACTACGTGTGTAATTTCGGTAACCCAAGTAGTTTTAATTCCTAATAAAGGCGTAACAATATATTGGATAATTTGACCAGCAAACATAGGTCTATCTGCACCGCTCAAAATATCAAAACTCATATACTCAGGTGTTATTGCTTTTAAATTCTTTGGGCTTGATAAAAATTCCCA
>NZ_JBIKJI010000066.1:0-10680 GCF_044361065.1 Flavobacterium sp.
GCTTATGCCAATTGTGCTTCTATAGAAGATTTAAAAACATTGTTAGGCAGAGCAAGAGCTAAAAAAGGTATGTTTGAAGGCGATTTAGTAGAAGGTGAATTAGAAATTGGTCAAATTGCAGGATTAATCCACGATATTCTTCCAGTTGAAACGATAATTTCTAATGTTATTTCAGAATTTAATTCAGCAAAAGGTAGTGTAAATGAAATTCAATTTTAATTTATACAAAATGAAAAAAATAGTTATTGTATTGTTTTTAGGTTTATGTACACAATTGGGATTTTCTCAAACGTATCAATTTAAAACAGTTAATTATTCTGTTTCTCAAAAAAATGCAAAAGGTGAATGGTCTAAATGGTCTAAAACATTACCAACCGAACTATTAATTAACTTGGATAGAGACAAACATCGCTTTGTAGTATATTCTGAGATTATTCAACTGTATAGTATTTTAAAATATGAAGATAAAGTTGAAAATGAAACAGGAACGTCTAATAAATATTTTTGTGTAGATAATTTAGGTATAGATACGGTTATAACAATTGTCTCACCTAAAAATGCAGGAAGTAGCAAGCAAATTTATATTGCTAATGACGAGATGATTATTGAATATGATTTAATTTATTTAGGCGAAAAATAATATCTCTTGCGAACTAATAGTATAAAACACATAGTAAATCCAACTCTTTTTAAAGAGCAAATTTCACTTTGGAGTCAGCAATTTAGAGAAGTAACTATTTTAGATAGTAATTTTCAAAGTAATGAAAATCAATTATATAAGTCTTTTGATTTCGTAGTTGCTGTAGACGCTTTTACTACCATTCAAACCGATTTTGAGAAAGCATTTGAAGATGTATATCAATATCAATCTAAATCAAACGATTGGCTTTTTGGATATTTAGCTTACGATTTAAAAAACGATGTTGAGCATTTACAATCTCAAAATTTTGACGGATTAGGTTTCCCTGATTTGTACTTTTTTCAACCTAAAAAAATCTTTTTATTAAAAGACACTACTTTGGAAATTCAATATCTAAATATGTGCGATGATGAAATTGATTCCGATTTTGAAGACATTTTAAATCAAGAAAAAAGCGAAAGTAAAGAATCAAAAGTTACTATCCAACAAAGAATTTCTAAAGAAAATTATCTTAATAAAGTTAATAAAATGCTTGCTCATATTCATCGAGGTGATATTTATGAAGCAAATTTTTGTATGGAATTTTATGCAGAAGAGGCAGTAATTGCACCATATGAAGTTTATAAAAAATTAAATGAAATTTCAGACGCACCATTTTCAGTTTATTTCAAGAAAAATCAACATTATTTGCTTTCAGCTTCACCAGAACGGTATTTAAAAAAAGAAAACCAAAAAGTGATTTCTCAGCCAATAAAAGGAACTGCGAAACGCAATTCAAATTCAGAATTAGATGAGCAGAATAAAGTAGCGCTTCAAAATAATGCCAAAGAACGTTCTGAAAATATAATGATAGTTGATTTGGTTCGAAATGACTTGTCACAAACCGCAACAAAGAGTTCAGTTGAAGTTGAAGAACTTTGTAACGTGTATTCATTCAAGCAAGTACATCAAATGATTTCAACTATAACTTCAAATGTTGCACATACCACTTCACCCATTGAAATTTTACGAACCACTTTCCCAATGGGAAGTATGACTGGCGCACCGAAAATTTCTGCAATGAAAATTATTGAAGAATTAGAAGAAACCAAACGTGGTTTGTATAGTGGAGCCGTTGGCTATTTTACGCCTTCAGGAAATTTTGATTTTAATGTTGTTATTCGAAGTATTTTGTATAATTCTGAAAATCAATATTTAAGTTTTTCTGTTGGAAGTGCCATTACTTCTGAAGCCATTCCAGAAAATGAATATGAAGAATGTTTGTTGAAAGCAAAAGCTATGTTTGAGGTTTTGAGGGAAAAGTAACATAGTTTCAAAGCATCAAAGTAACAAAGTATCAAGAATAGTGATTCTTTGTTTTTCTATGCATAGCGAGGCTACTTAGTCTAACAATCATTTTTCTATGTTCCTATGTGTTTGAAAAAAGTAAAATAGAATAAGGTAAATGTTAAAAAAAATAGCCACTGATGTTATTGATTACCTCAGATAAAATCCGTGAAATCTGTGAAATCTGTGGCAAAAATATCGCACAATTAATTTTTTATCAAACAGAGTAATGCTTAGGATCTAAAATTAATTAACGTTATAAAATGAAAAATTGTTAAATTTGCTAATAAATAAACTAAAAGTCTAAGTTGAATGATAGTAAATTATGCCTTATCACTTATCCCTTTTTAACTTAAATAATGCTTCAAAAACTAAAAAATCATATTCAACAAAATTTTTCTTTCTTACAAGATAAAAAATTACTTGTGGCTACCAGTGGTGGCTTGGATAGTATGGTTTTAGTACATTTATTTCAAAAATTAAATTTCAATTTTGCTTTAGCGCACTGCAATTTTCAATTAAGAAATTTGGAAAGTGATGAAGATCAAAAATTTGTTACTAATTACGCCAAGCAGCATAATATTCCTTGTTTTACTATAAAATTTGACACTAAAAAATATTCTGAAACACATAAATTATCAACACAAGTTGCTGCCAGAAATTTACGTTACGATTGGTTTAAAGAAATTTTAGTCCAGGAAAAATTCGATTATATTATTACTGCGCATCACGCTGATGACGATGTGGAAACATTTTTGATTCATATTTCTCGCGGTACAGGTTTAGAGGGTTTAACAGGAATTCCATCGCAAAACGGAAATATTATCCGACCAATGTTGCCTTTTTCTCGTAAAGAAATTGAAAATTACGCATCAGAAAACCAATTAGTATGGCGAGAAGATAGTAGTAATGCTTCGGATAAATATGTAAGAAATAAAATCAGACATCATATTGTACCCGTTTTAAAAGAAATAAACGATTCTTTTTTAACTTCGTTTCAAAATACCTTATTACATCTCAATCAACAACAAACTTTAGTTGATGATGCTGTGAAACTGGTGTATGAAAAAGTAGTTTCAGAGGAAAACCAAGAAATTAAAATTAATATTTCAGCTTTACTTCAATATAAAAATTATAAAGCGTATTTATACCAATGGCTTCATAAATATGGGTTTACAGCTTGGAATGATGTGTATGATTTGGTGCAATCGCAAACAGGAAAACGCATCGAATCTGAAAATTATATTTTATTAAAAGACAGAGATTATTTACTACTTTCTCAAAAAAGAATGATGAATTTTGAAACTATTGTTATTAATTCTGTAACTGAAAGTACTAATTTTCCGTTAAATTTCAGTTTTTGTAACATAAGTAACATTTCAAATCAAAACAAGAACATTATATTTGTGGAAGAATCGAAGTTACAATTTCCGTTAATCATAAGAAAATGGAATGAAGGCGATTTCTTTTATCCAGCAGGAATGCAAGGCAAAAAGAAAGTAAGCAAGTATTTTAAAGATGAAAAATTTTCACAATTTCAAAAAGAAGCTACTTGGATATTAGAGAGCAATAGTCAAATTGTTTGGATAATTGGACATAGAGCTGACGAACGATTTAAACCAGATAACACCAATCAAAATATAATACAAATTACATATAACAATGAAAAAAATAGTTAGTTTATTCGCCCTGTTTCTTGCCTTTATGGGTACAGCACAAATTGTAGAACCCGTAAAATGGAGTTCAAGTGTTGTGAAAGTTTCTGATACTGAATTAGATTTAATTATCTCAGCAAGTATTGAAAACAATTGGCATTTGTATTCTCAATTTACACCTGAAGGTGGTGCCTTACCATTGGTTTTTACGTTTAAAAATCAAAAAGGAAATTACCAATTAATAGGAAAAACTAAAGAAGGTAAATATAAAAAAGCGTTTAACGAAATATTTGAAATTGAAGAATATTACTTTCAAAATACAGCAAAATTCACGCAACGAATTAAATTACTAAATCCCAAATTAAAAACAATTTCTCTTTTGGCAGATGGTCAAGCGTGTATTGATGGAAAATGTGTGCAAACTGAAGGAAATTTAGTTTTTAATTTACCAGAAACAAAGGCAACTGAAGCCACATCAGAAATAGCTATTTGTTCGCTTTCAAAACCAACTGATTCGGTTGCAACAACTGAACCGGATACCACAAACCAAACTGTTGAACCAGTAAAAAATTCAAATAACGCTACACCAAATAAAGAAGAAAAAAGTTTATGGACTATTTTCTTTTTAGCCTTTTTAGGTGGTTTTGCAGCGCTTTTGATGCCTTGTATTTTCCCAATGATTCCGATGACTGTTAGCTTTTTTACGAAACAAAGTAAAACAAAAGCTGAAGGTATTAGAAATGCCATCATATACGGCTTAGCTATTATTGCTATTTATGTCTTGTTAGGTTCATTAATTACGGGTATTTTTGGAGCAGAAGCACTGAATGAATTATCAACAAGTGTTACGTTTAATTTAATTTTCTTTGCCTTATTAGTAATTTTTGCACTTTCATTTTTAGGCGCATTCGAAATAGTTTTACCAAGTTCTTGGGCTACAAAAATTGATTCAAAAGCAGATAAAGGCGGAATTGTTGGTATCTTTTTTATGGCATTGGCTTTAGCCGTAGTTTCTTTTTCTTGTACGGGTCCAATTGTAGGTACATTACTTGTAGAATCAGCATCAAAAGGCGGTTTAGCACCAATTATTGGGATGTTAGGTTTCTCTATCGCTATTGCTTTACCATTTATGTTATTTGCTATGTTCCCAGGTTGGTTAAATTCAATGCCAAAATCGGGTGGTTGGTTAAATACGGTTAAAGTTTCTTTAGGATTTTTAGAATTGGCTTTTGCCTTTAAGTTTTTATCTAATGCCGATTTGGTGTTACAAAAACATTGGTTAGAAAGAGAATTGTTTATTGCGATATGGATTGCTGTATTTGCTGCTTGGGCGTTATATTTATTTGGCAAATATATGTTACCTCACGATTATGAAAAAGCGGATAAAATAGGAGTAGGGCGTTTGATGATGGCAATTATCGTTTCCACTTTTACTTTTTATATGATACCAGGACTATGGGGCGCGCCATTAAAAATATTGAGCGGATTAACGCCTCCAATTAATTATGCAGAAAGCGCATCTGGATTTGGAAATGGGAATTCGAGTACAGCTGAATTACCAGAACACGCGCACAATGGACCACACGGAATTATAGCTTTTGAAGACTATGAATACGGATTAGCGTATGCGAAAAAAGTAGGCAAACCAGTATTGTTAGATTTTACAGGTGATGCCTGTGCGAATTGCAGAAAAATGGAAGATAATGTTTGGTCTGATAAAACCATTTTATCTATCCTAAAAAATGATGTGGTTTTAGTTTCTTTATATTGTGATAGAAAAATTGATTTACCTAAAGAAAAACAATACGTTTCCAAAACAACGGGTAAACAAGTAATTACAATTGGAAATAAATGGACAGATTTACAAATTTCAAGGTATAAAAGTAATTCACAACCTTTATACGTAATTATTGATAATGAAGGAAATGATTTAGAAGGTGTAACTCCAATGGCATTTAATACCAATATTGAAGAATATAAAAAATGGTTAGAAAATGGGATTGCCTTGGCTAATAAAAAATAAATAAGTTCTAAATATTTATAAAATCTGTATGAAATCATTTTATACAGATTTTTTTATTTCAAAAACTTTTCTACATTTGTATTTATATAAGCCAATTTTTAAAAGTACACGCCATGTTAGTAAAAGTCTTTGGAAGCGCCGTTTTCGGTGTAGATGCCACCACCATTACTGTAGAAGTAAATATCGATAAAGGAATAGGATACCATTTAGTAGGTTTACCAGATTCCGCAATTAAAGAAAGCAGTTATCGTATTGCTGCCGCTCTAAAAAACAACAATTACAACCTTCCCGGAAAAAAAATCACTATAAATATGGCGCCTGCCGATTTAAGAAAAGAAGGTTCTGCCTATGATTTAACGTTAGCTATAGGAATTTTAGCTGCTTCTGGTCAAATAAACGCTGACGAAGTAGGAAAGTATATTATTATGGGCGAAATGTCTTTAGATGGTGGTTTACAGCCAATTCGCGGAGCATTATCTATAGCAATTAAAGCAAAAGAAGAAGGTTTTACAGGAATTATCCTTCCCAATCAAAATGTAAAAGAAGCCGCTATAGTTGAAGGTTTGGAAGTGTATGGTGTAGAAAATGTATTGCAAGTCATTAATTTTTTTGAAGGAAAAGAAACTTTAATTCCAACCATAATTGATACGAAAGAAGAATTTTCTAAAAACCTTGAATTTCCAGAATTCGATTTTGCCGACGTGAAAGGTCAGGAGTCAATTAAAAGATGTATGGAAATTGCAGCTGCAGGCGGTCATAATATTATTTTAATTGGACCTCCAGGCGCTGGAAAAACGATGTTAGCCAAACGTTTACCAAGTATTCTACCACCTATGAGTATGCAAGAAGCATTGGAAACAACTAAAATTCATTCGGTTACAGGTAGAATAAAAGATGCAGGATTATTAACGCAACGTCCTTTTCGAGCACCACATCACACGGCAAGTTCTGTCAGTTTAGTAGGTGGAGGAAGTTATCCACAGCCAGGAGAAATTTCTTTAGCACATAATGGCGTTTTGTTTTTAGATGAATTACCTGAGTTTAAACGTGAAGTTTTGGAAGTGATGCGCCAACCTTTAGAAGATAGAGAAGTAACAATCGCTCGAGCAAAATTTACGATAACTTATCCTTCATCATTTATGTTAGTAGCCAGTATGAATCCTAGTCCCAGTGGTTTTTTTAACGATTCGAAAAATTCAAATGGTGCTTCACAAATGGAAATGCAACGCTATTTAAGTAAAATTTCTGGACCTCTTTTGGATCGAATTGACATTCATATTGAAGTCACACCCGTACCTTTTGAAAAATTATCGGAAACTCGCAAAGCAGAAAGTAGTGTTGAAATTAGAAAAAGGGTTACAGAGGCAAGAAATATTCAAACAGAACGTTTCGAAAACTACAATCACATTCATTATAATGCACAAATGAGTAGTAAATTAATTCGTGAATATTGTGCTTTAGATGATGTTTCTCTAAAATTATTAAAAACAGCTATGGAACGATTAAATTTATCAGCACGAGCGTATGATAGAATTTTAAAGGTTTCCCGAACCATAGCCGATTTGGAAAATTCAGAAAATGTATTTTCACATCATATTGCAGAAGCTATTCAGTATAGAAGTTTAGATAGAGAAGGTTGGTTGGGATAATTTGCAAGCTCCGCAAAGTCTCCGACTTTGAGGAAGTGTCTTTCAGTCTTTGACTGACTTTGATATTACAAAATATAATAATAAATAGTAATGAAATTAGAAATAAAGGTCGGAGACCTTTTTACACAACCTCAAAGTCGGAGACTTTGCGGAGCATATAGAAGTTTGCTTAAGTTTTAGTAATTTTAATATATTAATATTGCAGCTCCGAAAAGTCTCCGACTTTGAGGTAATGTTTTACAGTCTATGACTGACCTAAAAAATATGAAAGATAAAGAAGGTTACATAATTAGAGACCAATCTAAGGCTCATTTTATTACCGCAACTGTTGTGGATTGGGTTGATGTTTTTTCAAGAAAAGCATATAGAGATTGCATAATTGAAAGTTTGGATTTTTGCATCAAAAATAAAGGAATGATTTTGTATGGATTTGTAATAATGTCTAATCACATTCATTTAATTATACAATCAGATAAAAATAAATTATCCGATTTGATTCGGGATTTCAAGAAGTTTACTGCAAAGACCATTTTGCATAAAATAGAAACAGAACCAGAAAGCAGAGCTGATTGGATGCTGAAACGTTTTGAATTTGCTTGTAAAAGTCATAGTCGAAATGAAAAATATCAGTTTTGGCAATATGGAAATCATCCCGAAGAAATTTTTTCTGAAAAGTTTTTTTGGTCTAAATTGGATTATATTCATTTGAATCCAGTTCGAGCAGGTATTGTTGTCAAAGCTTCTCATTATTTGTATTCAAGTGCATCTAATTATGTAAATGATTATGGAATTATAACAATTACTAAAGTTGATAATCCAGTAATAGATGTTTTAAAACCACAATCAATTAGTAATATTTATAATTGGTAAGGAAGGTCGGAGACCTTTAAACACATCCTCAAAGTCGGAGACTTTGCGGAGCGTAAGTTAGAGAAGGTTGGTTAGGTTAGCCGTGTTTTTTCCAATATCTTTTACCATAACTGCAAAAAATTTCTTCATTAGATTTGATGTTTTTTGTAGCAACCAAACAAACGTTGTTAGATTCATCTAATGTAATCTTTGAATTATTTTTATACTTAGATTTTATAAAACCATTGGAATCATTTGCGTATTTCGCAAAACAATCTACAGTATTTGAGTCTAAAATTGTGCCATCAAGTAAATTAATAAAATACTTGTCATCATTATGTTCAACAATAGATTCGGCTTCGGTGTTTGTTATTATTTTACCTTTAAAAATGGAAATTATTTCTTCCTTATAAATTTTTATTGCTGTAAATAATCCATTTCCAGAATTTTCAATTTGAGATTTATGAATGTATAAATAATCTTCTTCCTTTGCATCAATGGTGTTGTCCATATTATTTTAAATAAAACTAAAATTTTAAAATTCGCATTACTCTATTTTTTCTAATATGATTTTTTATGATGGTTGTGGTATCTCTATTATTTTGCATCGGAATAATGATGTTTTTTAATATTTCTATATTTGTTATTTGATAGTTTAAATCGAAAAAACAGTATCCTTTATAAACACCATTTTCAATTAAAACGGCACTTCGTTCTTCTATTCCTCGACCTTTGTCGACAACAACCATATTGTTGTTTTCAAATTGTAAATTATTAATACAATCTTCAGCACGAGTGTTATATGTTTCAGGACTTTCAAGCTGTATGCAAGCACCGCTACATTCTTTAATTTTGTATTGAAAACAAGCGGATTTTGTTTCGTAAAGTCCGTTAATTTTCTGACATAATTGATTTTCAGATGTTAATTTAAAAAGAAAGTTTTTCCCTTCTTGTAAGCTTACAAACGAGGTGATTTCTTTTTTTCTTCCATCCGCTTTTTCAATAGTTATTGCTAAGTAACCTTCATTATTTATATGTGAATACATAGCAAAATTGAAAATACTTTTGCGTTGTGCTCTATTATATAAAGGCTTATTGATTTTAATTTCTTCCGATTCTTTCAATAAAGCAATTAGTTCGCTACCAGTTTCTTCAAATGTAACGGTATATACATCACGTTGAATTTTTTTACTTTTAGAATTTACACCTGTAAAATGCTGATTAACACGTTTTTTAATATTTTTACTTTTTCCAATATAAATTAAATCGCCGTTTTCATTATGAATATAGTATATTCCAGTTTTTGAAGGTAATTTTTCTAATATGTCAAGTAATTTAGGTGATAAACCCGCTTTTATTTCGGTTTTTATATAACTTTTTACAATTTCTTTAGTCAAATCTTTTGCTAAAAGCATCTTGAATAATTTAACTGTAGCCATTGCATCACCACTTGCTCTATGCCTGTCTGCCATTGGAATTCCTAATGAACGTACTAATTTTCCTAAGCTATATGAAGGCAAATCGGGAATGATTTTTTTGGCTAATTCTACAGTACATAGCGTTGGTTTTTTAAAATCAAAACCCAAACGTCTAAATTCCATTTGTAAAATTCGGTAATCGAAACTGGCGTTATGCGCTACAACAATAGAACCTTCAGTAATTTCAATAATTCGTTTTGCCACTTCGTAAAACTTTGGCGCACTTCGAAGCATAGCACTATTTATACCCGTTAATTTTACCACAAAAGGCTGAATTGGTTTTTCAGGATTCACCAAACTAATAAACTGGTCAACCACTTCGTGACCATCAAATTTATAAATGGCAATTTCCGTAATACCTTCTTCATTGTATTGTCCGCCAGTGGTTTCTATGTCGATAATAGTATAAATATGCTTTCTTTTTTTAATTTTAGTATTTCGATTTCAATAATTGGCACATTCAAAATTGCCTTATTGATAATTTCTATTTCCAAAGATACTACTTCCTATTCGAACCATTGTGCTACCGCACGAAATGGCTAGTTGATAATCGCCAGACATACCCATTGATAGGATGTTGGGCTTTAGGTTATGGGTAAATGGAATTTTACTTAATTTATCAAATATCGCTTTCAAATGGTTGAATTCTTTTTCAATTTGGATTTGATTTTCAGTGAAGGTTGCCATTCCCATTAAACCTACGATTCTGATGTTTTCAAATTCGCTTTTTTCATTCTGAACTTGTTTCAGAATCTCATCTAATTCGAACTCATCTAAACCAAATTTAGTTTCTTCTTCTGCGATATGAATTTGTAACAAACAATCAATTACTCTATTGTGTTTTTTGGCTTGTTTATTAATTTCTTGCAACAGTTTTAAACTATCAACTCCGTGAATCAAACTTACGTATTCTGCCATAAATTTTACTTTATTGGTTTGTACGTGGCCAATCATATGCCATTCGATATCTTTTGGCATTTGTTCCCATTTATCAGTCATTTCTTGGATTTTGTTTTCTCCAAAAGTGCGCTGACCAGCATTGTAAGCTTCCATTAAATCG
>NZ_JBIKJI010000067.1:0-10672 GCF_044361065.1 Flavobacterium sp.
AGTATCCAGAATACGGAACTTTTTTACACGACATTCTTTTCCCATTGGTTATTTATGGAGTAGTTTTTGTGTTATGGATTATTTGGGTGTTAAAATTTTCAGCGTATGCAAAAGAAAAAAAGTAAAATCTTAGATATTGCAATTATTGGCATTTTGGTAATTGCCTTATTGCTAATAAGAATGTTTGAAAAAGAGTTATTTTATGATCCTTTTCTAGATTTTTTTCATAGTGATACGAAAAATAAAATGGCACCTGAATTTAATACTTTTAAATTGTTTTTAGGACTTTTATATAGGTATTTTATGAACAGCATTTTCACAGTTTTGATAGTTTATTTTTTATTTAAAGATATTTCAATAGTAAAACTAACCTCTTTTTTATTGTCATTATTTTTTATTATTTTAATTGTAATTTTTTTCAGTTTATTACATTTTTCTAAATCGCCAGATTATTTATTTGTTTTCTATGTTAGAAGGTTTCTAATTCAACCTCTATTTTTAATTTTATTTGTTCCAGCTTTTTTTTATCAAAAAAGTGTTAATAAACAATAAGTTATTTAAAAATACCATAAATTTGCAGTAATGAATCTTAAAAAACATATAAGTATTTTTTTAGCATTATTTATTTTATTAGTAAATAGTAGCGCTAGTTTGGTGTTGCATTATTGTAATGACCAATTTGCTTATGTGTCTTTGGTATATCAAAATAATAAATTAATTGATTCTGCAACAGAAGACTCTTGCTGCGCTTCGGATTCTATTGAAGAAGAAGAAGGTTGTTGTTCCAATGAGGAAATCAATACAAAAAACAAAATTGATTATTCTATTTTAAAAGATTTTCAATTTGATTTTTCTGCTGTACATTTTTTAAATGAAACACCTGATTTTTTTGCTGAAACACCTTGCTTTTATTCAAATAAAAAAAATGTAGATTACTATTGTAATTCTAACGCACCGCCTTTTTATAGACTCTATTCTCAACTTATTTTTTACGCATAATTTATATCGTTTTTAGTTTTTTAAAATTATAAACTTTATTAATTAATTATGTATAAAATCTTATTTTTGGTCTTTATGCCATTATTTTCTTTAGCACAAAGTAGCGTTCAAGGAAAAATTATCGATAAGGAAAATTCGCCTGTCTCAAATGTAAAAATAATAATTCCTGAATTAAATGACGTTTTGTTTTCTAATGAAAGCGGATTATTTAGTTTAATTCAAGGAAACCGAAATCTAGTATTAATTTTAGAAAAAGAAGGTTTTCAGACACTTGAAATACAACAAAGTGTCAAATCTGATTTTACTATTCAATTAGAAAAAACAGCTTCTGAAAGCAATATTGCAACAGTAACTATTGTAAAGAAACAAAATACGTTAGGTAGAAAACAAAAAGCTGTTACCAATACGCAACATTTATCGCAAGGTGAATTACAAAAAGCGGCTTGTTGTAATTTATCGGAAAGTTTTGAAACAAATCCGTCTATTGATGTAAATTTTTCTGATGCCGTTACAGGTAATAAACAAATTAAAATGCTAGGATTAACTAGTCCGTACATTTTAATGAGTGAAGAAAATATTCCAGCGATTCGAGGTGCGTTGCAGGCAACAGGTTTAAACTTTATTCCAGGAACTTGGGCAGAAAGTATTCAAATTACAAAAGGGGCGGGGAGTGTAGTAAATGGATATGAAAGTATTTCGGGTCAAATAAATTATGAGTTACTTAAACCTCAAAAAGAAGACCCGTTTTTTGCCAATGTTTATGCCTCAAATGATGGCAGATATGAGATTAATACTCATTTTGGCAATAAATATTCAGATAAATTAAGTTCATTAGTTTTAGTTCACGGAAATACCAGAACTATTAAAAATGATATGAATCATGATGGATTTTTAGACAATCCCTTAGGAAAACAAGTTAATATTTTAAATCGTTGGCAATACAATAATGCAGAAAAAGGAATCGTTTCGTTTTTAAATATAAAATATTTTTCAGATGAAAAAACGGGTGGTACAATAAACGACAATTCGCATGAAATGGTGATAAATCCCAATTTATGGACAAGCCATGTGAATACAGATAAAATAGAAATTTCCAACAAAATTGGATATGTTTATCCAGATATGCCTTTTCAAAGTATTGGTTTTCAACAAGCTTTTCAGTACAATAAAATGCATTCTGAATTTGGAGATAAAACACATCATATTCATCATAAAAATTATTTTTCAAACCTTATTTTTAATTCGATTATTAACAATACAAAGCATAAATTTATAACTGGGTTGAATTTTAATTATGATACATTTGAAGAACATTTAGAAACCAATTTTATGGCGGAATATGACAGAATTGATACTTCAATTGGTTCGTTTTTTGAATATTCTTTCGATAATTTAAATAATTTCAGTTTCGTTTTAGGTGCCAGAGCCGACAATCACAACAGATTGGGCTTATTTTTTACTCCAAGAGCTCACGTTAAATATAATCCGTTTGAAAAAACTACATTTCGTTTTTCTGCAGGAAGAGGAAAAAGAGCCTCAAATATTTTTGCTGAAAACATAAATGTTTTGGCTAGTTCTAGAGATTTTGTTATTAAAAATGATAACGGGAAATTATATGGTTTAAATCCAGAAATAGCATGGAATTATGGAACAAGTTTTATTCAGAAATTCTATCTTTTTGGAAAAGAACATGAACTGGTTGTGGATTATTATAAAACCGATTTCAGCAATCAAATTGTGGTAGATTTGGAAAATGCAAGGCAAGTAACTTTCTCTAACCTAAAAGGGAAAAGTTATGCAGAATCATTTCAAATTGAATGGAATATTAATTTAATGACGCATTTAAATGTTAGAACGGCCTATAAATATTTAAATGTTAAAACCGATTATGCGACCGGATTATTAGATAAACCTTTACAAGCTAAAAATCGTTTCTTTGCTAACATAGCTTATGAAACGCATATTTTGGAAAAAGGACAACAATGGAAATTTGATGCCACTTTTAATTGGATTGGTCAGCAGCGATTGCCAAATACAAAAGCAAACCCAGTTCAGTATCAATTATCGGAATATACGCCAAGTTATCAGCTTGTAAATGCGCAAATAACGCGAACGTTTTCTAGTACATTTGAAATGTATTTTGGAACAGAAAATTTAGGAAATTTTAAACAGAAAAATGCAATAATTGCATCGGATAATCCTAACAGTCCGTATTTTGATAGTACTATGATTTATGGTCCAGTTTTTGGTACGATGTATTATGCAGGAATACGATTTAAAATAAAAGATAAAAAAGAACAAAATAATATAAATCATTAAAAAACATAAAATCATGAAAAAAATAGTATTAGTAGTAGTGTTTGCCTTTTTTGGAATGAATGTAAACGCACAAGAACAACTTATTAAAAACAAAAAAGTTGAAGTTGAAGTCAATGGCGTGTGTGACATGTGTAAAAAACGTATCGAAAAAGCCGCTTATTCTGTAAAAGGAGTAAAAAGCGCTGTTTGGCATGCAGAAGATCAAGACATACATTTAATTATAGATGAAACAAAATGTACTGTTTTAGATGTAGAAAAAGCTATTGCAAAAGTAGGTCATGACACTAAAGATATAAAAGCTACTGACGAACAATATGCAAAAATTCACGGGTGTTGCAAATATCGAACCGATGAAGTACATTAAAATCGCTAATTTATACTAGATAACTAGAATTAACATTTATTTTTAAAATAGAAGTCCTACATTTGTGGGACTTTTTTATGCCTTGGAAAAAATTACAATAAAAATATTTGATTCTATAAAAGACGTTCCAGAAAATTGGAATAAAGTTGCCGTTGCCAATCATTTCTTACAACTTCCTTATTTAGAAGTTTTAGAACGTTCGGCGCCAACAAATATGCAATGTTTTTATATTGGATTTTATGAAGATTCAGAACTGATAGGTGTTTCTTTAGCCCAATATTTAGATTTAAATAAATTAGAATCGTTTGGCGAAAGAGATAACTTTTTTAAAAAATGTATTCGAAATTTTATTTTTCGAAATTTTGCTTCGCATACATTATTTATTGGGAATAACATGATAACTGGGCAAAATGCTTTTGCTTTTCAGAAAGAAATCAGTTTTGAGGAAGTTAGTTATATTTTAAAACAAAGTTCAAAAGAATTAGAAGCGTATTTCAAACAAAAAGGGATTAAAATTCATTTGGTTTCTTTTAAAGATTTTTATCAGAATTGTGCTATAGAATTTAAAAGATATGCTTTCGATAAAATATACGAATTCAATACGCAACCCAATATGATTTTCGAAATACCAACGAATTGGAAATCAAATGAAGATTATTTTAATGCCTTTTCAAAAAAATATCGAGATCAATATAAAAGAGCGCATAAAAAATTTGAAGGAATTTCTGTAAAAGAATTAGACGTAAATGAAGTAGTTTCATTTGAATCTCGAATCAATGAATTATATCATTATGTAGCGAAAAACGCACCATTTAATACATTCTTTTTAGCAGAAAACCATTTTTCAACATTTAAAAAACAATGTGGAGATGGCTTTAAAATTTTCGGTTATTTTTTGGAAGATAAACTTATTGGCTTTCATTCTATTTTAGTAAACGACGATGTTTTAGAAACTTATTTTTTAGGATATGATGAACAAATTCAAAAAGATAAAATGTTGTATTTAAATATGTTGTATAATATGACAGAATTTGGAATTATCCATAAATTTAAAAAAATTATTTTCGGAAGAACAGCTTTAGAAATTAAAAGTTCTATTGGAGCAACTCCAGTTATGATGTCGGGTTTTATTTATCATAGTAATAAATTAGTGAATATATTTTTAGGTAAAATATTTGAAAATTTAGAACCCGAAACCGTTTGGCAGCAACGTCATCCTTTTAAATAAATAAATCAAGTATATGTAGTCCTTTTTTATTGATAAAAACGAATTGTTTTCTTATTTTTGAAAATAATTTAAAATTATGAAAAAAATTCTATTCCTTTTCTTACTCTTTTCGCAATGTATGTTTTCTCAGACTTTATTTGAGAAAGCTGAAAAGCTATACAATGAAAAAAAGTTTGAAGAAGCCAAAGGATTGTTTGAAAGTTACTTAAAATCAGATCCCAACCATCTAAAAACCATTGAATATTTAGGCGATATTGCTGGAAATTCAAAAAAATGGGATGTTGCAATTGCTTATTATAAAAAATTAAAAATTCAAAACCCAAATAGCGCTACGTATTGGTTTAAATATGGCGGCGCATTAGGAATGAAAGCCAAATCAGTAAATAAATTTAAAGCTGTTGGCATGATTAGCGATATAGAAACCGCTTTTTTAACCGCTGCTAATTTAGATAAAAAACATCTTGAATCGCGATGGGCGTTAGTAATGTTATATATTGAATTGCCTGGTATTATTGGCGGTAGCGAAACTAAGGCATTGAAATATGCAGATGAGCTTTTGGCGATTTCAAAAGTAGATGGTTATTTGGCAAAAGGCTACATAGATGTATATTACAAAAGATATAAAGCTGCAGAAGTAAATTTAATAAAAGCACATCAAATAGGTAAATCAGCCATAACATATGCCAAATTATACGATTTATATATGTATAAGTTAAAAGATAAAAACAAAGCACAAAACATTAAAAAGTAATTAGGTAAAGGGTTTTAGGTATAGGATAAACTTTACCTTTTGCCATATATCTTTCACCATTAACCATATCACATGCGTACACATTTCATAGCCATTGGCGGAGCAGCCATGCACAATTTAGCATTAGCGTTACATAATAAAGGATATCAAATAACAGGTAGCGATGATGCTATTTTTGAACCTTCTAAATCTCGATTAGAAAAGAAAGGATTATTACCTGTTGAAATGGGTTGGTTTCCTGAGAAAATAACAACTGATATTGAAGCTGTTATTTTGGGTATGCACGCTAAGGAAGATAATCCTGAATTGTTGAAAGCACAAGAATTAGGATTGAAAATTTATTCGTATCCAGAATTTTTATACGAACAATCTAAAAACAAAACAAGAGTTGTAATTGGTGGTTCTCACGGAAAAACAACTATTACGTCTATGATTTTACACGTAATGCATTATCATAATATTGAAGTGGATTATATGGTTGGCGCACAATTAGAAGGTTTTGATACAATGGTGCATCTAACAGAAACTAACGATTTTATAGTTTTAGAAGGTGATGAATATTTATCTTCTCCTATGGACAGACGACCAAAATTTCATTTATATCAACCAAATATTGCCTTGCTTTCAGGTATTGCTTGGGATCATATCAATGTGTTTCCTACGTTTGAAAATTATGTAGAACAGTTTAGTATTTTCACTTCGCAAATTACAAATGGCGGTATTTTAGTATATAATGAAGAAGACGCAACCGTTAAACAAGTCGCCGAAGAAACTACAAATCCAATTCGTAAAATTGCCTATAAAACACCAAGTTATACTGTAGAAAACGGAACGACTTTATTAGACACGCCTGAAGGACCAATGCCAATTGAAGTTTTTGGTGCGCATAATTTAAACAATTTAGCGGGTGCCAAATGGATTTGTCAATGTATGGGTGTAGATGAGGTTGATTTTTACGAAGCTATCGCCACTTTCAAAGGCGCAAGTAAACGTTTAGAGAAAATTGCAGAAAGCAGTAATAAAGTGGCTTACAAAGATTTTGCTCATTCACCAAGTAAAGTTTCAGCAACTACAAAAGCTGTAAAAGATCAGTATCCTGATAGAAAACTAATTGCTTGTTTAGAATTACACACCTATAGTAGCTTAAATGCTGAATTTTTAAAAGAATATGAAGGTGCCTTAGATGCTGCAGATGTAGCTGTCGTTTTTTATTCGCCAGATGCGGTAAAAATTAAACAATTAGACGAAGTTTCTTATGAACAAATTGCACAATCATTCAATAGAAAAGATTTAATTATTTATACGAACCCAGTAGAATTTAAAGACTATTTATTTGCACAAGATTTTAATAATTCTGCTTTACTTTTAATGAGTTCAGGGAATTATGGCGGATTGAATTTTGATGAAGTGAAAAATTTGATGAAGTAAAAGCTACCTTAAGTCATTGCGAAGTACCAAATAATTATTTCTTATTAAAACTAATAATTAAAAATATAAACCTTTAAAAAGAACTTTTACCCTAAAGTGTTTTTCCCAATTTTAAAAATCACTTTTATAATTGGATTATTTTTTTTGCTTTTAATTGCTATTAATGCATTCAAAATTAAATTATTTTCAGGCTTTGATTTTGGAATTTTAATTGCATTAATATTTTATGTTTTATTTATTGGTTTAATTATATTTTATTTATCATATTTCTTTAGTTTTTATTTTAAATACCTAAAAATTGATGATAATTATTTTTCAATTTTTGAGTTGAATAAGTTTAAAACAAAGAAAAATACTTTTGATGATATTTTAGGATATTCTAAATCTGAAGTTTATTTCGGAAAGAATCTTTGGAAATCAAAATCTATTGTTATTTACTTTAATAATGGAGAAACTTCTGAATTTCTTAGAATTTTTATATCTGATTTGGAATTATTTGAAAAAGAATTAAAAAGGAGAAAAGTTAAATATTTGGGTTTTGAGGGTTATAAAACTGGTTGGTTTTATAGACAATATGAATTTGTTTTAAAAAAATAAATTACTTTACGGAAATATTTATTTCCCATATTGAAAATGTCCAACAATCGTATAACTAAACAAGCAATCTTCTAACACTTGTCCGCCGCCCACATTGTGTACAATTAAATTGCGATTGCCATCAGTAGATTTTAAATGAGTAATAATTCCAATATGTGGCAACTTATCGTTAATCATCCAAGTTACAATTTCGCCAGTTTTATAATCGTTTGCGTTTTGAGTAATTGATAACGTTTTTCCTTTTCTGCCAAAGAAAACTTCTAAATTAGGAACTCTTCTGTGATCAATATTTTTATCGGTTGTTTTTAAACCCCATTTTTTTAAATTCGGATATTTGGTAAAATTCGCCACCATATCTTCGTGAACTTCTTTTTGTAAATCGATATTTAATTTTCTGTAAGCACGAATTATTACGTCTGTGCAAACGCCAGTTTTTGCTGGGACATCGCCATTTGGATATTTTAATTTCACATAATCGGGTGTATAAACAACATCTTTATCAATAATTTGAATCGCTGCATTTGATAACTTTTCTGCAAAAGAATTCGGGTTTTCAATTGGAGAAATTACTTGTTTTTCAGAAATTAAAATTGTTGAATTAGAAAGTATTTCTTGTTTTTTACAAGAAGTAAAACTTAATAAATAAGCTATAACGAAAATGAAGTTCATATGAATGAGTTTTTATTCGAAACGCTGTTTTTTAATTTTTAGTATAAAAAAAGACCAATTAGAAAATTGGTCTTTTAAATTCACGGTAAAAAAATTATCCTGCTATAAATTCATCAAATGTTTTTAATTTATATTCTGGCGTAGTTTTTTTTGCTTTTTCTAAAATCATAGAGAAATGTATTTTTTCTAATTTTTTAAATTCTGCTTCCACTTTGTTATAGGTTTCTAATATTGATTCGATATTTGCTTTTTGAGAAGGAGAAGGCGCGTCATATTGACTTGCAACCGAAGCATAAATTGCACCTAATTTTTCTCTTAATTGCTTTTCTGCTGAACCTACATAATTATCACCAGTTGTTATTACCATAGTGAATTTTAATTTGTTTAATTCTGCATTGGTTTTGATACTGGTTTTTGTGTAGCTTTTGTCTTTAGAGGCAATTTCATCATTAAGTTTCGTCATTTCGTCTATTTCATAAACCATATAAGCTAAACGTTGCACTTTATCGAAAAGCATTTTAGTTGCTACTCTTTGTTCTGTTCTTGAGTCAGCTGTAATTGGACTTTTCGGGTCATTTAATACTTCAAACTCGTGTGTAAATTTATCTTTACCTTTAGTTAAAACAGCTTTGTATTTCCCTGCAGGCACTAATGGTGTTGTGAAACCGCTGTAATCTAATGTTTTTCCAGTTGCTACTTTTGGTCCTTTTTCATTAAAATCCCAAGTAACAATGTTTATCCCTTTTTGATTACTTACTGGTAAACCCACAATTTTATTTCCATTCAAATCCTGAATTTCCATTTCCATTTTACCAAATGTATTTCTCTTCTTTAGATAATATACAATTTGAGCAGAAGTGCTTGGATTTGGTCCAACAAATTCTAGTTCAGAAGCGGTACTTCCAAATGAAGAATTTTCTTCTTTTATAAATGGTTTGGTTTTAAAGAAATACACCTCAGAAGCAATAATTTCATTTGTTACTTGTCTTAAAATGCTAATGTCATCAAGAATAATTACACCTCTTCCGTGAGTCGCCATTACTAAATCATTAGTTTTTTTATGTAAGTCTAAATGCATTACAGCAACTGCCGGCATATTGTTTTCAAATTTCGACCAGTTTTTACCACCATCTACAGTGATGTATAACCCTTTTTCTGTACCTAAAAATAATAAGTTTTCATTAACATAATCTTCTTGAATACATCGCGCAAAACCATCGATATCTTTTGTTACAATTGAAGTCCAAGTTGTACCAAAATCAATAGTTTTATAAACATATGTGTTCATATCATTATTAGTATGACCTTCAAAAACAGCATAGGCACTACCTTTTGAGAAATTACTAGCTTCGATATGATAACACCAAGTATTTTTTGGTAAACCAATAATATTTGCCGTTACATTTTTCCAAGTTTTCCCACTGTCTTGAGTAATTTGAATAGTACCATCGTCAGCGCCAGCCCATATTATATCTTTGCTTAATGGCGATTCTGCAATAGTAAATAACGTACAATGATTTTCAGCACCAGAATTATCCTTTGATAGTCCACCAGAATTTTCCTGGTTCATTTTTAATTTATCATTTGTCGTTAAATCAGGAGAAATAATTTTCCAACTTGCTCCCATATCATCGGAAGCGTGAACAAATTGACTTCCTGCATAAATTCTATCTGGATTATGTATGCCCGTCACAATTGGAGTGTTCCAATTGAAACGTAATTTTACTTGATTTTTTTCTTGCAAAGGCTGAATTGTTTTTAATTCTTTGGTTTCTAAATTATAACGCCAAATGTTTTCGGCACCTTGCATTTCACTATATATAATTTTTTTGGTTGGGTGTTTTAAAACTCTAAACCCATCTCCGTAACCTACGCTGTTCCAATCTCTAGCTTCAATTCCGCCATCACTTTTGCTTGGGCCATACCATGAACCATTATCTTGTAGACCACCATAAATATTATATGGTTCTTCTGTGTCTAAAGTAATGTGATAATATTGAGAAATAGGAAGGTTTTTTACAATATCTAATGTACTTCCATTGTTCCAACTTCTGTACATTCCTCCATCAGTTCCAACATAAATTCTGTTGGTGTCAATTGGGTCTACAAGTATGTCGTGAATATCAGAATGCATCGCACCTAAATTTTTAAATGTTTTTCCGCCATCACGAGAAATAGAACCATTTAATCCACCTTTATATACAATATCCGGATTTTTTGGATCGATTGTAATTCTTGAAAAGTAAAATGGGCGAACTACTAAAGCAAAATCACTATTTAAATGTTTCCATGATTTCCCAGCATCTTCTGATTTATA
>NZ_JBIKJI010000219.1:0-2692 GCF_044361065.1 Flavobacterium sp.
TTCCAATACTACCTTTTTATCCACTTTAAGCTCTTGATTTTCAGTAGTGGCTTGTAAACGTGTTGTTTTTTCGTTAATGATAATATCAACGGGCATTTTAAAATCGGCAGTTACATTTTCCCATTTATAATTCAGTTTATTATTAGATTTTGAAAGTACTAATTTTGGTATTTTTGTAGTGGTTAAATAGTGCTGAAATACAGAAGTTAAATCGATACCACTTTCTTTATTAAAGAAATCAATTACCGTTTTCGTATCTATAATTTGTTTTTTATACGTTTCAGAATAGTTGTAAAGTAATTTCCACCATTTTACATCATCATTAATAATATGTCTAATGGTATTCAGCATTAAGGCGCCTTTATAATACATATCACCACTTCCTTCTCGGTTTACACCAAATTGCCCAATAATTGGACGGTCGTTTTGTACACTTCTTGATTGTCCGTTTACGTATTTAATAGCTTCATCATATCCTTTAATGCATTCAATAAAAACGGTTTCTGTGTAGGTTGTAAAGCCTTCGTGAATCCACATATCGGCAATATCTTTGCTTGTAATGCTGTTACCAAACCATTCGTGTCCGGTTTCGTGAATCGTAATATAATCGAAAAACATTCCGGCACCCGTTCCAGATAAGTCCATTCCAAGATATCCTTTTTTGTACTTATTTCCGTATGCTACAGCACTTTGGTGTTCCATACCTAAATAAGGCGTTTCCACTAATTTATAACCATCTTCAAAAAACGGATATTTTCCAAATTTCGATTGAAAGCAATTCATCATCGGTTTCACATCATTGTCAAAATGTTTACGAGCTGTTTCTTCGTTGTATCGCAACACATAATAATCTAAGTCTAAACCTTCGTGATTATCGTGAATATGCACATAATCGCCAATGTTTACTGTGATATCATAATTATTAATTGGGTTTTTTACTTCCCAATCCCAACGCGTGTAACCGTCTTTTAAGTCGGTTGAACCCAAAAATCTTCCGTTGGAAACATTCATTAATCCATTTGGTACGGCTACTTTTATACTTGCTCCGTTGTCTGGTTCATCCGTTTGAGAATCTTTACACGGATACCATAAACTCGCACCAGTTCCTTGCACAGCGACACCAATCCAAGGGTTTTGTTTTTTATCTTTTGTAAATACAAAACCACCATCCCAAGGTGCATTTTTAGCAATGATAGGATTTCCATAGTACGAAATTCTTAATTTATGGATTTCTCCTTTTTTTAATATGTTCGGAAAATGAATAAATACGGCGTTAAATTCTCTTGTACATTCTATTTTAGGAATATTATCTAATCTTATACCATCAATTATCATATTTTCAAACAAATCTACTTGGATTTTATTTGTATCATCGTCAACTTTAAATGTTATCGTGTTGGAACCAAATAGCCATTTTTTTTCAGGATCAATTCTAATGTCTAATTCATATCGCAAAACATCATAACACGTTCTTTCTTCACGAAGTCCACCTTGTAGCGAATCTTTACGAGAAAATTCTTGCGCTTCAATTTGATTGAAAACGAATAGAAAAAAGGTAAATAGAAGTGTTTTTTTCATAGTAAAGAAAGTAAATTTAAAATATGAAACGTAATTAATAAATTATAAAGATGCTTTCAGCAATACAAGTTTGCGATTTTTTACAGATTACTGATAACTTAACACTGCCAACTAAACCTGAATAACCCCTAAATTAAATTTCTTTTCAATAGGCGAGTGGTTGGCGGCTTCAATTCCCATAGAAATCCAAGTTCTGGTATCTAAAGGGTCAATAATTGCATCTGTCCATAATCTGGAAGCGGCGTAATAGGGCGACACTTGCGCATCATATTTGGCTTTAATTTTATCAAATAATTCTTTTTCTACTGCTTCATCTACAACTTCTCCTTTGTTTTTTAAGGAAGCGGCTTCAATTTGCGCGAGTACTTTTGCAGCTTGCGTACCACCCATAACGGCTAACTCAGCACTTGGCCAAGCGAAAATTAATCTTGGGTCGTAAGCTTTTCCACACATAGCGTAATTTCCAGCACCATAGGAATTTCCTACTACAACTGTAAATTTAGGCACAACAGAATTGGCAACTGCATTTACCATTTTAGCACCATCTTTAATGATTCCGCCGTGTTCCGATTTGCTTCCTACCATAAAACCCGTTACGTCTTGTAAAAAGACTAAAGGAATTTTCTTTTGGTTGCAATTGGCAATAAATCGAGTCGCTTTATCCGCACTTTCCGAATAAATTACGCCACCAAACTGAATTTCACCTTTTTTAGTTTTTGAAACCAAACGCTGATTGGCAACTATTCCTACTGCCCAGCCCTCAATTCTGGCATAACCCGTAATAATGGTTTGACCATAACCGGCTTTGTATTCATCAAATTCTGAATTATCCACTAAACGTTTAATAATTTCGTTCATATCATATTGATCCGTACGTAATTTTGGTAAAATTCCGTAAATGTCTTTTGGATCTAAAGCGGGTTTTACAGGAGTTTCTCTGTTAAATCCAGCTTTGTCATAATCGCCAATTTTTGAAACAATACTTTTAATTCTGTCTAAAGCAGCTGCATCATCTTTAGCTTTAAAATCGGTAACCCCTGAAATTTCACAATGTGTCGTTGCGCCACCAAGTGTTTCATTATCAATAGTTTCGCCTATCGCGGCTTTTACTAAA
>NZ_JBIKJI010000068.1:0-10427 GCF_044361065.1 Flavobacterium sp.
ACAGGTGTGGTAGTTTACGTAATGATTTCGCCTTATTATGTTAAGTAAAGTCAAAAGTCAAAAGTTAAAAGTCAAAGGTCGAAAGTATACACTAAAAAAGATTTATTTTTTACTTTTTACTTGTTTCTTTTTACTTGAAGGAAACGCACAATGTGCCATGTGCAGAGCTTCACTTCAAAACGAAGCTAACAAAGCAGTTGCGGAAGGAGTAAATGACGGAATTGTGTATTTAATGGCAATACCTTATATTTTAGTAGCGGGTGTTTTTTACGCAGTATGGCGATTAAAACAAAAGAAAAAAGAAGTAGTTCAATAATTTTTTATTAAAAGCGTCTTTTACCCTATACCTAATCCCTTTTACCTATACCTATTCCATTCCATCAATTGTAATTTTCATAGAACCTGTTGAAGTAATAAAGGCAACAATGCCACTTTCGGTAAGTTCTATTTTTTCAAATACAAAATCGTTTAATTTTCCGTTTACAAAAACACCTTTCATAGGTGAATAATTAGTTAAATAAGGAAGCATACTTTTCTTCCCTTCTTCTAAATTTGGTTGAATTGAGTACTTGCAATTTTCTTTAATTTTCTTTAAGATTACGCCTTGTAACAACCAATTTGCAGTTTTTGTTAACACGCCTTTTGTGTTTAAAACGTAATCCATTTCTTCAAAATAAATTTCTTTAGTTTCAATATTGTATTTCGGAATTCCAGCTAAATATATTGTTCCATTTACCGATCCAATCATATCTAAAGCAATAATCATTTTTCCATCTTTATACCATAATGCTACTTTTTGAACGGTGATTTTTCTTTTCCCAGAACCAAATTCTTGACCAGCAAAATTTTTAGTCATAATTCTACTTGCGCTTTCGTATGAAGAAACAGCTGCTACAGAAGCATTAAAATCGGATGGAATTTTAGCAACCGCTTTAGAAACGATTTTAGTTTTGTCAAATCCGCTTTTTGGTTTTTGGCCAATTAAAGTTTGCATCTGACATTTTAATCCTAAATTCATTGTAATTTTAGAATTACTCAAAACCGCATTTGTACTATACATTTCATTTGGAACTAATTTGAACCAAGTTTCATACGTTTCATTTGCCATAAAAGGTGTAGAAAGTGTTTCTAAAACTTGCATAACTTGCGTTTTAAAATCACAACTTTTATTTATTGCCTCATCAATCATCTTGGCTATTTTCCCTTTAAAAATAGATAAAGTAGGATTAATGATATAGGTAATTGGTACATTTTTTCCAGCTACTACGATACTTGGACTTTCGTTCCATTCAAAATCTTCAATTTTAGAAGTGGTGTTTAGTTTCCAGTTGGCAAAATTGGCTTTGCTGCTTAGTGTTATAGTTCCGTTTAAATTTAGTTCTCTTGTGTCATTTAGACCCATAAATTCGGTGCCGTATTTTATTTTTGCCCAAATTTTTAAAGGAATTACCGAAACAATTTCACCGTTTTGTTCTACCAATTTGATATCAGAAGTTTTCCAAATTTTCATTTCTGTTTTATCATCGTTTAAAATGGTATCAGCATAAATTAACCCTTTTACATTTTTATTTAAATGATATTCCACTTCCTTTAAACTCACTTCCATAGGCATTGCAATTAGCGATGTTTTATTGCTGTACACAATTGGAGCATTGTTGCTGGGTTCTGGTTTTAGTGCTTCTATTTTTTTTGAAGAACCGCAACTAAAGATTCCTAAGCTTATAATGCCAAAAAGCAAAATTTTAATTTTTATATTCATAATTAACGATTCTGTAAAACGATTTTAAGAAAAACAAAAAATATAAGAAAATATTGTATTCTGTTTTAAATTATTTCTGGTATAAAAGTAAAATTTTTAATTGTAAAGTGTAACATTTTTAATAAACAATGGTCAAATAGTAAAACAATTATTATAATGAAGTCAGTACAAATCGTTTTGATACTATTTTTTGTGAGTGTTACTTCTTTTGCCCAAGAAAAAAAATGGACATTAAAAGAATGTATTTATTATGCCATAAAAAATAATATTTCCATTAAACAATCGGAATTAGATACGCAAACTACAGCTATCGCTAAAAAAGATGCTATTGGTAATTTTTTACCAAACGTAAACGCATCTTCATCGCATTCTTGGAATATTGGTTTAAATCAAAACATTACAACGGGTTTATTAGAAAATCAAACGACTCAATTTACCTCTGCTAATTTAAATGCAAATGTGGATATTTTTAAAGGATTGCAAAATGTAAATCAGTTAAGAAAAGCGAATTTAGCTATAATTGCTTCTCAATATCAGTTAACGAAAATGCAAGAAGATATTGCTTTAAACGTTGCCAATGCTTACTTGCAGATTTTATTTAATAAAGAAAATTTAAAAGTTCAAACCCAACAAAAGTTACTTAATACGAAACAATATAACAGAACGGTTGAATTAGTGGAAGCAGGAAATGTTCCAAAAGGTGATTTGTTAGACATCCAAGCTACTATGGCTACAGGAAATCAGCGTGTAATTGTGGCTGAAAACACCTTGTTATTGTCTAAATTAAGTTTGGCACAATTATTACAGATTAAAGATTTTCAAAATTTTGATATTTCGGAAGACGATATGCCTTCGATGTTATCAACAGTTTTAAACGAAACACCAGAAGCGGTAATTGCTAAAGCTAAAGAAAACAGAACGGAATTAAAAATTGCTGAAACAAATGTAGCACTTGCCCAAAAAGACATTTCTATCGCAAAAGGTGCTTATTTACCAACTTTAACCGCTTTTTATGGTTTCAATACCAGAGCATCAAATTCAAACGGATTTGAAATAATTAATGGTGTACCGATAGTAACGAGTCCAAAACCTTTGTTTGATCAGTTTAGTACTAATAAAGGTCAAAATTTTGGTTTTTCACTAAATATTCCAATTTTTAATGGTTTTGCTGTGAAAAATAATGTAGCTCGTACCAAAATTGCATTAGCGAAAAGTCAGTTAGCCAAAGATCAACAAGAATTAGATATTGAGCGCAATGTATTTACAGCGTATACGGATACAAAAGCCGCAAAAGAAAGTTATGAAGCGGCATTACAAATTGTAAAAGCGCGCGAATTAGCGATGCAATACGCTAAAGACAGATACGAAATTGGTATGATGAATGTTTTTGATTACAACCAATCTCAAACTGCTTTCGTAAACGCACAATCAGAAGTATTAAGAACCAAATATGATTATATTTTTAGAATTAAAATTTTAGAATTTTATTTCGGAATTCCACTTATAGAAAAACAATAAAGCTATGTCAAGAAAAAAATTATTTATCATTTTAGGAAGTGTAGTTGCAGTGATTGTACTATTAATTATTCTTAAAAAATCAGGAAAAATTGGAAATAACGACGACAGTAAAATTGTAGAAGTTTCTAAAGCAGAAACGATGACGATTATTGAAACCGTTTCGGCAACTGGTAAAATTCAACCAGAAGTTGAAATTAAAATTATGCCAGAAGTTTCAGGTGAAATTATTGCTTTAAACGTAAAAGAAGGGCAGGAAGTTAAAAAAGGACAATTATTAGTGAAAATCAATCCAGACATTTATACTTCTGGAGTTGACCGAACTGTAGCGTCTTTATCAACTTCAAAAGCTGGTGTAAGTCAGGCTGATGCTCAAGTTAAAGAAGCGAAAGCCAATTACGACAGAAATAAAAAACTGTACGATAAAGGCGTAATTTCTCGTGCAGAATGGGACAGAATTGTTTCTGCTTATGAAGTGGCAGTTGCGAGTAAACAATCCGCATATTATCAAATGAAATCAGCTTCGGCAAACGTAACAGAAGCAAGTGATAATTTAAAAAGAACTACCATTTTTGCACCTGCAGATGGAACAATCTCTAAATTAGATATTGAATTAGGAGAGCGTGTTTTAGGACAACAACAAATGGCTGGTACAGAAATGATGCGTATTGCCAACTTAAATAATATGGAAGTTGAAGTTGATGTAAATGAAAATGATATTGTAAAAGTAAGTATTGGCGATTCGGCAAAAATTGAAGTGGATGCTTATTTAAAAAGAAAATTTGATGGTGTAGTTACAAGTATTTCTAACTCAGCTACAACAGGTTTAACGGCAGATCAAGTAACGAATTTTAAAGTAAAAGTTCGATTAGTAAAAGAATCGTACCAAGATTTATTAGAAGGAAAACCTGTGAGTTATTCTCCTTTTAGACCAGGAATGACTGCAACTGTAGATATCGAAACAAAAAGAAGTACAAATGTTTTAGCAGTTCCAATTAGCGCCATCGTAATTAAAGACGACACAACTTCAACCAAAAAAGATATTGTTGCCGAAATTGAAAAAGAAGAAGCAGAGAAAAAAGGAAATGCGCCTAAAAAAGATATTAAATTTGAATGTGTTTTTGTAAAAGTTGGTGATAAAGCCAAAATTAGAGTCGTAAAAACCGGGATTCAAGATGATACCAATATTGAAATTTTATCTGGCTTGAAAAAAGGAGATGAAATTATAATTGGACCGTACACTTTAGTTTCAAAAGACTTACTGCCAAATGATAAAGTAAGATTAGAAACCAAATCTGACCAAGATAAAAAAGCTAAAGAACAAAAAAGTTAGTTAATATAGTTTTGATTTTAGAAAAGACACAAGAAATTGTGTCTTTTTTTGTTTCTTTGTGTATTAAATTTAAAATAAAAATGGCTTTAATTCTGAATATAGAAACCGCTACAAAAAATTGCTCAGTTGCTTTGTCAAAGGATGGCAAAACACTTGCGATAAGAGAATTGTCGGAACAAAATTTTTCTCACGCCGAAAAATTACACGTTTTTATTGAAGAACTTTTTGCTGAATCCCATTTAAAATTACAAGATTTAAGTGCGATTGCTGTTAGTCAAGGACCAGGTTCCTATACAGGTTTACGAATTGGAGTTTCTGCAGCAAAAGGGTTGTGTTATGCATTATCTATTCCGTTAATAGCTGTTGATACTTTAGAAATTTTGGCAAGAAAAATAAATATATCAAACGGAACTATTTTACCTATGATTGACGCCAGAAGATTAGAAGTTTACAGTGCGTTTTTTGATAAAAATTATGCTAAAATTAGAGAAACCAAAGCGGAAATTATTGATAAAAATTCGTTTCAAGAAACATCCGAAATGTTACATTTAATTGGCGATGGCGCGATGAAATTTAAAGAAATATTAACGGGTGAAAAATTTAAATATTATCCTGAAATGCAATTTCCTTCTGCTACCGAAATGAGTTTAATTTCCTTCCAAAAATTTCAAAATAAACAATTTGAAGATGTAGCATATTTCGAACCTTTTTATTTAAAAGATTTTGTTTTAATTACAAAAAAATAAATTTTAAACATTAAAAAAGGGCTATTTACATAATATAAACAGCCCTTTTTTTATTGTAAGAAAAAATTAGCCATTCATAGCTTCTACTATAATTGAATTATTTTTTAACATATCACGTAACATATTTTCAATACCATTTTTTAATGTAAATGTAGATGACGGACAACCGCTACAAGCGCCTTGAAGTGTCACTTTCACAACATTTGAACTTTCGTCAAACGAGTTAAAGGTTATATTTCCACCATCACTTTGAACAGCAGGTTTTACATATTCTTCCAAAATATTGATGATTTGTTGAGAGGTAACATCTAAATTATCAAAAAATTCTTCTTGTTTAATTTTGAAATTATCTGTTTTTTCAATCAAACTTTCGTCTACAACTAAATCGGTTTGTTCTAAATATTGTTTTAAAAAAGTTCTTAATTCTAATGTAATATCATTCCATTCGGCAATGTCATATTTTGTAATTGAAATGTAATTTTCATCAATAAAAACTTCTTTAACAAATGGGAAACTAAACAAATCTTTAGCTAAAGGTGAAGCTTTTGTTTCATCTATGTTTTTACATTCAACAGCCGTGTTTGTTAGTTTTTTATTTGCTACAAATTTAGTTACAGCGGGGTTTGGTGTAGATTCAGCATAAATCGTAATTGGATTTTTTTTTGCAATTGTATCTTCAATAATAATTTGTCCTCCTTTTGCTATAAAATCTTCAATTTGTTTTGCTACTTCATCTTGAACGTCTTCCCATTCTACTATTGAAAATTTTTCTATTGCAATAAAATTTCCTGAAATGTAAACGGACTTTACAAACGGAAGAAAAAATAATTGCTTGGCTAAAGGTGAATTTGTAGTTTCATCAATGTTTTTAAATTCGAAATTTTGATTTCTAGTGATAAATTCTCCTAATTCAAATTTTACAATTGATAAATTATTTGTGCTTTTTATCGATATTTTACTCATTTTATTTCAATTTTTTTACAAAGATATAAACATTCATTAAAGTAAAGTTATATATTTGAAGATTATAATTTTGTTAACACAATTACGATATATTCAAAATGATAATTATTACTATTTCTATTTTTGTGAATAGTTTTTTCATTTTCAATTATTTAAAAAGTTCTCAATTTTATATTGTAATTTAGGACGTCTATATTATTTATAATACTTAAGGATGTGTAAACTTAATTACAGGAGTTTTAGTAATTGATTTTTCTAATTATTTTACACCAAATGGTAATCTAATTTATCATCCCAGGAAAATTATTGTATTAGAAGTAAAACATTACGTAAAAATTTATATATTTGACCGTTATGTAAAACTAGTGAAATAAATGGAACCATTAGGTGAAAGTTGGAACGAAAAATATATCGTTCAAGACTTATCATAAAAGGAGTATTGGTTCACAATTAATGTTACAGAAAAAGAATAACAAATATTACTGAAACCCCAATTTTCGTTAAAAAGATTAAGACAAGATTACTATGAAACTAAGAAATTTATTACTACTTAACCTAATTATTTTTTTTCAATCAGCATTTTCACAAGAGGGAATTGCTGTTTATACAGATTATTTAACTGATAATTATTATTTGATACACCCATCTATGGCTGGTGCATCAAATTGCGCTAAATTAAGAGTTACTGGAAGACAACAATGGTTTGGTCAGCAGGATGCGCCAGCTTTACAAACGATGAGTTTTAATACCGCTTTAGATGAAGATGGAAAATCTGGAGTAGGAATGATTGCTTTTAATGACAAAAATGGATACCATTCTCAATCAGGTGCTAAGTTAACATATGCGCATCATTTATTATTTTCACGTACAAAAGCAGATTTAAATATGCTTTCTTTTGGTTTAAGCACAGCTTTTATTCAAAGTAGGTTAGATGAAACAGCATTTAGGGTTTTTGATCCGCAAATTTATGGTGGAATTACTCAAAAAGATTCTTATTTTAATATAGATATCGGAGCTTCTTATCATTATATGGATTTTTTCACACACGTAACGGTGAAAAATTTTATTGCTAATAGAAGAGAATTATACTTAGCTGGAGTTGAATCTGATAACTTAAGAAAATACTTATGGAGTGCAGGTGCGAATTTTGGAGATACTGATAATATTTCTGTAGAACCATCATTTATGTTTCAAGTAACTGAACAAACAGGAGAAAAAGCTATTGATTTAAATACAAAAGTATATAAAGCTATGGATTTCGGTAATATTTGGGGAGGACTTTCTTATAGAACAAGTTTTGAAGGAACTCAATATACAAAAGAAAGAGGTGTAGTTAATACTCAAAAATTACAATACTTAACACCGTTCGTAGGGGTTAACTTTAAACAGTTTATGTTTGGTTATTCTTACAACCATATAATTGGCGATGTTAAATTCGATAATGCAGGATATCATCAATTAACAATTGGATTAAACTTATTCTGTAAACCAAAAGCATACGACTGTAATTGTCCAGCCGTTTCAAACTAATATAATTAATCCCGATTTTTTCGGGATTTTTTTTAATTTTATTTGTATGATTATTAAAGAAGTTAGAGGTAAAAAACCTGCGATTCCAGCGGATTGTTATGTTGCAGAAAACGCAACGATTGTTGGTGATGTTTCTTTTGGAGAAAAGTGTAGCGTTTGGTTCAATGCCGTAATTAGAGGTGATGTAAATTTTATTTCAATAGGAAATAAAGTAAATATCCAAGACGGAGCAGTTATACATTGTACTTATTTAAAACATCCAACTATTATTGGGAATAATGTTTCTATAGGGCATAATGCTATTGTTCATGGATGTACTATACATGATAATGTTTTAGTGGGAATGGGTGCCATTATAATGGATGGATGCGTAGTTGAAAGTAACTCAATAATAGGAGCGGGGAGTGTAGTAACACAAAATACGCATATTGAAAGTGGTTTTATATATGCAGGAATTCCAGCAAAGAAAGTAAAAGCTTTAAACACAAGTGATTTTGCAGGCGAAATTGACCGAATTTCTAATAATTACGTAATGTATTCTAGTTGGTTTAAAGAAGACTAAAAAACCTTGAAATCCACATTAAAAGAGGTTCCGACTAATTCTTGCATAACTTCTGGTGGGTTATTAATAAAGAAAGAGTGAAATACTTCATTTGAAGTGTTATATAAGTTATTTACTTCCAAAATATGTTTGGTTTGTTTGGCTACTGCTTCGCCAGAATCAATAATTTTAATGTGGTTTGGAATTATTTTTTTTATTTGTGGAATCAAATAAGGATAATGTGTACAACCTAAAACCAAATAATCTATATCTTGACTTACCATTGGTTCTAAATACGATTTTAAAAGTTGTGTCATTTTTACAGAATGCATCGCTCCACTTTCAATAAGTTGAACCAATTCATAACCAATTTGCTCCACTACTTTTACATCTGAATATAAAGCAACAGTTTGATGAAAAAGCGCACTATTTAATGTGCCTTGCGTAGCTAAAATCCCAATTTTTTGAGTTTTTGTATGTAATGCGGCAGGTTTAATGGCGGGTTCAATTCCAATAAACGGGATGTCATAAGTTGCTCTTAATACTTTAATTGCATTTGTGGTAGCGGTATTACAAGCTACAATTATAATTTTACAATTGTTGTTTAGTAATAACTCAGTATTTTTGATACTTAAGGCAATTATTTCATCCTGACTTTTTTGACCATAAGGCGCGTTTTTACTATCTGCCAAATAAATAGTGCTTTCATTTGGTAGAAGTGCGTGTACTTCTTTCCAGATTGATGTGCCTCCTACGCCAGAATCGAAAAGTCCTATTGGGTTTTTGTTACTCATAAAAACAAATGTAAAAAAAAACTGCTCAATCTAAAAATAAGATGGAGCAGTTGTAGTATTTTTTTAAGTTTTATTAGAAACCTAATTCTTTTTTAACATCAGCTAATATATCAATACTTCCAGCACCAATATTTAATACAGTTCCAGGAGAAGTAGCGTCAATAGTATAAGACAAACCTTTAGCGTCTGATACTTTTTTTATTGCAGCAAGTGCTTTTTCGTATATTGGTTTTTGTAATTCAATTTGTTTATCTTGTAATGATTTTGATGCATCATCTTGATATTTTTGAATTCTTGTTCCCATATCTTGCATTTCTTGAGAACGTGTTTGATTTAATAAATCTCCAGCAGTTTCTGCTTCTTTTTGGTATTGAGCTGCTTTAGTTTGGTATTCTGCTACTAATTTTTTGTATTCATTATCATAGCCTTCTTTCAATTTTGTTAATTGAGCTTCTGCAGCTTTCATAGCTGGCATAGTAGTCATTAAAGCACTTACATCAATATGTCCAACTTTAGTTTGAGCTGTAGCAACTTGCGCACCAAAAAATAGTACTATTGCAATAATTAGAGTTTTAAATTGTTTCATTTTAATTTAATTTAATAAGGGTTATTTAATTTTTGTTTTAGTTATTTATGTTTATTTATTTTCTTTTTTCTTATTTAATAAAGCATCTCTTTTTGCTTTTTGATCATCTAATAATTTCTGACGTGCTTCTGCTCTTTCTTTTAAAAGGGCCGCTCTTTTGTCATCTGCTTCCTTTTTCTTAGCAGCAATAGCATCCTTTCGTTCTTGTAACTTTTTTTCTCTATCGTCTTTTGTAGTCTGTACTGCTTTTTCTTTTTCTAATATTTCAGGATTTTCTTTAGTATCAAATTCTCTTACATCTTTAGCGTCTTGAATTTTTTGTTGTTTTTTAGTTAATTCAACTTTTTTACCTGCTCTTTCTAATGCTTTTAATACAAAATCACTGATATCAAAACGTTCTGCTGTATAAAGCATCGTTAAATCAGAAGATTTATCGAAAATAAAATCGTATTTCCTTTGTTCTGCAATATCTTGTACTACATTAAAAACCTGGTCTTGTATAGGTTTTACTAATGCCGATTTTTGAATCATTAAGTCGCCTTGTGGTCCAAAGCGTTTTTGCTGATAGTCAAGCATTTCTTTTTCAAGAACGTTTATCTCTTCTTCTTTATCGTTTATTAATTCTTTAGTTAACAGCACCTTTTCAGAAGCTAAAGCATC
>NZ_JBIKJI010000220.1:0-2640 GCF_044361065.1 Flavobacterium sp.
GTAGAATATCAAACCATTCAAAATAAATCTAAAAAAGAAGCTGTATCTATTTCAAAAGAATCTGAAAAAGATGCAGCGGAAGATGCTATAGTTGGTATAGATAAAGAAGCATTTGAAGAAGCTATGGCAAAAGCATTTCAAAAAAACTATCTTTTAACATTCAATAAAAACGAAGCGCTTTTTGAAGAAGTTGTAGCTTTAGAAAAACCAAAACCAGGACAAGGCGGTGTGTCTTTTTCTGCTAGTGTTAGTATGTCTGGTGATGGAGATAAATATATGAATACAAAAGATAAAATTTCATACACTGAAGAAGATATTTTTGGTGATGAATTTGTGATAAAAGATTCGTTACCAAAAATTGATTGGCAAATAACCAACGAAACAAAAATAATTGGTGATTATAATTGCGTAAAAGCAACTTATGTAGAACCCATTTCTAAAAATGATTTAGAAGCATACGAACGTTATCAAGAAAAAACAAAGAACGGAAAATCTTCATTATTTGAAATGAAAAAACCCGAACCACAAACTATTACAGCTTGGTACACCAGTGAAATACCTGTTAGTTTTGGTCCAAATGGCGTATGGGGTTTGCCGGGATTAATTTTACAACTTGAAAATGAAAATTATATTTACTTTTGTACGAAAGTAAGCATAAAAAACAACGAAACAGTAAAAATAAAAATTCCAAATTCTGGTAAAGTCATTTCCAAAAAAGAATATGAAAAATACGAGAAAAAAATGCAAAAACAAATGGAAGACAATGGCGGCACAATTATGTTTCGTGAAACAAAAAATTAACAAACAGACTTAAATGAAAAAAATAATTTTAGTACTAAGCTTATTTCTTATCGGAATGAGTTACGCACAATCGGTAAAGGTTTCAGGAATACTGAAAGATAGCGACAATTTGGTTATAGAAACCGCCAATGTAATGGCTATTAACCAAGTTACAAAAGCGATGGATGCGTACAACATCACCAGTGAAAAAGGGGAATTTTCATTAAACTTAAAAGCCAATACAGAATATATTATCAAAGCCGGTTATATAGGTTATGCGCCTTTTGAACAAAAAATTACAACTACAAAAGAAAACCAAACTTTTAATATTGTTTTATCAAGTTCAAATACCATTGAAACCGTTGAGATTGTTCGAGAAATGCCTGTAAGAATTAGCGGTGACACCATTATTTATAACTCAGATTCGTTTACAAATGGTACCGAAAAAAAGTTAGAAGATGTTCTTAAAAAACTACCTGGCGTATCTGTTAACAAAGACGGTGAGATTTCTGTAGAAGGTAAAACGGCCCAAAAGTTAATGGTTAATGGAAAAGATTTTTTTGATGGCGATACGAAATTAGGTGTGAAAAATATACCTGCAGATGCTATTGATAAAGTACAAGTTTTAAGAAATTATAATGAGGTTTCTAATTTAAAAGGATTAGAAAATAATGAAGAAAATATTGCTATTAATATCAAATTAAAACAAGGTAAAACCAACTTTTGGTTTGGTGATGTCCTTGCTGGAGAAGGCATTATAGACTCGAAAAACAGAAGTATCGTAAATCCAAAATTATTTTATTATAGTCCAAAATACAGCGTTAATTTAATAGGGAATTTAAATAATATTGGAGAGTTACCGCTTACCACGCAGGACTATTTTAAATTTACAGGTGGATTTAGAAATATGATGCGAAAAGGGGGTTCTAGTTTTAATGTTTCTTCAAACGATTTGGGAATTGGGGGATTGAGAAACAATCGTGCAAAAAATATTGATACGAAATTTGGCGCGGCGAACTTTTCCTATAACCCATCGAAAGTATGGACAATTAGTGGATTTGGTATTTACTCGTACAACAAAACCGATTTACAAACCGATAATGTTTACAATCGTGTAGATAGATTGCCAAATGGATCAACCGTAAATATTACAGAAACACGTCAAGACATTTCTAGACAGAGAAACAATTTAGGATTGTTTAAATTAAGTAGTAGCTACGTGCCTTCTACTAAAATGCACCTGGATTACGATGCATTACTAAAAACATCAGATCAATTGGATAGACAAAATGTAGTATCAAGTTTACAAGGGAATATTTTAACCGAAAAAAACCAACAACCTATTTCATTAAATCAAAACTTAAACTACTATTATACGCTAAACGATAAAAATGTATTTGCTTTTGAAATGCAAAATTTATTTCAACAAGAAGATCCGTTTTATAATGCCAATTTACAAATACAACCATTTATTTTGGCAGGATACAATAGTGCTCAATCAAGAAACAGCATCAATCAAAACCGATTTATTAAAACAAATAAAACGGATGCAAAATTTGATTACTACTATATGGTAACACCAAAAAGTAACATTAACGTTACCATTGGAAACACGTATTCGTATCAAAACTTTAACTCCAATATGTTTCAAACATTAGATAATGGCACACAAAATAATTTATCTGATAGTCAAAACACCAATAAAGTAAATTATGTATTTAACGATGCTTTTGTAGGCTTACATTATAAAATGTTGGTTGGGAAATTTACTTTTAATCCAGGAGTTACTTTACATCAATTTAATACCAGTGACACCCAATTGAACAGCGTAAATAATATGAGTTTCAATAGAGTTTTACC
>NZ_JBIKJI010000069.1:0-10333 GCF_044361065.1 Flavobacterium sp.
ATTCTTCAATTTCATCACTAAATTCTCTTAATTCCACATCATCTTCTTCTTGAACAATTCCTTCGCGAATTACATCTAATTCGTATCCAGTTAATTGACTCGCTAATTTAATGTTTTGTCCGTTTCTACCAATGGCTTTTGAAACTTCTTCAATTTTTAAGAAAACTTCTGCTTTTTTATTTTCTTCATCAATTTTTACTGTAGAAACTTTAGCCGGGCTAAGCGCTCTTGTAATAAATAATTGAGTGTTTTGTGTGTAATTTATTACGTCGATATTTTCGTTTCCTAATTCACGAACAATTCCGTGAATACGAGATCCTTTCATACCTACACAAGCTCCAACAGGATCAATTCTATCGTCATAAGAATCAACGGCAACTTTTGCTTTTTCACCAGGGATTCTAACTACTTTTTTAATAGTAATTAAACCATCAAAAACTTCAGGAATTTCTTGTTCAAATAATTTTTCTAAGAAACTTGGTGCTGTTCTTGACATTATAATTTGAGGTTTATTTCCTTTAAGCTCTACGCTTTCAATAATACCTCTTACATTTTCTCCTTTTTTAAAGAAATCGTTTGGAATTTGTTTTTCTTTAGGTAAGATAATTTCATTTCCATCGTCATCCATTAAAACCACCATTTTTGGTCGTACATGGTGTACTTCGGCAGTATAAATATCACCAATTAAATCTTTAAATTGTTTGTAAAGATTGGTGTTATCGTGTTCATGAATTTTAGAAATCAAATTTTGGCGTAAGGCTAAAATAGCTCTTCTACCTAAATCGATTAATTTTACTTCTTCAGATACTTCTTCTCCAATTTCAAAATCAGGTTCGATTTTTCTAGCTTCTGTTAATGTGATTTCTTCGTTTTCAAGATCTAAATCTTCATCAGCTACAACTACACGGTTTCTCCAAATTTCCATATCTCCTTTATCAGGGTTTATGATAATATCGAAATTGTCATCTGAACCATATTTCTTTTTCAACGCATTTCTAAACACATCTTCCAAAATAGCCATAAGGGTTACTCTGTCGATTAGTTTGTCGTCTTTAAATTCTGAAAATGAATCTATTAATGCAATATTCTCCATGGTATGCTTTATTTTTAAAATGATATTATTACTACTGCTTCTTTTATGTCTGAATAAGGAATTGCAATTGTTTTTTGAACGGTTACTTTTCCTTTACCTATTTCTTTTGGTTCTCTTGCGCTCCAAGATAATGTAGCTGTTTGTTCATCTGCATCAGATAATATAGCCTCAAAATCACCTTGAGAAATGGTTTTTACTTTTATTGTTCTTCCTATATTTTTTTTATATTGTCTAACCAATTTTAATGGCGAAGACACTCCTGCCGAGGCAACTTCAATAGAATATTCTACATCTTCTGCTTCTAACCCGCTATATAAAAACTTATTTACATTGATACAATCTTGTAAATTTACACCAGAATCACCATCTAAGATAACAGAAATTTTGTTTGATTCTGAAAAATCTAAATCAATCAGAAACAATTGTGTGTTCTCCTCTAACGCTTTGTCAAGCAAGCTTTTTACTTTTTCTTTAAATGTCATCTTTATAAAAAGAGGCACGCATTGCGTGCCTCATTATTTGGTTGTTTACTAAATAACTCGGCAAATATACAACATTTTTTTTAAAATGTCCAAATATTTCATTTTTCCAAAAAAGTTAAACAATTCAAAAAATTTTCGTAACTTTATACTATAATAAATAGTAATTAAATTTAAACAAATGAAAACAATTTTAGTCCCTACCGATTTTTCAAAACATGCCGAAAATGCTTTAAAAGTTGCCGCGCAAATTGCCAAAAAAAATAATGGCGAAATAATTTTATTACATATGCTAGAATTATCAAGTTCAGGAAATGATGCACTTAATACTTCGCATGAAATACCTGAATTAATGTTCTTTAAAAATGCAGCTGTAGCTAAATTAGAAGAATTAGAAAACGCAAGTTTTTTAGATGATATTAAAGTTTCGAGTATCGTACAGTTTAACATAGCATTTGAAGGAATTATTGAAAATGGGAAAAAACATCATGCTGATTTAGTAGTAATGGGCTCTCATGGAGCAAGTGGTTTCCACGAAATGTTTGTGGGTTCAAATGCCGAAAAAGTAGTTAGGAATTCAGAAATTCCAGTATTAGTGATTAAAAAAGAAGATGCAGATTTTAAAGTTGACACACTTACATTTGCTTCTAATTTTTCAGATGAAATTAAAAAACCTTTTGAAAAAGTAGTTGATTTTGCAAACTATTTCGGAGCTCACATTAATTTACTTCATGTAATTACACCAAATAATTTCAGCACAACAAGAGCTGCTGAAGAAAAAGTTAGAAACTTTATTGAAGAATTTCACTTTTCTAATTATTCTACTCACATTTATAATGATATTAATGTGGAAAAAGGAATTTTACATTTTGCAAAAGACTCAAATTCTGATGTTATAGCCGTTTCTACGCACGGTAGAAAAGGAATCTCTCACTTTTTAAATGGAAGTATTTCTGAAGACTTAGTAAACCACGCTAAAAGACCTGTTATTGCTTTTAAAATATAAGTGATTTAAAATTAATATAAATAAAAAAATCCCGCTTTTTCAAGCGGGATTTTTTTGTTGGTTCACAAGGACTCGAACCTTGAATGACTGCACCAAAAACAGTAGTGTTACCATTACACCATGAACCAATTATTTTGTAATTGCGAGTGCAAATGTAATATATATTTTATTCTCTGCAAATAATTTTTAAATAATTTTTAAGAAAAAATTAATTGGTAATCTCTTCAATAAATGGTTTCTTTGTAATCTAAATTAATTTAGTAAATATATGATTTCATTTAACTACAGCAAATGGAACACCTACATAGGTTGGTTTGCTTTTATAGTTGCATTAGTTACCTACACTCTAACCGTAGAACCAACAATGAGTTTTTGGGATTGTGGTGAATATATTGCCACCGCAGCTAAACTTGAAGTGGGTCATCCGCCAGGGGCACCTTTATATCAAATGATAGGTGCGTTTTTTGCTATGTTTGCCACAGATAATAGTCAAATTGCATTAATGGTTAATATGGTATCGGTATTTTCAAGTGCATTTACTATTTTATTTATGTTTTGGTCGGCATCTAAAATTATACGAAAAATTGTTATCGCTACCTCTGAATGGAATAATGAAACTTCAAAACTTACACTTGGCGCATCATTAATTGCTGCCTTATCCTATACATTTACAGATAGTTTTTGGTTTAATGCAGTAGAAGCTGAAGTATATTCAATGGCTTCATTATTTATTGCCTTATTATTTTGGTTGGGTCTAAAATGGGAAGAAGAACTGGAAACAGAAAGAGGAAATAAATGGGTTATCTTAATTTCATTGGTTATTGGGCTTTCCTTTGGGGTACACTTTTTGGCCTTATTAGCTTTACCATCAATTGGAATGTTATATTTCTTCAAAAAACAAAAGAACATTACAGTTAAGAATTTTATTATTGCCAATGTAGTGATATTAGCTATTTTGATGTTTATTTTTAAATTTTTACTGCCTTATACGTTATCGTTTTTTGCGAAAACAGAAATTTTTGCAGTAAACTCAATGGGATTGCCTTTTAATTCTGGAACTATTATTGCTTTTTTACTAATTGTAGCTGGTTTTTATTTTGGTTTATCATATACTAAGAAAAAAGAATTAGTAAAGTTTAATACACTTTTATTAAGTATATTATTTATTTTAATTGGATTTTCAACTTGGATAATGCTTCCCGTAAGAGCCAATTCAAATATTAACATAAACGAGAACAAACCCAGTGATGCTGCTGAAGTTTTAGCGTATTACAACAGAGAACAATACGGGGAAACCAAGTTGTTTTATGGTCCTCAGTTTTCCAATGCTTATGCTGGAGCTGATGAAGAGAATCCGTATTCTGATGATAAACCAAACTACGAAAGAGACGAGAAAACGGGTAAATATATTATTACCAATAATTATATCAATGGAAAACACAATCCAAACTCTAAACACAATGCGTTTTTACCAAGACTTTGGAGTGAAGAACACGCCAAAAACTATATGACTTTTACAAAGCCATTAGAATTTAGTGTAAATCATGAAGCCTTTTATGATGAAGAAACTGGAGAAACGGATGAAGATAAATTAGGACAATTTACCGAAATTGTTTCTGATTTTAGAAGTCAATTTGCATCTAACAAACTTGGATTAGACGAATACGAAGAATTTTTAAAAACCTATGGTGATTATTTAACGATTGAAAAACCATCGTTTTCAGACAATATGAAATTTATGTTTGAATACCAATTTGGCTATATGTATTTCCGATATTTAATGTGGAATTTTGTTGGAAGACAAAATGATTTACAAGGAAATTATGAAAGTTTAGAAGGAAATTGGTTAAGCGGAATCAGCTTTATTGATAATTTACATTTAGACAACCAAAGTGAATTAACTACGGATATGAAAAATAACAAAGGAAGAAATACGTATTTCTTTTTACCTTTTATTTTAGCAATTATCGGAATGGTTTATCATGCACAAAAAGAATGGAAATCATTTTATGTTTTACTACTCTTGTTTTTGTTCACTGGTTTAGTTTTGAAAATTTACTTAAACGAAAGGCCTTTCGAACCAAGAGAAAGAGATTATGCTTTAGTAGGTTCGTTTTATATTTTCGCAATGTGGATTGGCGTTGGAATTTATGCCATTTATCAATATATTTTAAAATATGTGTCGCCAAAAGTAGCACTTCCAGCCGTATTAGCCACTACTTTATTAGCTTCGCCAGTACTATTGGCATCCGAAAACTGGGATGACCATGATAGAAGTGGAAAATACACCGCTGTAGCGATGGCAAAAGCCTATTTAGATTCTTGCGAACCCAATGCTATATTGTTTACAATTGGCGATAATGACACCTTTCCAATGTGGTATTTGCAAGAAATTGAAGGATACAGAACGGATGTTAGAATTGTAAACACAAGTTTATTGGCTACGGATTGGTATATTGATGAGATGAAAATCAAATCGAATAAATCAGATGCGGTACCTATTTCATTTACACATGATCAATATGTGGGCGATAAAAGAAATTATTGCTTATTTGACGAAAGAACAACTGACACGTTAGACTTAGGTTTAACTTTAGATTTCTTAAAAGACGATCGCTCAAAAAGAGAAATGAAAAATGGTCAATTTGTACATTTTTATCCAAGCGAACATTTAAAAGTTAAAATTGACAAGCAAAACATTATTAAAAATAAAGTTGTAGATAAAAAATATTACGATTCTATTGTGCCACAAATTAATTTAAAATTAAAAGGCGGTGCGATTTATAAAAACAGAATTTTAATGTTAGATATTTTTAATGCCAACAACTGGAAACGACCTATTTATTTCTCTCCAGGAAGTTTTGGCGCAGACGACTATATTTGGATGAAAGAATACCTTCAATTAGACGGTATGGTTTATAAATTAGTCCCTGTAAAAACCAAACTAAAAGAAGGAAATTCTTACGATATGGGTTATATTGATACTGAAAAAACCTTCAAAATCATCAACCAATGGACTTGGGGTAATGCAGGAAGCGATAAAATTTATCACGACCCAGAAACGCGTAAAAATGCATTATCTTACAGAAACAATCTTTCTCGTTTAATGACCGCATTAATTGAAGAAAAGAAATTTGATAAAGCCAAAAAAGTAATTCAAATAGCTATGAAAAATATGCCAATTGATTACTTTGAATATTACACTACTGTAGAACCATTTGCTGAAGGATATTATAAAATTGGCAAAAAAGAAGAAGCAAGAAAAATCTTAAATCAACTGATTAAAAAATATCAAGAAAAAATAACTTTCTTTCATTCGCAATCAGAAAAACAGAAAGCGTTTTATAGAATGGAAATTTATAGAGAAATTGAAATTTATCGTTCGTTATTATTATTAGCTCAGGAAAATGGAGATGTAGAGTTTTACAATTTACAACGCGTGAAATTCAACAATTTCAATAATATGATGGGCGAATATAAAAGAGAAATTGAATAACAAATATATAAGCCATTCCTTTGAATGGCTTTTTTTATGATAAAAGTTCCTAAAATAATAAAGCTCTTATTTTTCAATCAGGTTTGGGATATTCCGAATTCTGTAAATACTATTTATTTAACTTTTGATGACGGTCCTACTCCAGAAATCACAGAAAGGGTTTTAGAAATTTTAGACAAACATCACATCAAAGCTACCTTTTTTTGCATTGGTGACAACGTAAGAAAACATCCAGAAATCGTACAGAAAATTCTTTCTAAACAGCATTCTGTAGGAAATCATACCTATAGTCATTTAAAGGGATGGAAAACTCCTACAAAAACATACATTAGCAACTCAGAAGCTTGCGAAATCAAACTGAACTCATTATTCAAAATTCGAAATTCGAAATTATTTCGTCCGCCTTATGGTAAAATTACTCCGTGGCAATCCTACAAGCTGAGAAAATTAGGTTACAAAATAATTATGTGGGATGTATTGAGCAAAGATTATGACGCGAGTATTTCAGCAGAAAAATGTTATGAAAATGTAATTCAAAATGTTTTTTCCGGAAGTATTATTGTATTTCACGATAGCAATAAGGCAAAAGAGAATGTTCTCAATAGCTTAGAAAAAACCATTGAAACATTAAAAAGTAAAGAATTTAAATTTGAAAAAATCGCCTAAGCTTGTTCTTGAATAAGAGAAATTAGAGTATTGGCATCAAATTCACCGCTTTGTCTCCAAACCATTTGACCATCTTTGTAAATCATAAAAGTTGGTAGACCTTTAATACGAAGTGCTTCCGCTAATTCTTTATTTTTATCTACATCAATTTTAATCACTTTTGCTTTGTCGCCTAAAGCAGCTGCAACGTGACGAATTGTTTCATTCATAGTAATAGATTGTTCGTGCCATTCCGTAAAAAAATCAATTAATACTGGCACTTGTGCATCTATAAGTTCTCCAAATTTCGACATAGACCGAATTGTTTATTAAACAAATGTATATATTTTTTTAATATATCAAACAAAAAACCACATTTTTTAAGCAATTACGCCTCTTTTTTGGATTTTTTTAACTCAATTACGGTAATTTCGGGCATAATTCCTACTCTACCTGGATAGGCGTGAAAGCCAAAACCACGATTTACATAAATATATCTTCCGGCATTTTCATACAATCCTGCCCATTGCTTGTATACATACTGTACAGGACTCCATTTGAACCAACCCGGAATTTCAATTCCAAATTGCAATCCGTGTGTATGACCTGATAAGGTTAAATGATAATGAGTATCGTGATTTTTTATTTCATTTTCCCAATGACTTGGATCGTGACTCATTACTATTTTAAAATCTTCTGGTTTAACATCTGATGTTGCCTTTTTTAAATCGCCTTTTTTACCAAAATGTACACCCCAATTTTCTACACCAACCAACACAATTTCAGAAGAACCTTTTTTCAACTTTACATTTTCATTCATTAACAAAGTAAAATCTAATTTTTTATGAATGTTTTTTACATCTTCAAAATTTTGAATTTCTTCTTTTTCTGAATCCCAATCGAAATATTTACCATAATCGTGGTTTCCTAAAATGGAAAATTTACCAAATTTAGGTTGATACAATCCTTTAAACGTATCAATCCACGGATCCATTTCTTTGGCGTGTGTATTTACGATATCACCTGTAAACAATAATAAATCGGAATTTTGTTGGTTGATTAAATCTACCGCGTATTTGATTTTATCGGTATCTTCATCAAAACTACCGCTATGAATATCTGAAATTTGAGTAATTGTCATCCCGTCAAATTCTTCAGGTAAATCGTCGAAAAAGATTTGTTGTCGCAGTACTTTAAAATTATATTTTCCAATAGTCATTCCGTAAAGTAAAGAAGCAAAAGGAATAGTTGCAATTCCTAAAGCAATCTGGCTCACAAAACGTCTTCTTGGACTAAAAAATTGTTCTCTGTTTTCATCAACAAAACTCATAATTGAGGCTTCTACCAAACGTGAAACATCCTCAATAAATAAAATTAAAAAAATTAAAATTTTAGGAACATAAATAAGTAATGTCATCCCAATAACAAGCAAACTTGATTTATTTTGACCTTTACCTCTATCGAAATTCATAAATGAATAGACGATAAAAAGCATTAAAACGATTGAAATCACTAAATAAATTAATAAAACCCATTTGTTTTTGGTAATCGTTTTAATTGCTTGAAATGAATAAAATTCGACAATTAATAATATTAGAAGCGGTATTAAACCTTTCATATTTTTTTATTTTTTACAAATTAACTAACAAGTTCACAATTAACATAAATATTTATTGAAATTTAACAAAGATTTTTTATTTAAAGTATTGTATTTTTACAAACGAATAGATAAAAAACCATTTATGTCACAAAAACGCTTATTTCTTTTAGACGCTTACGCATTAATTTTTCGCGGGTATTATGCCTTTATAAAAAACCCAAGAATTAACTCAAAAGGTATGGATACTTCTGCCATTATGGGATTTATGAATGCCTTAATGGATGTCATTAAACGTGAAAAACCAGATCATTTAGCGGTTGCTTTTGATAAAGGCGGCAGTACGTTTCGTTTGGAAATGTTCGAACAATATAAAGCCAACCGAGATGCTACGCCAGAAGCCATAAAAATTGCGGTGCCTTATATCCAAGATTTATTGCGTGCTATGCATATTCCAATTATAGAAGTAGCAGGTTTTGAGGCAGATGACCTAATTGGAACGATTGCCAAACAAGCCGAAAAAGAAAATTACAAAGTTTTTATGGTTACGCCAGATAAGGATTTTGCCCAATTGGTTTCCGAAAATATTTTTATGTATCGCCCTGCCAGAATGGGAAATGACATTGAAATTTGGGGAATTCCAGAGGTACAAGCGAAATTTGAAATAGAACATCCATTGCAAGTTATAGATTATCTTGGAATGATGGGCGATGCCGTAGATAATATTCCAGGATTACCAGGTGTTGGAGAAAAAACAGCAAAGAAATTATTGGCCGAATTCGGTTCAATGGAGAATCTTTTAGACAATACTGACAAACTAAAAGGCGCTTTAAAAGATAAAATTGAAGCCAACAAAGCACAAGGAATCTTATCTAAAAAATTAGCTACTATTTTATTAGATTGTCCTGTAACTTTTAACGAAAAAGATTACGAATTATCTTCGCCAGATGTAGAAAAAACAGATGCGTTATTTATGGAATTAGAATTCCGACAAATGAAAGCGCAATTCGATAAATTGTACAATCCAGCAGCGAATACTGAAGTAACAAATTCTGAGATTCCTGTTTTAAAGAAAGCACCGGTTAAAAAAACTACAGATGAACAATATGATTTATTTGGTTTTTCAGATAGTGAAGATGCTACAGAAACACACTCATCGTATTATGCAACTTTAGAAAATACGGAACATTTCTATCAAAACGTACAAGGTGATTTACCAACAAGAATGTTCATTCAGAATGTATTGAATCAAACTTCGGTATGTTTTGATACGGAAACGACTGGTTTAGATGCATTAAATTCCGAATTAGTAGGTTTGGCATTTTCTTGGGAAAAAGGAAAAGGATTCTATGTGCCATTTCCAGAAAACAGAGAAGAAACACAAGTTTTAATTGAAAAATTCAAGCCGTTTTTCGAAAATGAAAACATCGAAAAAGTAGGTCAAAATATTAAATACGATTTAAAAATTCTTTCTCAATACGGAATTGAAGTTAAAGGAAATTTATTCGATACTATGATTGCGCATTATTTGATTAATCCCGATATGCGTCATAATATGGATGTATTGAGCGAAACGTATTTGAAATATTCGCCAAAATCTATTACAGAATTAATTGGGAAAAAAGGGAAAAATCAGGGCAATATGCGCGATATTCCTTTAGATGAAATTAAAGAATACGCTGTAGAAGATGCCGATGTTACGATTCAACTTAAAAATCATTTTTTACCTATTTTAGAAAAAGTAGGTACGAAAAAATTATATGATGAAATTGAAATTCCGTTAGTTCCTGTTTTAGCCGATATGGAAAAAGAAGGTATTAATTTGGATGTCGATTTTTTAAATAAAATGTCAGTTGAAATGACTGCTGAAAGCAAAGCTTTAGAGCAAAAAATCTATGAAACTGCTGGTGAAACATTCAATTTAGCGTCTCCTAAACAATTAGGTGATGTTTTATTTGAAAAAATGAAAATTGGCGGAGCAAAACAAAAGAAAACCAAAACAGGTCAATACGCAACT
>NZ_JBIKJI010000221.1:0-2609 GCF_044361065.1 Flavobacterium sp.
CCGAATTAAATGATAAAGGAAAAAATGTTTTTTGAATTTACTATTTTTGCTTAGAATTAAAATTAATCATCATGTCAAACGAAATAGAAAAAGTAAAATGCCTAATAATAGGTTCTGGTCCTGCAGGATATACTGCAGCTATATATGCAGCAAGAGCTAATATGAATCCTGTTTTGTATCAAGGTACACAGCCAGGTGGCCAATTAACAACCACGAATGAAGTTGAAAACTGGCCAGGAAATCCTGAAGGAATTACAGGTCCTGAAATGATGATTGGTTTACAAAAGCAAGCACAACGTTTTGGAACAGATGTTCGTGATGGCTGGGCAACAAAAGTAGATTTTAGTGCTGAACCTCATAAAGTATGGATAAATGACACAAAAGAAATTCATGCTGATACGGTTATTATTTCAACTGGTGCTACAGCAAAATATTTAGGATTACCTTCAGAACAACATTATCTTCAAACTGGTGGTGGCGTTTCAGCTTGCGCGGTTTGTGATGGTTTTTTCTATAGAAACCAAGAAGTAGTTATTGTTGGAGCTGGAGATAGTGCTTGTGAAGAAGCACATTATTTATCTAAATTATGTAAAAAAGTTACCATGTTAGTTAGAAGTGAAAAATTTAGAGCTTCTAAAATTATGGAACAACGTGTAAAAAATACCGAAAATATTACTATTTTAATGAATCATGATACGGTGGAAGTTTTAGGTGACGGACAAGTGGTTACAGGTGTTAAAGCTAAAAACAAAACTACAAATGAAGACTTTGAGATTCCAGCAACTGGATTTTTCGTAGCGATTGGTCATAAACCAAATACAGATATTTTTGCAGATTATTTAACATTAGATGAAACGGGTTATATTATAAACGTACCAGGTTCATCAAAAACAAACATACCTGGAGTTTTTGTAGGTGGCGATGCAGCAGATCACGTGTATAGACAAGCTATAACAGCTGCAGGGACAGGTTGTATGGCGGCTTTAGACGCAGAGAGATACTTGGCAAGTAAACACTAATTTTATTAGGATATATTCATACAAAAATCGGATTTTATATCCGATTTTTTTATTTTATATACTTAAGTTGGCTCGATTTTTGATAAGTTAATTTAACGAATAACTTCGCAAAATGTAATGAAACATTTACTTATTATTTTACTCTTCTTATTTTTTGGATGTGCTCAGCCATTGGTTTTTGTTCGAAAGCAATATAATTCTTCTTATCAACCAAATTATACTACCAGTTATAATTCTGCAAATATTAAAATGGAAGTTTTAGAAGCTAAAAATGATGATAATATAAATAAAATTATTTTCGAAAATATTAAAGAACTCTCTAATTTTATTGATAGTCAGAATTTAACCATTACGAATTATAATCAATTGACGAAAGGTTTTGTAGATGTTTATAAAAACGCCAAAAATAGTAAGCCAGAAAATAATTTAAAAAATTGGAATTTTGAATTGTAGTCAAATGTTGAGTTTGAAACAGAAGAATTTGTCAATATTGGTATCAATTATTCCACTTCTTATGATGATTTGCATAGTTTTGGAGGAAAACGTTCATTGGTTTTTAATAAACTAACTGGTGCGCAATTGAAGAACGAGGATATCTTTTCAAATCTTCACTTAGTTTTAAAATTAGTTGAGGCAAAATTTAGAGCAAAATATAATGTAAATGCTGCTTTAAGTCTTAATCAACAAGGATATTGTTTCGAAAATAATTCTTTTTATCTTACAAATAATATATTTTTTACTATTGAGGGTGTTAAATTCTTGTATAATATCAATGAAATTTCTTCTTACGAAAAAGGTTCGTTTGAAGTAATTTTAACCTATCAAGAAATTGATAAATACTTATTAATTAAATAAAGTCTTTTTTTCAACAAAAATAACTTTCTTACCTTTGTGTTTTAAATTTCTTTAAAGAAACTAATTTAGCACAAATGCGAAAAATATATTACCTCGCTTCTTGCGATACTTGCAGAAAAATAATTAAGTCATTGCCTTCAAATTCAAATTTAGAGTTTCACGATATCCGTCAAAATCCTATCACCATAGCAGAATTAGAATTTATGCACCAGCTTTCTGGTAGTTACGAAGCTCTTTTTAGTAAAAAAGCGCAATTATATAAAGAAAAAGGATTGAAAAATTTATCCCTTACAGAAGCCGATTATAAAAATTATATTCTGGAACATTATACTTTTTTGAGTCGTCCAGTAGTGGTGTTAGAAAATGAAATTTTCATAGGAAATAGTCAACCAAATATTTTAAAATTGCAAAAGGCTTTAAGTAATGAATAGTCGTTCTTGGGCTTTAGTATGCGCTTGGATTGTAGCTATTATTTATGGAGTAACTTTCACTGTTGCCAAAGATGTAATGCCAAAGTATGTTGATGCTTATGGATTTATTGTAATGCGAGTTGCCGGAGCTACTATATTATTTTGGTTGGTTTCTTTTCTCGGACCGAAAGAAAAAATTGCAAAAAACGATTTTCTTCGCATTGCCGCTTGTGCCTTTTTTGGTGTTGCTTTCAATATGCTAACATTTTTTAAAGGATTAAGTTATACCTCACCGATTATGGGTGCCGTTTTAATGGTTACCACA
>NZ_JBIKJI010000222.1:0-2594 GCF_044361065.1 Flavobacterium sp.
ATTTTTGCTATGAGTTATAGTTTGGCGCATATTTTAAGTGCAAAAATAGGAATGGTTTTAATAGATACTTATGGATATCAAGCCAATTGGTTATTTATGGGATCACTCGGTATTATTGGTACTTTAATAGGTATTTATGTATTTCGTTTGGTGGAAAAAGAAAAGCTAAACGTTAAAAGTAGTTAAATAACTATAAAAATAGTTGCGTAACTAAAAATATAGTTATACATTTGCTTAACTAAAATATATGTTATGCAAAAATTAACCAACAAAGAAGAAGAAGTGATGCACATTTTATGGAAGCTAAAACGCGCTTTTGTAAAAGATGTTTTGGCTGAATTTAAAGAAGACAAACCACACTACAACACACTTTCTACCATCATTAGAAATTTAGAAGAAAAAGGATACGTTTCGTATAATGCGTATGGAAACACGCATCAATATCATCCCATTGTAGATATTGAAGAATACAGAAAAACCTTTATGAAAACCGCTATTCAGAATTACTTTGGTAATTCATACAAAAATTTGGTTTCGTTTTTTGCCGAAGAAGAAAAAATTTCAGCAGACGAACTTCGTGAGATTTTAAGTATCATCGAGAAAAAGAAATAGGTATGGAAACAGTTTTCATCTACATTTTAAAAGTCAATGCTTTACTCGTATTGTTTTATTTGGTGTATCGATTAGCACTCTCAAAAGAAACATTTTATAAGCAATCGAGATGGTTTCTGCTTTCAGGATTATTTGTTTCTCTTATCTTGCCATTAGTAACATTTACTAAAATAGAGTATTACGAAGTCAAGCGGATGGTGAGTAATTCTATTGAAAATAATGAAATTCAAATAATACCAATTTCAAAAGAAGTAATGCAAGAACCATTATTGACTAATCAAGAAATAGTATTTCTGATTTATGGAATCATTTGTTTTGGCTTTTTGATTAAAACCGTTTTTGATTTTATAAAATTGATTAAAATCATTAACGTTTCCAATTCGGAGAAAAAAAATAAATTAGTTTATGTGAATACAAATTTAGTTCATACGCCATTTTCGTTTTTTAATTATATTATTTTTAATTCAGATGTCATTCATCCAACTGAGTTAGAAAATATAATCAAACACGAAGAAGTACATTCTAATCAAAAACACAGTTTAGATACTTTAGCAGCTCAGTTTTTTATTATACTATTTTGGTTTAATCCAATAGTTTGGTTGTACCGAAAAAGTATGGTGCAAAATTTAGAATTTTTAGCTGATAATCTTGCTATCCAACACGTTTCAGACAAAGTATATTACCAAAGAACGATGTTGAAAGTATCTACTCAAGCTTCAAATATTTCAATCGTGAATACATTTAATCAATCATCAATCAAAAAAAGAATCATTATGTTAAACTCAAATCAATCAAACAGAAAAAACATTTGGAAATTTGGTATTATTCTTCCATTTGTAACCGCATTTATGTTATTGTTTCAAATCGAAACTATTGCACAAGAGATGGAATCAAAAACAATTAAGAAAGATAGTATAAAAGATTCAGTACAAAAAAAAGAAAATTTTGAATCTATTTATAATTCACCCTATGAAAGCGACACTAAAGAAAATTTGAAAAGGTTATTTATAATTAACGGTAAAGTATATACTAAAGACGAATTGAAAAATAAAAATATCGCTCAATATAAAAATAATGCAACTATTGATAAAATTAGTCCAGATGAAGCTGTTAAATTGTTCGGAACAAGCGCAAAAGATGGTGCTGTTATTTTTAAAGGAGATTGGAAAATTATAGATAATGTAATTGAAACAGATAAAGATCAAAATTTTATGTATGACAAACTTGAAATTACTTTTGAAAAGGATAAAAACATTTCAAAATTTTCAAATAAAACCGATGTAGAATCAATTTCTGAAATTAATGATAAAGAAAAAGACCCATTGTTTATTGTCAATGGAAAAAAAATGAGACGTTCAGAAATTATAGGCAAATCAATCAAAGTAGATGGAGTTGTTATTCATTATGAAGGAGAATCTGCAATTGAAAAATTCGGAAAAAATGGTAAAGATGGCGTTTTTGTGTTAAATGGAAAAACAACTTTTTACGATAATTCAAACTCATTAGAAAATATTTCTGAAAATGAAGATAATAAGTATTTCGAATTAGAAAACGGTGATCAATGTGTTTTATTTAGTAAATTTATGTTAAAAATTCCAAAATATCCATCGATTAACCTAAGTCAGTCTAAAAATAAAGTTTACATAGACTATAAATTAATTAGTAATGATGATTTTTTGAAATTCAATTATAAAAATTTAAAATCACTTGATGTCTTAAAATTAATGGGTGAAACGACAATTGATGGGGTAAGTTTAGGAAAATATGAAAACGGATTTGCACTAATGTTCAAAACAAAATAAACAAAAAAATAGTTTGTCATTCTGAATTCATTTCAGAATCTCAAGCTATTTTTTTGTACTATTAAGAATCTGAAACAAGTTCAGATTGACAAATTACTTTGTTTTTTGTTAAAACGCGTTAATTAACAAAATTTTAAAATTTCATTTTTATAAAAATCCTATTTTTGACTTTTTAAAAAT
>NZ_JBIKJI010000223.1:0-2571 GCF_044361065.1 Flavobacterium sp.
AATGATTGTTAATAAATATGTTCGAGCTAACATTGGCACCCATTTATTGTATGATAACGATATTAAAAACAAACGAGAAGTTGCCGGTGTTCAAATCACAGAAGGCCCAAGAGTACAATTAAAACAAATATTAGGAATTGGTGTTGAATATAGTTTTTAAAATTTTAATTTTACCACAAACCCTTCATAGGTGCGTACATTAAAAACGGTTCCGTCTTCAAAAATTAAGTATTGTCCTTTAATGCCCACTACTTTTCCAGAAAAATTGGGTGTTTTTTCTAAATTTAAACTGGTAACTTTTAACGGATAGGCTTGAACTGGAAAATCCATTTGATACAAATGGTCTTCTTCAATAAAATAAGGCTTAGTTTCCTCTGGTAACCATTGTTTTAATTTGCTTTTTTCTTCAAATAAATTGGTGACAGGCACTTCATTTTTCAGCATTTTTTGCCAATTGGTTTTATCTGCAAAATGATTTTTTAAGGCCACCTCAGCTATACCTGCTAAATATCGATTAGGCGTTTCTAAAACAGGAATGGCTTGCACAGCGCCTTGGTCTATCCATCGAGTAGGCACTTGCGTGTTTCGGGTTACCCCTACTTTTACTTCACTTGACAAAGCGAGATATACAATATGAGGTTGCAATTGCACCCGTTTTTCATACGCTAAATCTCTATCTTCGATATCTAAATGCGCCGTACTGAGTTCGGGTTTCATAATCCAATCGGCGGCAGCTGGAATGGTTGAAAAACAATCATAACAAAATCCTTGTCGCCATATTTTTTTGGCTTTTTTACAATTTAAGCACTGATACCCTTTGTGCGTAATTTCTAAATCTTTATTGATTAACTGATTAACATTTATGAAATTGGAATCAAAAATTAAATAATACTGAATTGGCGCACCTATTTCGGTTTCCATCTTTGTTAATGTTCCTTCAAATGTTGTCATAAAGATTGTAATTGAAATAAAAATTATTATTTTTGGTAAAGTTATAAAAATACTGATACGCAAATGCCATTACCTTTAATAAATTCTATTGCCTCTTGGATTTTAAAAAAACGTATTCATCAAATTGAATTGTTTATGAAATATCCTATGGAGGTTCAGGAAGAAATTTTATTTGGTTTATTAAAATCGGCAGAAAATACCGTTCTTGGAAAAAAATACGACTATCAGAGCATTAAAAACTATCAAACATTTAACGAAAGAATACCCGTTTCTACTTACGAAGATTTAGAGCCGATAATTTCACAAACCCGTCAAGGGGCGCAAAATATTTTTTGGAATTCTTCTATAAAATACTTTGCAAAATCTAGCGGAACCACAAATGCTAAAAGCAAATTTATTCCCGTAAGTTCGGAAGCCTTAGAACACAATCATTACAAAGCCAGTAAAGATTTGCTGTGTATGTACTTAAATAATAACGAAAATTCGCAGTTATTTACAGGTAAAAGTTTGCGTTTGGGCGGTAGTAAAGAATTGTACGAAAACAACAATACTTTTTTTGGCGATTTATCTGCCATATTAATTGACAATATGCCAATGTGGGCAGAATTTAGCTCCACACCCAGCAACAAAACCTCGTTAATGAGCAACTGGGAAACCAAATTACCCGCCATTATTAAGGAAAGTAGCTTAGAAAACGTAACCAGTTTAGCTGGCGTACCCAGTTGGATGATGGTATTGCTAAACAAAACACTGGAAGAAAACAAAAAAAACAATATTTTAGAAATATGGCCTAATGTAGAAGTGTATTTTCACGGAGGCGTAAGTTTTGAACCGTATAAAGAACAATACAAAAATTTATTTCCGAAAGACGATTTTAAATATTACGAAATTTACAATGCCTCGGAAGGATTTTTTGCGTTACAAGATCAAAATAATGTTAGCGAACTTTTACTAATGTTAGATTACGGTATTTTTTACGAATTTATTCCGATGGATACCTTTGGAAAAGAAAACCAAAAAGTGATTCCGCTAAGCGAAGTGGAACTTCATAAAAATTATGCTTTAGTCATTACGACCAATTCGGGTTTATGGCGATATTTAATTGGCGATACCATTCGATTTACTTCCTTACAACCCTTTCGTATAAAAGTTACCGGTAGAACCAAACATCATATTAACGTGTTTGGCGAAGAACTAATGGTTGAAAACACGGATGTGGCTTTAGCAAAAACCTGCGAAACTTTGCAATGCGAAGTGGTAGATTATACCGTTGCACCGATTTTTATGAATGGAAAAGAAAAAGGTGCCCACGAATGGATGATTGAATTTAAAAAACATCCAGATAATATGGCAAATTTTTCAGCACTTTTAGATAAAAATATACAGCACATAAATTCCGACTACGAAGCCAAACGATTTAATAATATGACGTTAAACCCACTTGTAGTTAATGTAGCAAGAACAAACTTATTTTACGATTGGCTGAAAAAGAAAGATAAATTAGGCGGCCAACACAAAATTCCAAGACTATCTAATTTAAGAGACTATTTGGAAGAATTGAAAGCGATGTAAGGACTGCTTACTTTTTTACAAATTTTATTTTTTTAGGTAAAAACAGTA
>NZ_JBIKJI010000070.1:0-10054 GCF_044361065.1 Flavobacterium sp.
TGCCGTTTTCTCTAAGCTGATTCTTTCTTTGTCAGATACTTCTACATTCATCGAAAAAGTAACGTGAATTTCTGTAATTCGTCGCGGTTCGGTTCCCATAATTTTAGTTACTTCAGCTGTAGAATTAGAAAAATCTACGTTTAAATCTTGTGCTTTAATCCCCATTACGGTAAACATACAACTTGCTAATGCATTTGCTACTGTATCGGTTGGAGAAAACGCTTCTCCTTTTCCGTTGTTATCAATTGGTGCATCCGAAATAATTTCTGAACCAGAAGCTAAATGTATCGATGATGTTCTTAAATTGCCTAAATAAGTTACTTTTGACGTTGCCATTATTGTGCTTGTTTTATGGTTAAATCAGAATTATAATACATCATATACACGCCGTAATTATTGCTGTTAGAATAATTAAACTGACTTTCAATTTGTTCCGAAATTTGACTTTCAGCAGATTTAATAAATCCGTCTTCCTGACACATTCTTAAAATAGCATCAAACGTAACATCAAAGCCACGTGTCGCATATTGGTTGGGTTGTATTTTATTGTCTTTTTTAAATGCTTTTGCAAAATGCAATGCTTCCACTGATTCGTTTTCGCAAATTGCAGAAGGATACAACATTTGCAATGCAGCTAAATTTTTAGATGGAATTTCTTCAAAATCCAAAGCGTCATTTCTTTCAATAACCACCAAGTTAATATCAAATTCTTTTTTAAGTTTTAATAAATTATTGACTACAGAAAGTACTTGTATAATTTTATCTGAATCTAAAATTACAAAGTTCTTTTTCCCTTTTTGCAAATTAGATTTTAAAGTTGCATAATCAAAAATTCCTTTTTCATTAAAATAAAACGATTTAACTCCTTGATAATTAGTTGAAAAATAAGTACTTAATTTTGATTTTGATGAGGAATGAATAGCAAAAATAGCGTCCGATTTAGTTTGCAAATACGCCATTAATTTTTCCTTTTGAATGGTTTCATTTGGCATAGCATAAAAAACATTCGATCCACCTACCCCAACATCATTCGTTAATGGCGAAATAACGGCCGTTTTTTTATCCACTAATTGCCCAGCAAGTTCTACGAAAGAATTGGTAAAAGGTCCAATTACCACATCGACATTTGAAAAATCATTATTTTTTATAATTGTAGCAACATTAGAGGAATATTTAGAAGTTTCTGCGTCGTATACTTTTGCATTAAATGGCAATCCCAATACTTTAGCTGAATCAATAGCCTTTAATGCACCTGCATAAAAATCAAGTGTAATATTTAAAAATTTATCAGTTTTTAAATATTCGATTTTTGTTTTAGAAGAATCTTTCTCAATTCTATTAATATTAAAAGGCATCAATAAAACTAAATTTCTTTCTCTGGTTTTATTTACAGTTTCTAATAAATTTACTTTTTCTTTCTTTAAAATTATAGAATCTTTCTTTACAACTAAATTACTTTTTTTTGGCAGAACCAATAACGTACCTTCAATTAAACCCTCTTTTGCTGATGGATTTTTCGCAATTATTTCTTCTATAGAAACATTAAATTTTTTCGAAATACTATACAGCGTTTCTTTAGCTTCTACTTCATAAGAAATCACTTTTTCTGAAGAAACAATATTTTTTACTGATTTTGGTAAAGTTAAAACGACTCCTTTTTTCAATCGAATTTCGGTTCCAATTTCAAACTCAGTTCCTATTTCTGGATTTAGTTTTTCCAACTCTTCAATTGAAATTCCATATTTTTTGGATACCGAATATTTTGTGTCTTTAGACTGAATAATATGTTTATTTGGCGTAGATAAATCTATTATTGCAGCTTTTGGAATGGTAAGAATACTATTTTCTTGAACACCGGATTTAACTTCTGGATTGGCTTTTAGAATGTCTTCAGTAGAAACATTATATTTTTTTGAAATACTATAAAGTGTTTCACCTTTAGTAACGGTATGTTTGGTTTGAGCATAATTTAAATAACTCACTAAAAATAATATTAATACAAAATATGCTTTTTTCATATGGGTAAGTTTGTGTTTTTATTACAAATCAAATTCAATGCCAAGTTAAATAATGACAAAATCAGATTCAATATCACTTTTCAAAAATAAGCATTATTATTTCAATTACAACATTTGAAAAATAAAAAAGCAATGTCAAATTTTTAATTAAATATTGACATTGCCATTGTTTTTTGATATTGTTATATCTTTTTTATTCCCATTCAATAGTTGCTGGTGGTTTCGAGCTAATGTCGTATACCACTCGGTTTACACCACGAACATTATTGATAATTTCATTCGATATTTTCATTAAAAACTCATACGGTAAATGTACCCAATCAGCTGTCATTCCGTCTGTAGATTCTACAGCTCTTAATGCTATTACTTTTTCATACGTACGTTCATCACCCATTACACCTACGCTATTTACAGGTAATAAAATAGCACCTGCTTGCCAAACTTTATCGTATAAACCGTGTTCTTTTAATCCGTTGATAAAAACAGCATCTACTTCTTGTAAAATAGCTACTTTTTCTGGTGTAATATCTCCTAAAATACGAATAGCCAAACCAGGTCCTGGGAAAGGATGACGACCTAATAACTCAGGATCAATTCCTAATGTAGCTCCTACTCTACGAACTTCATCTTTAAACAACATTCGTAAAGGTTCTACAATTTGTAATTTCATAAAATCAGGTAAACCACCTACATTATGATGCGATTTTATAGTCGCTGAAGGTCCGCCTGTAGCTGAAACCGATTCAATTACATCAGGGTAAATCGTACCTTGACCTAAAAATTTTACATCTTTTAATTGATTGGCTTCATCGTCAAAAACTTCTATAAACGCATTTCCAATTGCTTTACGCTTCGCTTCAGGATCATCAAGTCCGGCCAAAGCATCATAAAAACGCTGAGAAGCATCAACACCTTTAACGTTTAATCCCATTCCTTTATATTGGTCTAATACGCTTTGGAATTCGTTTTTACGTAATAATCCGTTGTTTACAAAAATGCAATATAAATTACTACCTATTGCTTTATTTAAAATTACCGCAGCAACAGTTGAATCTACTCCGCCAGATAATCCTAAAACTACTTTATCATCACCAATTTTGGCTTTCATATCTGCAATTACTTCTTCCACAAATGCATTTGGCGTGAAGGTTTGTTCCACTTTTGCAATTTTAACTAAGAAGTTTTCTAACATTTGTTTTCCATCTGTAGAATGATAAACCTCTGGATGAAATTGAATAGCGTAAGTTATCTCACCTTCAATTTTATACGCAGCATTTTCAACGTCTTTTGTACTTGCTATTTTAACACCATTTGTTGGCAATTTTTTGATGGAATCGGAATGACTCATCCAAACTTGGCTATTATCAGAAACACCTTCTAAAAACACTTCGTTTTCTTTGATGTAAGATAAATTTGCTCTTCCGTATTCTCTTGTATTGGATGCCGCTACTTCTCCACCTGAAAAATGCGCTAAATATTGTGCACCATAACAAACCGCTAATAAAGGTTTTTTACCTCTAATTTCAGATAAATCTGGGTGAAGTGCTTCTTCCGAACGCACCGAACAAGGACTTCCACCTAAAATTACCGCTTTATAGGATGATAAATCGGCAGGTATTTTATCGAATGGAAAAATTTCACAGAAAATATTTAATTCTCTTACTCTTCGAGCTATTAATTGGGTATATTGTGATCCGAAATCTAAAATTAAAACATTATTCATTTTTGTTTTGTTGTTGTGTTTTATTATAATTATTTATGAAATTAAACAACACAGATTAGATAAATTTTAAAAATTATTGAAATTTCTCTAATCTGTGTTATTATACTTTAATATTCAAACGTTCCGTATTCCGAAACTATCGTTAGCTTTTTACTTTCTGATTGCTCTACTCTACCTACAATTTGTGCATCGATATTAAATGATTTTGAAATTTCGATGATATCTTGTGCAATTTCAGCAGGTACATAAATTTCCATTCGATGTCCGCAATTGAATACCTGATACATTTCTTTCCAATCGGTTTTAGAATTTTCTTGAATCAATTGAAATAACGGTGGCACTGGAAATAAATTATCTTTAATCACGTGAACGTTGTCTACAAAGTGAAGCACCTTAGTTTGGGCGCCACCACTGCAATGGACCATTCCGTGAATTTGATTTGAATTGTATTTAGATAGTAATTTTTTAATAACTGGCGCATACGTTCTGGTTGGAGAAAGCACTAATTTTCCCGCGTCAATTGGACTATTTTTAATAGCATCAGTTAACTTCGTTTGACCCGAATACACCAATTCGTTTGGAACAGCTGCATCAAAACTTTCTGGATATTTAGTTGCCAAATATTTCGCAAAAACATCGTGACGCGCAGATGTTAAACCATTACTTCCCATTCCGCCATTGTATTCTGTTTCATAGGTAGCTTGACCAAATGAGGCCAATCCTACAATTACATCACCCGCTTGAATATTCGCATTATCAATTACATCGGCACGTTTCATTCGAGCGGTAACTGTTGAATCTACGATAATAGTTCGAACCAAATCGCCCACATCTGCAGTTTCGCCTCCTGTTGAATGGATAGTCACGCCGTGTTTCTTTAATTCTGCAATTAATTCTTCTGTTCCATTAATAATAGCTGAAATAACTTCGGCTGGAATTAGATTTTTATTTCTTCCTATAGTAGATGACAATAAAATATTATCGGTTGCTCCAACACACAATAAATCGTCAATATTCATAATTAACGCGTCTTGCGCAATACCTTTCCAAACAGAAACATCACCCGTTTCTTTCCAATACATATAGGCTAAAGCTGATTTTGTACCTGCGCCATCGGCGTGCATTATGACGCAATAATCATCATCCTGTGTTAAATAATCCGGGATAATTTTACAAAATGCTTGGGGAAACAATCCTTTATCAATGTTTTTAATGGCATTATGCACATCTTCTTTAGAAGCAGAAACTCCTCTTAAATTGTAGCGTTGGCTCGTTTCAGAACTCATTATTGTAGTGTTGTTTGTTGTGTTTGGCAAAGATATAAATAATTAGGTAATGTGCCAATAAGATAATGAGACAATTTGCCAATTCAAAATAAAACAATTTAGAATTAAATAGTATCACAGAAATTTTCACAATCTTTGCAGCTAAGTTGTATACCAAACAATTAAAAATTAGAATTGGAAAAGTTAGTAAATTCATTTGCGAGTTGGTCAGTTTGTCAAAATTGTAAAGGACAAGGAAAAAAAAATCGGAGACAACCTAAAAAGTCGCTTATTCAACAAGAAAAAGTCGCAACTAAAAACGAACAAATAGCTTGTAAAATTTGTTTGGGTTCTGGTATACTTCCTTCTGTGAATTTTCCTCAAGTTGATAACGAAAACTACCCACACGTGGCAATAATCGGTGCTGGAATTGGCGGTGTTGCTTTAGCTGTAGCCTGTTTACACCGTGGAATTCCATTTACACTTTACGAAAGAGATAAAAGTTTTGCAGACAGATCACAGGGTTACGGACTAACGCTTCAGCAAGCCAGTAAAGCAATAAAAGGCTTCGGATTATTTTCATTAAAAGAAGCAGTAGTTTCTACTAAACATATTGTTCATACTTCAGAAGGAAAAGTAATTGGCGAATGGGGACTCAGAAAATGGCTGCCATCCGATACAAAAAAACAAGCAAAACATTCTAACTTACACATTTCAAGGCAAGCTTTACGCAGCGCTTTATTAGAACAACTGGACGAACACAACAGTGTGAAATGGGGACATCAACTTGTTGATTTTAAAGAATCGAATACAAATAAAATCGATTTAAGTTTTCTGGTAAACGGTGAAATTAAGAAAGTTCAAACTAACATTTTAGTTGGTGCAGATGGCATTCGAAGTTCAGTCAGAAAATTATTGTTAGGTGAAGAAATTACACCTTTACGATATTTAGATTGTATGGTGATTTTAGGAATTTGTAAATTAAGCGCACTTGAAAATACTCAAAGTCCTTTACTCGATGGTGCCACGGTATTTCAAACTGCCAACGGAAAAGAACGCATATATATGATGCCATATTCTAAAGAGGCTATAATGTGGCAACTTAGTTTTCCCATTTCGGAAGCAGCAGCAAAAGAAATAAGTAAAAAAGGCAATAATTCGCTTAAAGAGGAAGCCATACTAAGAACAAATTGGCACACACCTATTCCAGAAATAATAAAAGCTACTTTAGAATCCGAAATTTCAGGTTATCCTGTTTACGATAGAGAAATACTATCTAGTTCATTATTAGAGAAAACGGGGAAAAACATAACTTTAATTGGAGATGCCGCCCATCCAATGAGTCCGTTTAAAGGACAAGGCGCCAATCAAGCATTATTGGATGCTTTATCTTTAGCAAGAGAAATTACAAAAAAATGTACAAAATCATCAAACTGGAAAGAAATTGGAATTCGAAAAAGTATCTTAAATGATTTTGAATCCGAAATGATAACACGAAGCGCCACTAAAGTGAAAGATTCTGCAGAAGCGGCGAAATTTTTACACTCAGAAATAGCACTTTTTGAAGGTAACGAACCAAGAGGAAGTGTAGCGAAAAAATTAGATAATTAGATAATTGGACAATTAGATAATTAGATAATTAGATTTTTAGATTGTTAGATAATTGGCACATTGAGTAATTGACTAATTATCTAATTGACTTACATTTCTAAAATCATAATTTCTACTCTTCTATTGGCTGCAGCTTGTTCTTCTGTTGCTTCTGGAATGGCAAATTTTGGTTTCGAAACACCAAATCCTTTTACTTTTATACGGCGTTCTAAAATGTAATTTGATTGCAAAATACGTTTGACTTGTCTGGCTCTATCTAAAGATAAATTTCGAATATCTTTATCCACACAACAAATATGTCCTTGAATCTCAATATATAATTTTGGATTCATTGTCATAATTCGAATCAATTCAAAAATTTCTCTTTGAGAAGAAGGCATAATGCCAAAGGAATTTTTATAAAACTGAATTTCAGGCAAAACAATTAAAGTTCCTGGTCGAGACAATTGAATTTTTTCTTCTAAAGTAGCGCCTTCTGGGAAATTCATATCCTTTTCCTCAATTGGAATTAATCCGTTTGTTGGAATATCTTTAGGGACTTCCACCTCTACTTTTGGTTGAATTAAAAGGGCTTCTTTAGCTAAATCTTTTTCTTGTAAAAAAACGATAATGGCTTTTCTGTTTTCTGCTTTACTATTCGATTTTGCACCTTTTTCGCCTAAAGAAATCGATTTAAAATCTTCCCTAATTTTTACTGAAAGTTTTACTTTATTAAAAATATAATCTACACGTTTTTGTGATAAAGTATCATTGTAACCTGAAGAGCCTACTTCATCCGTAGAACCCGTAATAGAAAGAATTTTAGAATTTTTATTTGCTGTAATCCATTTATTTAATTTTGTCAATTCGACTTGATTTAATGCAGATTTATTGTTTTCAAAATAAAACGAAACACTTTCTTGACCAAAAAAGGTAAATGGTAAAAGGTATAAGGCAATAGCAAATAAGTTTTTCATTAATTAGTTTATTATAGATATACAAATATAGACTAAAAACTATGCCATTTATTTATCAACGATTAAAATTTCTATACGACGATTGGCTTTTCGTTCCTCTTCATTTTTTTCTGGAATGGGAAAAATAGGTTGCGCTGCATCGAAGCTTTTATAACTTAATCTCGATTTATCAATTCCGTTTACCACTAGATATTCAATGGTTCCAACACAACGTTTTAAAGCAATTTCTTCTTTATCTTTTCCGGGCGTGCAACAAATATGACCGTGAATTTCTATCTTTAATTTCGGATTATCTTTCAATGCTTTTAATAATTCTTCCCGTGGTTTGTAGGATTCTGGATATAAAACATCCGTTCTGTCGTAAAAAAATAAATTTTTAAGTACTAATTTATCGCCTTTTTTAGATTTAGAAATACGTGTACCTAAACTTTCTTCTGGAACAACTTTTGGTGGCACTGTTTTTTCAATTTTAAAATGAATTTCTACTTTTCTGTTTAAATCTAAATCTTTCAATTGATTGAAATTTTCTCCTTTAGATTTTACTTCAAACACAGAATTAAAAGAAGACAATCGAATTAAACTTGAAACAAAATTGGCTCTTGCTAATGCTAATGAATCGTTATATTTATTAGAAGAACGCAAATCGCAAAAACCAATAACTTTCTGAATTTTTAAATCTTTTGTTTTCATAAATTCATTGAATTTAACCATTTCTTTTTGGCTAAGCTCACTCGAATTGGTATCAAAATAAAGTGTCATCTTTTTTTGTGAAAAAGACGTTAAGCAAAAAATAGAAAATAAACTTATAATTAATGATTTCATAAAATCGTACTTTTTAGTATAACTTAAAACTACCAAAATTATTGTAAAAAAAATGCTTGTTATTACTAACAAGCATTTTCAAATCTAAACAAATATTATTTAATAAAAAACAATTCTCTGTATTTTGTTAATGGCCAAATTCCATTATCAACTAAAAGTTCTAATTTATCGCAGTGTTCGCGAATTACTTCAAAATATGGTTTTACTTTATTACAGTAAGCTGCTGCCATTTTTTCTGTATTATCTAAATTATTTGCTTTTTTACGTTCTTCAATCATTTCATCAATATTACGATTGATGCCTTCAATATGTGCTGAAATTTCTTTGATTAACTCAATTTGTTCTTTCGCAATTTTAGTGAAATCTTTTTCGAAAATATCTTTTAAACCTTTTACGTTTTCAATTAACGTATTTTGATATTTAATAGCTGTTGGAATTACGTGATTACGAGCAATGTCTCCTAAAACTCTTCCTTCAATTTGAATTTTTTTCGTGTATTCTTCTAATTCAATTTCGTAACGTGATTCTACTTCAATATGATTCATTACACCTAATTCTGCAAATAAATCAAATGCTTTTTTAGAAACTTTCGCTTTTAATGCTTCTGGAGTAGTTTTATGATTACTTAATCCGCGTTTTTTAGCTTCTTTTTCCCAAGCATCGCTATATCCGTCACCTTCAAATAAAATAGCTTTTGTTCCTTTAATGTATTCTCTTAATGTGTTGAAAATCGCTTCGTCTTTCTTTAAATCTTTCGTTTCAATTAACACATCAACTTCTTTTTTGAAGTCAATTAATTGTTTGGCAACAATTGAATTTAAAGTAGTCATTGAAACCGCACAGTTAGCTGTTGAACCCACCGCTCTGAATTCGAATTTATTTCCCGTAAACGCAAATGGAGACGTTCTGTTTCTATCTGTATTATCTAATAAAACATCTGGTAATTTACCTACCACGTTTAATTTTAAATCTGTTTTTTCTTCTGGAGATAATTTTCCTTTCGTAACACCTTCTAATTCTGCTAATACTTTTGTCAATTGTTGACCAATAAACACAGAAATAATTGCTGGTGGCGCTTCGTTTGCTCCTAAACGGTGGTCGTTACTTGCTGATGCAATTGACGCTCTTAATAATTCTTCGTAATCGTGAACCGCTTTAATTGTGTTGATAAAAAACGTTAAGAACATTAAATTACTCATTGGCGTTTTTCCTGGAGACAATAAATTAATTCCAGTATCTGTTGCTAAAGACCAGTTGTTATGTTTACCCGAACCATTTACACCTTTAAAAGGTTTTTCGTGAAACAATACTTTGAAATCGTGTCTTTCAGCAACTTTTTCCATCACATCCATTAATAAAGAGTTATGATCAACTGCTAAATTGGTTTCTTCAAAAATTGGAGCCAATTCAAATTGTCCTGGCGCTACTTCATTATGACGCGTTTTAACTGGAATACCTAATAACATACATTCGTATTCTAATTCTCTCATATATTGTAAAACACGAGTTGGAATAGAACCAAAATAATGGTCGTCTAATTGTTGTCCTTTTGAAGACGTGTGTCCTAATAAAGTTCTACCAGTAGCAATAATATCAGGTCTTGTTGCAGCTAAAGCAGAATCAATTAAGAAATATTCTTGTTCCCAACCTAACGTTGGT
>NZ_JBIKJI010000224.1:0-2557 GCF_044361065.1 Flavobacterium sp.
AAACAAAAAGCGGAAACATTAAAAGGTTTGGAAGAAGGAAAAATAGATATCGTAATTGGAACACATCAATTGGTAAATAAAAATGTAAAATTCCGCGATTTAGGCTTACTTATTGTCGATGAAGAACAAAAATTTGGGGTGAATGTAAAGGATAAATTAAAAACGATTGCCGCAAATATTGATACGCTTACTTTAACCGCTACGCCAATTCCAAGAACGCTACAATTTTCATTAATGGCAGCTCGCGATTTGTCTGTTATTACTACGCCCCCGCCAAATCGATATCCAATTGAAACCTATGTAATTCGTTTTAATGAAGAAACCATTCGTGACGCCATTTCGTATGAAATTGAACGTGGTGGACAAGTGTTTTTTATCAATAATCGTATCGAAAACATCAAAGAAGTTGCCGGGATGATTCAGCGATTGGTTCCTAATGCAAAAGTTGGAATCGGACACGGACAAATGGATGGAAAAAAACTGGAAGAATTAATGCTTGCCTTTATCGAAGGCGAATTTGATGTTTTGGTGGCTACAACTATTATTGAAAGTGGTTTAGACGTACCCAATGCAAACACGATTTTTATTAATAATGCTAATAATTTCGGACTTTCAGATTTACATCAAATGCGAGGCAGAGTAGGGCGTAGCAATAAAAAAGCATTTTGTTATTTTATTACACCACCCGAATCTGTTATGACAGATGATGCCAGAAAACGAATCAATGCCTTAGTACAGTTTTCAGAATTGGGTAGCGGGTTTAATATTGCGATGAAAGATTTAGAAATTCGTGGTGCGGGTGATTTGTTAGGTGGCGAACAAAGCGGTTTTATTAATGAAATTGGTTTTGATACGTATCAAAAAATTATGAATGAAGCCATTGACGAGCTAAAAGAAAATGAGTTTGCCAATTTATACGAAGAAGAAAACGATATTGAAACCAAAGAATTTGTAAAAGAATTTCAAATTGATACCGATTTTGAATTGCTGTTTCCAGACGAATACATCAATAATATTTCGGAACGATTGAGTTTGTACAACGAATTAGGTTCTGTGAAAAATATTGCAGAATTAGAAGCGTACGAAAAACGTTTAATTGACCGATTTGGAGCTTTACCTAAAGAAGCGGTTTCTTTATTAAACAGTGTGCGAATCAAATGGAAAGCCAAACAGGTTGGATTAGAACGCTTAATTTTGAAACAAAATAAAATGGTAGGTTATTTTATTGGCGATCAGCAATCTAATTTTTACCAAAGTAATCGTTTTATGAATGTAATGAAATTTGCACAACAAAACGGAAATTTATGTAAAGTAAAAGAAAAAGAAACCAAAAACGGATTACGACTTTTAATCACTTTTGAAAACGTAAAAAGCATTCATAAAGCTTTAGAATTAATTGAAATGATATAATCTTAAAAAAGTAATGTTCATTTTTCAAAAAAAAAACTTATTTTTACACGTTTGCATACTAAATAACCAAAATTAAAGTTATTTATAAAAATCACAATACATTGAAAAAGATACAACTAAAATATGTGTTCACTTTTGGTATACTTGCCTTAATTTTGGCTTGTTCTACCAAAAAAGACAACTATATAAACAGAAAATGGCATTCAACAAATACAAAATATAATGTATTATATAATGGAAATATAGCGTTAGAAAAAGGAATTACAGATGTAAAAGCGACCTATTCCGATGACTTTTGGAATGTACTTCCTTTGGAAAGAATGCAAATAACCCCTGCAGAACAAAAAGAAGGCGCAGCAACCAAAAACGCAAATTTTGAACGTGCCGAAACAAAGGCTACAAAAGCCATTCAAATCCATTCGATGAATATTGGTGGGTATGAAAAAAACAATCAAATTGACGAATCATATTTGATGTTAGGAAAATCCAGGTATTACGAAAACCGCTATTTACCTGCTATGGAAGCGTTTAATTATATTTTATATAAGTATCCAACAAGTAATAATGTTTATCAAGCACAAGTGTGGCGCGAAAAAGTCAACTTAAAGTTAGAAAACGAACAATTAGCCATAAAAAACCTAAATAGAACGTTAAAAGGACAAAAAGTTATAGGTCAGGATTTGGCTGATATTCATTCCGTTTTAGCACAAGCGTATATTAAAAAAAATGTCTTAGATAGTGCATTAGCATCGGTAAAAATATCTAAAAAAGAAACAAAACTAAAGGAAGAAAAAGCGCGTTATACTTTTATTTTAGGTCAATTATACGAAAAATTAAATTATTCAGATAGTGCATTTGTTGCCTATCAGGAAGTAATTGATATGAAACGTAAATCGCCGCGTAGTTATACTATTTATTCGCATTTGAAACAAGCAAATCAGTTTAATTTTCAATCAGGCGACACAATAGCTTTTCATAAAAATCTTGACAAATTACTTGAAAATATTGAAAATAAAAGTTTTAGAGATGTTATTCATCATCAAAGAGCGGTTTTTTACGATAAAAAAGGGAAGGACAAATTGGCCATTTTAAACTATAATAAATCTATAAAAAATAGTGTAACGGATAAATATTTAGCTTCTTTAAA
>NZ_JBIKJI010000071.1:0-9976 GCF_044361065.1 Flavobacterium sp.
ATGAAAAAAATCATATTACTATTCGCATTAACACTTGTTTCTTGTTACAATCAAGAAAGAAAGTGTACCGATTTTAAAACCGGAAAATTTACTTCAGAAACCACTTTTGATGGTAAAAAACTAACGAGTTCATTTGAAAGAAATGATTCTATTCAAATTGAAAACTATAATCAAGTTATTGATACTTTTACAATTCGTTGGATAAATGACTGTGAATATATTTTAGAAAATGTGAAGCCAAAAAACAGAGCAGAAAAAAAAGCAATTCACGTTAAAATACTAAATACCAAAGAATTAAAATATAATTTTGAATATTCATTTGTTGGCGATGCAAAAAAACAATTTGGTTCTGTAACTAAATTATAGTTTTCAACGTAAAATAACAGTATGTCTTTAAACAGACTAAATTCTAAAAACAAAATATAACTAACCAAATGGAAATATTAACCAACCCAGACGCTTGGATTGCCCTATTAACCTTAACTTTTTTAGAAATCATTCTCGGAATTGATAATATTGTATTTTTATCCATTGTTTCTGGAAAATTAAGACCGGAAGACCAACCAAAAGCCAGAAGAATCGGATTATTATTAGCGATGGCATTTCGAGTTGTATTGCTTTTTGGAATCACTTGGGTAATGAGTTTAAAAAAATCGTTTTTTGATTTTGATTTGGGCTTTTTCTCAGGAGGAATTTCGGGTCAAAGTTTAATTATTTTTGGTGGTGGTTTATTTTTATTGTACAAATCCGTTTCAGAAATACATCATAAACTTGAAGGAGAAGATGAAACAGCTGGTGGTAAAGCCAGTAATACTTTAGGCGCTGCTATTTTACAAATTGCTTTGTTAAATATTGTGTTTTCTTTTGACAGTATTTTAACTGCAATAGGTTTAGTAAGTGCTGCCGAACCACCAGTTGGATTTGGAACCGCAGGTGCTATTGAAATTATGATAATGGCAATTATTATTTCAATAATTATTATGATGATTTTTGCAGGACCTGTAAGTAAATTCGTAAACAATCACCCAACCATACAAATTTTAGGATTATCATTTTTAATATTAATTGGTGTGATGCTTTTAGCAGAAGGTTCACACTTAGCCAACTTTAAATTCTTTGGTGGAGAAACCGTGCATAGCATTCCAAAAGGATATTTATACTTCTCTATTTTCTTCTCTTTATTTGTAGAGTTTTTAAATCTAAAAATGAAGAAAAACAGCAAGAAACCTGTTGTTTTACATAATAGTAAAATTATGGATCAAAAATTAGAAGATACTGATATTACGAATTAAGTCATAAAAAAACCTGATAGGTTTTAAACTATCAGGTTTGTTTTTGGAATTTATTCTAAACTCAACGTTATTTGTCCGTCATTGTCTAATTCGATATTGAAATCTTGGTCATCAGAAGTATTTTCTTCAGAAACAATTGCTTCGGGTTCTTCTAATTCCTCTTCATAAGATAACGATTCAAGTATATTTACTTGTTTGATTTTATCAGTAGTTAATTGATTTCCTAATGCTTTAATTCCTTTTACAGCAATAAACTCATCTAAATTTACAATCTGATTGTCTTTTTGTAATCCTTTTACTTTTGCATAAACTACCTCAGCCATTGGTAACCAATCTGTAGAAATAATTTCTAATTGCGATTTTTCGTGCTCAGTAATAAAAATTTCCTCCTTATTTTCATTTTCAATTAAGAAACGTTTTACAAAATAACGCTCTTTTTCTCCATCGTAATAAATAGCTGAAATCGGTTTTTTCGGATTCCATTTTTCCATTACAATCATATCTTCATCAAAATGTGTGGTCAATTCAGGAATAATGGTTTTAATTTTTCCAGCTTGATTCGCAATAAGCAATCTATCATTTGGCTTAAATTCGCCCAACAACTCACCTCTTCCATCAACGTTCAAACGGTGTACCGTATCATCAAACCAAATTTTTCTTGGGCGAAGTGTTGAAATTCCTTTTTCTTTTAATTCAATTTTCTTTATAGGATATTTTGTAACCGTATTTCCTTTACTTGCACGACCTTTAATGGCAATATCTGAAAAATCTTGATCCCATTTCAGTTTCTTAATACTTCCTACTTGACGCAATAAAATAGTCACCACCTCAGCTTCTCCATTTGGATTGGCAGAAAAATATAAGACTTGCGAACCTGGTTTTTCTTGCGTTAAATCGTAAAATTTATCACGAGTTACACCAGAAACATTAAATCGTTTAATAAATGTAGAACCGTTTTTACCATCACGATATATCATATTATAAATGGTTCGTTTATCATTTTTATCGAAAACCGCAATATGAATAATGTCTTTGCCTACGAACTTTTTATCGTCCACTTTCGCAATCATCATTCTACCATCTCTAAGGAAAACAATTACGTCATCAATATCAGAACAATCAGCCACATATTCGTCTTTCTTTAAACCTGTTCCAAAGAAACCTTCTTCTTTGTTCACGTATAATTTTGTGTTACGCAACACCACTTTCGTAGCTTCAATTGTATCGAAACTTCTCAATTCCGTTTGGCGTTCTCTTCCTTTTCCGTATTTTTCTTTTAATTTGGCGAAATAATCAATAGCAAAATCAATTAAATTATCTAAATGATGTTGGACTTCTTTCATTTCGTCTTCTAACTTCGCAATAAAATCGTCCGCTTTATCCGAATCAAATCGCGTAATACGAATCATTGGAATTTGCGTTAATTTCTGTAAATCTTCATCTACGATTTCACGAACAAACGACTTTTTAAAGGGTTCAAATTGTTTGTATAAATACTCATAAAGTGTTTCTCTGTCCGAATACAATTTGAAATCGATATACATTTCTTCTCGAATGAAGATTTTTTCTAATGTTGAAAAATGCCATTTTGTTTTTAATTCCTCTAACTGAATTTCTAATTCTTTTCGAAGTAATTCTACGGTTCGCTCTGTAGAAATTTTCAACATATGAGACACGCCAACAAAAAGCGGTTTGTTATCTTGAATTACACAACCTAAAGGAGCTACAGAAGTTTCACAAGCTGTGAAAGCATACAAAGCATCAATAGATTTATCAGGCGAAACACCAGGGAAAAGATGAATTAATATTTCTACCTCAGCAGCCGTATTATCTTCAATCTTTTTAATTTTTATTTTTCCTTTTTCATTCGCTTTCAAAATACTATCAATCAATGTTGACGTATTGGTTGAAAACGGAATTTGAGTAATCACTAACGTTTGCTTGTCTAATTGCGAAATTTTAGCACGAACTCGAACTCTACCACCACGCATTCCATCATTATAATTCGAAACGTCTGCTATACCAGCCGTTTGGAAATCAGGATAAATGGTAAATGGTTTTCCTTTTAATATTTTTATCGAAGCATCAATTAATTCATTAAAATTGTGAGGTAAGACTTTTGTTGATAATCCCACCGCAATTCCTTCAGCTCCTGAAGCTAATAATAAGGGAAATTTTACCGGTAAATTGTTTGGTTCAGCACGACGACCATCGTAAGAAACACCCCAATCTGTAATTTTTGGAGAATATAAAACCTCTAAAGCAAATTTTGACAAACGTGCCTCAATGTAACGAGAAGCTGCGGCGCTATCACCAGTAAGAATATTACCCCAGTTTCCTTGACAATCGATTAGCAATTCACGCTGTCCGATTTGTACCATAGCATCTCCAATACTCGCATCTCCGTGTGGATGATACTGCATCGTGTGTCCAACAACATTGGCAACTTTGTTATAACGACCATCATCCAATTCCTTTAACGAGTGCATTATTCGACGTTGCACCGGTTTAAAACCATCTTCAATCGCAGGAACGGCACGCTCTAAAATTACATACGAAGCGTAGTCCAAAAACCAATCTTTGTACATTCCCGTAACTTTAGTAATGGTGTCTTCCGGATTTTCGTCGTTTTCGTAAAAATGTTGTCCTTCGAAGTGTTTGGCTTCAACTTCAATAATTTCTTCAGAAAGTTCCTCTTCTTGATTGTCGTCAATAGAATTATCTTCTGAATTATTTTCAGTATGTTCCGTATTTTCTTCTTCTGGATGAATGTTTTCTTCTTCGTCTTTCATTTATGCTGAATTTATTTTCTCTGATTTAACAAAGAGTTTCAGTATGTTTTTTGTTTAAACTTCCTCTTCCACTACATCTAATTCTACCTTCAAGTTGTTAATAATAAAGTCTTGACGGTCGGGTGTGTTTTTACCCATATAGAATTCTAATAATTTCTCAATAGACGTGGCTTTATCTAACATTACAGGATCGAGACGAATGGTTTCTCCAATGAAATTTTTAAACTCATCTGGCGAAATTTCTCCTAATCCTTTAAATCGGGTGATTTCTGGTTTTGGCTTTAGTTTTTCCATCGCCGCTTTTCGTTCTTCTTCCGAATAGCAATAAATGGTTTCTCTTTTATTTCGAATTCTGAATAATGGTGTTTGCAAAATATACAAATGCCCTTCTTTAATCATTTCAGGGAAAAACTGCAAGAAGAAGGTAATTAACAACAAACGAATGTGCATACCATCGACATCGGCATCGGTAGCAATTACGATATTGTTGTAACGTAAATCTTCCATACTTTCTTCAATATTTAAGGCTGCTTGCAATAGATTGAATTCCTCATTTTCGTACACAATTTTCTTACTCATTCCATACGAGTTTAATGGCTTACCACGTAAACTGAAAACAGCTTGTGTGTTTACATCACGACTTTTAGTAATTGAACCCGAAGCTGAATCTCCCTCAGTTATAAAAAGGGTGCTTTCTAAGCTTCTTGGGTTTTTAGAATCTGTTAAATGCACTCTACAATCGCGTAATTTTTTATTATGAAGATTGGCTTTCTTAGCTCTGTCTTTCGCTAATTTTCTAATTCCTGATAATTCTTTACGCTCACGCTCAGCTTGTAAAATTTTACGAAGTAATGCATCGGCAACTTCAGGATTTTTATGTAAGAAGTTATCTAACTTCGTTTTCATAAAATCGTTAACAAACGTTCTAACCGATGGCGCATCAGGTCCCATATCGGTTGAGCCTAATTTGGTTTTCGTTTGACTTTCAAAAACAGGTTCTTCTACACGAACCACAATTGCCGAAACAATTGATTTACGAATATCAGACGCTTCAAAAGGTTTGTTGTAAAACTCCTTTATGGTTTTTACTAACGCTTCACGAAAAGCACCTAAATGCGTTCCTCCTTGCGTAGTGTTTTGTCCGTTAACGAAAGAATAATATTCTTCTGAATATTGGGTTTTACTATGCGTTATGGCAACTTCAATATCATCACCTAAAAGATGAATAATTGGATACACCATATCTTCTTCGGCAATATTTTCTTCTAATAAATCTTTTAAACCGTTATCAGAATAATATTTTTCGCCATTAAAATATATTGTTAAACCTGTATTTAGGTAACAATAATTTTTAAGCATTTTAATGATGTATTCATTACGATACTTGTAATTTTTAAAAATAACTTCATCAGCAACGAAAGATACTTTTGTACCTTTTCGTTTGGTAGATTCTATTACATCTTCTTCAAGAGTTAAATTTCCTGCAGAAAATTCGGCCGCTTTTTGCTGATTATCTCGAACCGATTCTACTCGGAAGTAATTTGACAACGCATTAACTGCTTTTGTTCCTACTCCATTAAGTCCTACTGATTTTTTAAACGCTTTAGAATCGTACTTACCTCCGGTGTTCATTTTGGAAACAACATCCACGACTTTTCCTAAAGGAATACCACGACCATAATCGCGCACAGTAACCATTTTTTCTTTTAAGGTGACTTCAATTACTTTACCTGCACCCATTACAAATTCGTCGATACAGTTATCGAGCACTTCTTTTAATAAAATATAAATACCATCGTCTGGTGATGAACCATCTCCTAACTTACCAATATACATACCAGGACGCATACGAATATGCTCTTTCCAATCGAGTGAACGTATATTATCTTCGTTATATTGATCTTGTTGCTCTAGCATAAATCGGAATTTGTATTTTTTGCAAGATAAAGGATTTCATTAAAAAATAAAAATGGTTTTTAAAGAAGTTATTAAGAAGTTTTCAGTTTTAGAATATAGAGAATAGAACACAGAAAATAGACTTGAAACTACAATTAAATTTAATAATTTTTATATAGAAATAAAAAAATACACAATAAAAAAACCGTAACATTTCTGAAACGGTTTGCTCTATTTTCTTTACTCTATTCTCTTATATTACACGTTAAAACGGAAATGCATCACATCACCATCTTTTACAATGTATTCTTTTCCTTCAACTCTTAATTTTCCTGCTTCTTTACATTTTGCTTCTGTACCGAAATTGGAATAATCTTCAAAAGCGATTACTTCAGCGCGTATAAATCCTTTTTCAAAATCGGTATGAATTACTCCTGCTGCTTGCGGAGCTGTATCGCCAACTTGGATTGTCCAAGCTCTAACTTCTTTTACACCCGCTGTAAAATACGTTTGTAAGTTCAATAATTTATATGCTGCACGAATTAAAACCGCCGAACCTGGTTCAGATAATCCCATATCTTCCAAGAAAACCTGACGTTCTTCGTAGCTTTCTAATTCTGTAATATCTGCTTCGGCTCCTACTGAAAGGATAATTACTTCTGCTTGTTCGTCTTTTACTAATTCACGAACTTGCTCTACATATTTGTTTCCGTTTACGGCAGACGCTTCATCTACATTGCAAACGTACAAAACAGGTTTAGCTGTAATTAATTGAAACGCTTCGTATAAAACTTCTTCTTCATTACCATTTGGTAAAACCGTTCTTGCCGATTTTCCTTGTAATAATGCTTCTTTAATTCTATCTAAAATTCCTTTTTCAATTTTTGCTTCTGCATTTCCTGTTTTAGCGCCTTTATTCGCTTTTTCTAAACGTTTTTCAACTGTTTCTAAGTCTTTTAATTGCAGTTCGATGTCAATTGTTTCTTTATCACGAATTGGATTTACATTTCCATCTACGTGAACAATATTATCGTTATCAAAACAACGTAATACGTGAATAATCGCATTACATTCTCTAATATTTCCTAAAAACTGATTTCCTAATCCTTCACCTTTACTTGCACCTTTGACTAAACCTGCAATATCAACAATATCAACAGTAGCCATTTGTACACGTTCTGGATTTACCAATTCTTCTAAACGATTGATTCTTGGATCGGGTACGTTTACTACACCAATATTTGGCTCGATAGTACAAAACGGAAAGTTAGCACTTTGCGCTTTTGCATTAGACAAACAATTAAATAATGTTGATTTTCCTACGTTTGGTAAGCCTACAATTCCTGCTTTCATATTTTAAAGCCCCTAAATCCCCGAAGGGGACTTCACATCGGTTCAATTTATTATTATTTTACTATCAAAAACGCCACTTTGGGGTTTAAGGTATTATTCGTTATGCAAAAATGCTTGTCTATTTAAAAGTGTTTCTTCACTTTCTACGTGATTATCATCTGGTACACAACAATCAACTGGACAAACAGCCGCACATTGAGGTTCGTCGTGAAACCCTTTACATTCGGTACATTTTCCTGGAACAATGTAATATAAATCATCTGAAACTGGTGTTTGCGCTGCATCTGCATCGAGTTCTGTTCCGTCTGGTAAAATTATTTTTCCTGAAAGTTTGGTACCGTCTTTCCATCGCCAATCATCTGCACCTTCATATATTGCTGTATTTGGACATTCTGGTTCACAAGCCCCACAATTAATACATTCGTCTGTTATTATAATTGCCATTTTATTTTGTCTTAATGTTGAAAAGTCATAATGTCAAATGTCGTAAATCTTTTTACTTTAAGACGTTAGACTTTCGACATATTATATTAATTTTGTGCAAAAATACAACGTAAACTAAATATAAACAAGTTACATATGTTACAAATTGAAATAAAAAATAATTTTGTTGAATTAGGAAAATTTTTAAGTCAGTTTTCTTTAGACAATAATCAACAAAATGAGCACGTGAAACATAATGACGTTTTTTATAATTCATTTGTAGATTTAATTGCGTTATCCCAATCTCACAACAATTGGTTTACACCTGACAATGTATATTTTAGCATTTCAAGTTGGGCAGAAGCTTTAACTGAAAATAACATAAATCAATGGCTTTCCGCATATACTTTTATTGAAAAAGAACCTAAAAATGTGGGTTTAATATTAGCAGGAAATATTCCGTTAGTAGGTTTTCACGATTTCTTAACGGTTTTAATTTCTGGGAATAATGTTTTAGTTAAAACATCAAGTAAAGACGATTATTTAATTAAATTTTTAGCCAAATATTTAATTGCATTGGATAATCGATTTAATGAAAAAATAACGTTTGTTGAAGACAAATTAGAAAATTACGATGCTGTTATTGCCACTGGAAGCAACAATACAGCAAGATATTTTGAATATTACTTTAAAGATAAACCTTCTATTATTAGAAAAAGTAGAAATTCAGTAGCTGTTTTAACCGGAGAGGAAACGCCAGAAGAAATGACTTTATTAAGCGAAGATGTTTTTCGATATTTTGGCTTAGGTTGCCGAAATGTTTCTAAAATTTTTGTGCCCAAAAATTATAATTTCGATGCGTTTTTTAATGGAATGTATGCTCAAAAAGATGTAATTTATTATGAAAAATATGCAAATAATTACGATTATAACAAAGCGGTTTTTTTAATGAGTAATTTTCAATTATTAGATAACGAATTTTTAACTATTAAAGAAGATACCAGTCACGCCTCGCCTATTTCTTCTGTGTTTTATGAATATTATGAAGATATAAATGAAGTAAAAACACGTTTAAATCAAGATGCAGAAATGATTCAATGTGTTGTTTCAAATGGAAGTATTGAAAATTCAGTCTATTTCGGAAATACTCAAAAACCAAATTTATGGGATTATGCCGATAATATAGATACAATGCAGTTTCTAATTAATTTATAAAATGACAGTTTCTAAAATTAGTATGATAATTAAAACACAAAAAGAAAAAGTCGTACACAAACACCAACCGAAATTCAATTTGGAAGCAAAAGTAAACTCCAATCGAAAGGCATCAAAAAAAGAAAAATAATATTTTTCGAAATCGATATTGTTAATAAGTCGTTTCGATATCGTATTTTTAATTTTGGGCAGTTTTTCTAAAAACCTGAAATTTGCACCAAACTACAACCAACATTATGAAAAAACACAATTATAGCGCAGGACCTTGTATTTTGCCACAAGAAGTATTTGAAAAATCAGCTCAAGCCATTTTAAATTTTAATAATTCCGATTTATCATTATTAGAAATTTCACACAGAAGTAAAGACTTTGTGGCTGTTATGGATGATGCACGAGCTTTAGTTTTAGAACTTTTAGGCTTAGAAAACAAAGGATATCAAGCGTTATTTTTAGCTGGTGGTGCAAGTTTAGAATTTTTAATGGTACCTTACAACTTAATGAAAGTTGATGGAAAAGCAGCTTATTTAGATACAGGAACTTGGGCGAACAACGCTATTAAAGAAGCCAAACATTTCGGGGAAACCTTAGTTGTTGGTTCTTCAAAAGAAGCCAATTATAATTATATCCCAAAAAACATTGAAATTCCAACTGATGCAAGCTATTTTCACTGTACAAGCAATAATACTATTTTTGGAACACAAATGAAATCATTTCCAAAAACAAATATTCCTGTGGTTTGCGATATGAGTTCGGATATTTTCTCAAGAACATTAGATTTTTCACAATTTGATATCATTTACGCAGGGGCACAAAAAAATATGGGTCCTGCCGGAACTACATTGGTAGTAATAAAAGAAGAAATTTTAGGGAAAACAGGACGTTATATTCCAAGTATGTTGGATTATGAAAAACATATTAAGGCAGAAAGTATGTACAATACGCCGCCTGTGTTTCCTGTTTATGCGTCCTTATTAACCTTACAATGGTTAAAAAATTTAGGCGGAA
>NZ_JBIKJI010000072.1:0-9917 GCF_044361065.1 Flavobacterium sp.
TCCTTTTTCAAATTTCTTTTGGACAGATAAATCCAGAAGAAGTAGAAACTGCGGAAAATGAATTTGAAACTAATTTTTTTGATGCTTTAAAAGAAAAAGCTATAGAAAATTACGACAAAGCTATTATATCTTTACAAAAATGTTTGCAAAAAGAACCTTTAAACCCAGAAATTCACTACCAATTGGGCGTAAATTATTTAGCGCAAAAAAATTATATAGAAGCAGAAAATGCGTTTCAAAAAGCGGTCGATTTAGAGCCCAAACAACGTTGGTATTGGAATGGTTTGTACGATGTACATTATCAAACCAAAGCGTATGAAAAAGCAATTATCATAGTTGAAAAATTAGTGACTTTCGATGCAAATATGAAAGAAGATTTGGTGTCGTTATATATGACCACACAACAATTTGATAAGGCAAAAATAGCAATTGACGACATCGAAAGTAAAGGCACATTGTCTAAAACAATTGAAATGTACCAATTGCAACTTCAAAATATGTCGAAAGGCAACAAGCCAAAAATAACCGATTTGGAAGCGGCTATAAAAAGCAACCCTAAAGCAGAACAAAATTATATCGATTTAATTTATGCGTATTCTGTAAACAATCAAGAAGACAAAGCATTTCAAACGGCTTTGTTGTTAGAAAAAGAGCTGCCAAATTCTGATTTAGCACACGTTAGTTTGGTTAAATTTCATATTCAAGCGAATGACATTTCAAAAGCTACAGATTCTTACAAAAGAGTTGTAAAAAGCAGTAAAATTGATTTTAAAATTAAGCAACGCGTTTTAAACGAGTACTTAATATTTGCCACAAAAAATCCACAATTGCTTGTAGAAATTGACAATAGCATTTCATATTTCGACAATAATGTAGGTATGGATGTAAATAAAGAATTAGGAAAATTTTTCTATAATAAAAATAATTTCGAATTGGCACAGAAGTACATCGAAAAATCCAATTCAAACGACATTGAAGCGATTGATTTACTTTTGAATATTTATGATTTCAATAAGCAATTTGAAAAAATGGCAAAAAAATCAGAAGAATATATTGACTTATTTCCAACCAAAGCCAATTTGTATTATTACGCCGCAAAAGGAAATAATAACTTGAAAAATTTTAAAAAAGCAAAAGATTTTTTAGAAATGGGAATTGATTATGTTATTGATGATCCAAATTTAGAAGTTGGATTTTGCAAGCAATTTATAATTTGCGCCGATGGATTATCGGATTTAAAAATGAAACAAACCTATCAAAAAAGATTAGATGCAATTTCTAAAAAATAATATGAATAAACTTTTCACATTTCTAATATTAGTAGTCGTTTTAGCTTCGTGCAAAACGAAAAAAACAGTCGTAGAACAAACCGTTGCTAAAGAAGCAGTGGTTGATAATAAAGCGAAAGCAATTATTGAAAAGCATTATCAAAATACGTTGAATTTTCAAACGGTTTCTATTCGTTCTGCTGCAGATTATGAAGACCAAAAACAATCCATTTCCATAGGTGCCGATATCCGAATTAAAAAAGATGAAATCATTTGGATCAATCTAAAATTTTTCGGAATCCCAATGGCAAAAGCACTTATAACGCCATCAAGAGTAAGTTATTATGAAAAAACAAACGGAACTTTTTTTGATGGTGACTATTCTATTTTAGCTAAAATGTTAGGTACCGATTTAGATTTTCAAAAAGTGCAAAATTTGTTGTTAGGACGTCCTATTGATGATTTAACCAAAGACGTTTTCATTGCAGAAATTGCAACTAATCTAGTGCAATTAAAATCAAAAAAACAAGCCGATATTGAAAAGTTATTTCGTTTTGAAACAGGAAATTATTTGTTAAAAGAACAATTTATCAATCAAATTTCAAAAAACAGAAATGTTTTAGTGAACTATCCATCTTTTAGTAATCAAGACAATATTTTTCTTCCAACTGGCGTTTCTATTATTGCCAACCAACAAAATCAAGTTAAAATTAATGTAGAATATAAAAAAATTACGTTTAATGAATCATTATCGTATCCATATTCTATCCCAGATGGTTATTCTCAAATAAAAATAGATTAATTTTGTAAAAAAATTCAAGAATGAACAAATTTCTTTTATCCCTATTCGTACTCTTTTTCTCCTTTTCAGCAATAGCACAAATTGATGAGAAAGAAAAATTAGAACAAAGAAAAGAACAACTTTTAAGAGAATCAGCCGAGTTAAAGATTAAACTTCAGAACGAAAAGAAAAAGGAAAAATCCGTTTTGAAAGAAATTGCGGGACAAGATGCTCAAATTAGAATTTCCGAAAAAATCATTTCTACAATCGCCAAACAAGCACGAATTTTAGACGACAATATTTATTTAACGCAATTAGAAATTAATAAGTTAAATAAAGATTTAAAAATAATGAAGGAAGATTATGCAAAAATGATTGTGAAATCATACAAAAGTCGCTCTGAACAAAGCCGATTTATGTTTGTGTTGTCTTCTACAAGTTTTTTGCAAGCCTACAAGCGCGTACAGTATATGAAACAATATGCAGGGTACAGAAAACGTCAAGCTGAAGAAATCAAAGTAAAACAAGCCCGATTAGGTGTCGCTGTTGGCGAATTACAAACCAACAAAAAAGAAAAAGAAGTGGTTATTGTTGAAAAAACAAAAATCAAAGCCGAACACGAAAAACTAAAACAAGAAAAAGTAGAAACGGCAAAACTTATACAAAAAGATAAGAAAAAAATTGCAGCAGATATCGCTAAAATGGATAAAGAAAGAAAATCCATCGATAAAAAAATCAAAAAAATGATTAACGATGCGATTGCTGCAGAAAACAAAAAGAATGCTGCTAAGAAAAAAGCGGCAGCAACTGCTTCAGGGAATACCGCGCCTGTAAAAACAGCACCGGTTTCTTCAACAAAAATTGAATTAACACCTGAAGGAAAATTATCTTCAGATAGTTTTAAAGCCAACAAAGGGCAATTGCCTTGGCCAACAGAAAAAGGATATATTTCCACTGGATATGGCGATCAACCACATCCAGATTATAGCAATATTGTGATTCATAACAGTGGAATCGACATCACTACGGATTCTGGTTCATCGGCACGTGCCGTTTTTGCTGGCGAAGTTTCTGGCGTACAAGTGTCTCAAACCACAAATACTTATACGGTACTGGTGCGTCACGGAGATTTCTTTACCGCATATAGTAATTTAAGTAGCGTCTCGGTTTCTGTAGGAAATAAAGTTACGGCAAAACAAACGTTGGGCAAAATTAAAACAAATGCCAAAGGGAATTCGGTATTAAAATTTGTTATCAATCAGAATACAACGGTTCTAAATCCAAAAAGTTGGTTAAAACCTAAATAATTTTTAGGAGCAAAACCCTTATTTCCAGAAGACTTTCGGTCCCGCTATCCGCTATATTTTTTCTTTTGTTGCCTGAGGTACTCGAAGGCAACAAAAGAAAAAGATGCCGCTCCTATCGGGGCTAAAACACAACAATTGTTTTCAAAAAACTTTCAGCGAAAATCCGTAAAATCGACTCAACCTCTGTACCCATTAAAGTGCTTATATGTTTTTTTTTGCCACGGATTACAAATATTACACAGATTTTTTGAACGCAATCTTTTGTGAACTATTTTGAGCGAAGCGTCTTATCGCATTTCAAAGAATCTATGTGCCTATGTGTTTATTTTTTTACCACGGATTACACAGATTTACACAGATTTTTTAATCCAGTCTATTGTGAGTTATTTTGAGTGTAGCGTCTTATCGCATTTCAAAGAATCTATGTGCCTATGTGTTTATTTTTTTACCACGGATTACACAGATTCACACAGATTTTTATTAAAATTTGAGTAAATCCGTTCAATCCGTTCAATCCGTGTACCCATTAAAATGCCTATGTGTTTAATTTTTTTTACCCCGGATTACACAGATTCACACAGATTTTTTAATCCAGTCTATTGTAAGTTATTTTCAGCGTAGCGTCTATACGATTTCCAAAAATCTATGTGCCTATGTGTTTAAAATAAACTTTTGTACTACCTTTGCACTATGCCAAAAATAGGAAACATAATTTTGCCCGATTATCCTTTACTTCTTGCCCCTATGGAAGACGTAAGCGATCCGCCATTTCGCCGTTTGTGCAAAATGCACGGAGCAGATTTAATGTATTCTGAATTTATTTCCTCTGAAGGTTTAATTCGTGATGCAATGAAAAGCAGAATGAAACTCGATATTTTCGATTACGAACGACCAGTAGGTATTCAAATTTTTGGTGGCGACGAAGAAGCAATGGCACTTTCTGCAAAAATTGTAGAAACCGTTCAACCAGATTTGGTAGATATTAATTTTGGTTGCCCCGTTAAAAAAGTAGTGTGTAAAGGTGCTGGCGCAGGAGTTTTAAAAGACATCGACTTAATGGTTCGATTAACCAAAGCGGTAATCAAATCCACACATTTGCCAGTTACTGTAAAAACCCGTTTGGGTTGGGACGAAAGTTCTATAAATATTGATGAAGTAGCCGAACGTTTGCAAGATATTGGCGTACAAGCCTTAACCGTTCACGCCAGAACGCGCGCTCAAATGTATAAAGGGCACTCCGACTGGACACATATAGAACGTATTAAAAACAATCCACGAATTTCTATGCCTATTTTCGGAAATGGCGATATCGATTCTCCAGAAAAAGCGTTAGAATATAAAAATAAATTTGGTTTAGACGGAATGATGATTGGTCGTGCCGCCATTGGTTACCCTTGGATTTTTAACGAAATCAAGCATTTTTTCAAAACAGGTGAAAAATTAGCCCCGCCAACTGTTGCAGACAGAGTAGAAGCTGCTCAAAATCACTTAATCTGGTCAATGGAATGGAAAGGCGAACGCGTTGGAATCGTAGAAATGCGTCGTCATTATACCAATTATTTCAAAGGCATTCAAGATTTTAAACCATACAAACAACGCTTAGTTACCACCGACGGACACAACGAATTATTTGATATTTTTAATCAAATAAAAGAAGTATATGCAAATTACGACAATGCTTTAATAGGTCAATAAACTAATTTCTTAAGCTTTTTGATTCAAATTATTAACATCTGTATTCCTAAAATCATCGTTTAGTTTGTCACCCTGAAAGGGTCTCAAGAACTATTTTCGTTTTGTAAATTAGTGAAATCTGTGTCAATCTGTGTTAGAGTTTACGTGTTTCTTATTTAAAAAATTGCGAATCTCTTCGAAATAATCTAACTTTCCGTTTTCAAAATGAATTCTATGCAAACTATTTCTACGATTAAAATTCTTCATCTTGACACCAATCATCCGTTGCTTTGGGAGCAATTAGAAAAGGCTGGTTTCATTAATGAAGCAGATTATACTTCCACCAAAGAAGCAGTAGAAAGTAAAATAGAAAACTATCACGGAATTGTCATTAGAAGCCGATTTAAAATTGATAAAACCTTTATTGATAAAGCAAAAAACTTACAATTCATTGCACGTGTAGGTGCCGGTTTAGAAAGTATCGATTGCGAATATGCCGAAAGTAAAAACATTAAGCTAATTGCCGCTCCTGAAGGAAATGCTTCAGCTGTAGGCGATCACGCTTTAGGAATGATTTTATCCCTTTTTAATAACTTAAATATTGCGGATAAGGAAGTAAAATCCGGACAATGGAATCGTGAAAGCAATCGCGGAACAGAATTGGACGGAAAAACAGTTGGAATTATTGGATATGGAAATATGGGAAAATCTTTCGCAAAAAAACTAAGCGGTTTTGATGTAGAAGTTTTGTGTTGTGATATTTTACCAAATGTTGGCGATTCAAATGCGAAACAAGTTTCCTTACAAGAAATACAACAAAAAGCAGATGTGTTAAGTTTACACATTCCGTGGACACCAGAAACCGATAAAATGGTAAATACTACGTTTATCAATCAATTCTCAAAACCATTTTGGTTTATAAATACCGCAAGAGGGAAATGCGTAGTCACTACCGATTTAGTTTCTGCATTACAATCCGGTAAAATTTTAGGTGCAGGTTTAGATGTTTTAGAATACGAAAAACTATCTTTTGAAACCTTATTTGAAGGTGAAAAACCAGAAGCTTTTGAATACTTGTTAAACGCTAATAATGTAATTTTATCACCACATATAGCAGGTTGGACAATTGAAAGTAAAGAAAATCTTGCGCAAGTTATTGTAGATAAAATTTTGCGAGTGTATGTAACAAAATAAAAAAATAGACATCTAATCAAAAACTAAAACTATAAAATTATGAATGAAGTTACAAAACAAGAGGAGTGGAATAACCCAAAACCAAATCTTCCCGTATTTAAAGTAGATCCAGTATTGGTGTTGATTTTTGGAATTTTAACTTGCGGATTGTACTTGATTTATTGGAACATAAAAGCCGCTGAAGTAATGAATGCCGCTGCAGGAAAAGAAGTTATATCTTCACCAGTTGCTATATTAGCGGGATGCTGTATGCCAATTAATTTATATTATTATTGGGTAGCAGGAAAAGAAGCTCTTCCGAAAATATACGAATTAACGGGTCAACCTCAAAAAGATGAATCAGTACTTTTATTGATTTTAGGTTTTTTCTTTCCAATGGTTTCAGCAATGATTATTCAAGGTGATATAAATAAATTATACAATTAAACCTTTTATAAAAAATAGAATTTTAGGAATAATTGGTGTACTTGTTACACTAATTGTTCCTTTTTTTATACAACAAAATAATTCAGGAAATTTAGATAACGAACAATCTTTATGTCCGTTCAAAATGTTAACTGGTTTTCCGTGTCCAGGATGTGGAATTACAAAATCTATTGTATATTTTTACGAAGGCGATATTTATAGAAGTTTATTTCATCATCTATTTGGACCACTTTTTGTATTTTTTTGTCTCTTGGTTTTGTTTAAACTTATTGCAGAATTAATTTATAAAAAACCATTTTTTGATAAATTATTTTACAGTATGAAGCTTGCTTATTTTATGGGAGTATTATTAGGAATCTATCACTTAATTAGATTGTTTTTCTTCATCAAAGACAATAATTTAGATTCGGTTTTGAAACAATCTATTTGGCGTTAAGATTTTAAAAAAAATAAATATTAGCCTTTATGTTTTCTTTCTAATTCGGCTTGAAATTCTTCCATTACAGGCTTAACCGTGCTTTCTGGAATATCTGAAATTTTAATATACATCAATCCATCAATAGCATTATTAAACATTGGGTCAACATTAAACGCTACAACTTTCGCATTTTGTTTGATGTATTTTTTTATTAAAACAGGTAATCGCAACGAACCTGGTTCAATTTCATCTATAATTTTATCAAATTTATTTAAGTCGGCTTCAGTTTCATTGAAAACGAAATCTTTATCTGCGTCTTTTAATTTTACCTTAAACTCTTTTTTCGGTTTTATATATTGCGCAACATACGGGTCATAATAATTAGATTTCATAAATTCAATCATTAACGATTTTGAAAATTCAGAAAACTGATTACTAATACTCACGCCACCAATTAAAAATTTATGTTCCGGATAATGTAAAGTAGTATGTACAATTCCTTTCCAAAGTAAAAACAATGGCATTGGTTTTTGTTGGTATTGCGATATAATAAAAGCCCTTCCCATTTCAATAGATTGACTCATCATATCATTTAATTCGGGTTCAAATTTAAATAGTTCATTTAAATAAAAACCTTCTAAACCATATTTCGGAAATATTTTCGAGCCAAATCCCATTCTATATGCTCCGGCAATCATTTGAGCGTCATCATCCCATAAAAACATATGGTGATAGTATTGGTCGTATTTATCTAAATCAATTGCTTCATTTGTGCCTTCGCCTACTTCTCTAAAAGTAATTTCTCGCAAACGACCAATTTCGTGTAAAATATTTGGAATTTTTTCGGCAGTAACTAAAAATACTTTATAGTTTTTACTTTGCAATAATTGATAATCGCCTTCTTTTAAGAAGTTAATTTCCTCAATAATTTGTTCGTGATTGGCAGGTTTTACAATTTGTTTCGCTGCTTTCGGGCTGGTGAATTTTGGAAATGTCAACTTAAAGTTTTCTTCCTCAAACGAATTAGAAAGCATATAAGTTTTCTTTCTTAAAAAATTTCCTAATTCTGGAATACTTTCGTATTCATTCAATTCATTAACCGAAATGGGTTTTCCAATTCTAACTTTAATTACTCGGTTTTTCTGAGTTAGTAATTCGCTTGGTAATTTTGCCGTTCGTAACGTATCGTTTAATTTAGATAAACTGTAAAATAACTTGCTGTTTTGAGCGTGAAAATAAATAGGAACAACAGGGACTTTTGCTTTTTTAATAATTTTTAAGGCACCTTCTTCCCAAGGTTTATCTACAATTAATTTTCCATCTTTATAGGTGGAAACTTCTCCTGCTGGAAAAATCCCTAAAGGTTTTCCATCGCTTAAATGACGTAATGTTTCTTTTATTCCAATTACACTCGATTTAGCGTCTTTATGATTTTCAAACGGATTTACCGGCATAATGTACGGTTTCATCGGTTCAATTCTGTGCAATAAAAAATTGGCAATTATTTTGAAATTAGGTTCGCGTTCTAACATTAATTTCAATAATAAAATACCATCAATTCCACCTAAAGGATGATTAGATATAGTGATATAAGCGCCGTCTTTTGGTAAACGTTTTAAATCTTCTTCCGGAATTTCGAATTTAATTTGAAACTCATCTAAAATAGCATTCAAAAATTCTAAATCACTTAAATGTTTATTTCGATTGTATATTTTATTGAGTGTAGAAATTTTGAGAACTTTCATGAGCAACCACCCAGAAAAAGTTCCAACAAAACCATACTTATCCGTTTTTATCGCTTTCGCTACTTCTTTTGCAGTAACTAATCCCATTTATTTGTGTTTTGACAGAGAAACAAAGATAACAATTCTATTCAATTTCCGTATAACTTGCTGTAACAATTGCCAACAATTTAATAATTGGCGTTTTTTGCTAAATTTTTTATAAATTACTCATTTAATGACACATTTTATTGAAAACTTTTTCTATTTTTGAGAATTAGATTTTTAAACACAATCGTACATTCTGAAAATAAGCAAAAGTAGGTTTGAAATTAAAAATTTATTACAGTTTTAAAACTTAAAATAGTTAATGAAGATTATCTCTTATAATGTAAACGGAATTAGAGCAGCCATAACCAAAGGGTTTATTGAATGGCTAAAAAGTGCTAACCCAGATGTAATTTGTTTACAAGAAATCAAAGCTACGGAAGATCAAATTCCAACAGATGAAATCACGGCTGCGGGTTATCCGTATCAATATTATTTTTCTGCACAAAAAAAAGGGTATAGTGGTGTCGCCATTTTATGTAAAACCGAACCTAAAAATATCGTATTTGGTACAGGAATTGAAAGTATGGATTTTGAAGGAAGAAACCTTCGTGTGGATTTTGAAAACCTTTCAGTAATGAGTATGTATTTGCCTTCCGGAACCAATAATGACAGACTTGGATATAAGTTTCAATATATGGACGACATTCAGGATTATATCGTAAACTTGCGACAAGAAATTCCGCATTTAGTTGTTTGTGGCGATTATAATATCTGTCACGAAGCTATTGATATTCATAATCCAAAAGGAAACGAAAAAACATCAGGATTTTTACCCGAAGAACGTGCTTGGTTAGACGGTTTTATGAAGACAGGTATGATTGATACATTTCGTCATCTAAATAAAGAACCGCATAATTATAGTTGGTGGAGTTATAGAGCAAATGCAAGAAACAACAATAAAGGTTGGCGAATTGACTATTGTTTAGCTGCCGAACCTTTAAAAGAAAAAATAAAAAGAGCCTTAATTTTACCAGAAGCAAAACACTCAGATCATTGTCCGGTTTTGGTGGAAATAGG
>NZ_JBIKJI010000074.1:0-9810 GCF_044361065.1 Flavobacterium sp.
GATCAAAAAAACCAACTAATTCGTATTTTTCTGACTGATTTAATAATCGTAAATGTATTTTTCCTAAGTGACCAGCACCTAAAACTCCGACTTTTAACATAAAAATAAATTTCATCAAAAATAGTAATAAAATAAGAATTTACAAGATTTTAAAATTCCAAATTCCAACATTTTCAGATTTCAATTTTTTCTTAACAATTTAATTTTCAGATTTTAATTTTGGTTTTAGATTTTGGTGTTTAATTTTCTTGTTTTTTGGGAAAATTCCATCTAATTTTACATCACTAATTTACTTCAAAAATTGAAAGATACAAACAAACATCAAGGGCTTAGAAATCAACTCGTAAAACAGTTAGAAGAAAAGGGAATTACAGATAAAAATGTATTGGATGCTATTGCCAAAATTCCTCGTCATTTGTTTATTGACTCTAGTTTTGAAAATTTTGCTTACCAAGACAAAGCGTTTCCTATAGGAGCAGACCAAACCATTTCGCAACCTTATACCGTAGCTTTTCAGACGGAATTATTACAAGTAGAAAAAGATCATAAAATTTTGGAAATAGGCACGGGTAGTGGGTATCAAACAGCCGTTTTGTGTTTATTGGGAGCTAAAGTATATTCTGTTGAACGACAAAATGAATTGTTTAAAAAAACAAAAAATTTACTTTCGAAATTAAGCATTAACGTTATTCCAAAATTGCTTTCATTTGGAGACGGTTATAAAGGTTTGCCAGATTATGCTCCGTTTGACAGTATTATTGTAACGGCCGGTGCACCATCAATTCCTCAGGCATTAATGTCGCAATTAAAAATTGGTGGTAGGTTAGTGATTCCTGTTGGAGAAACAGAGCAAATTATGACCCTTTTGATACGAAAAAACGAAACGCAATTTGAAAAAACCGAATATGGGGATTTTAAATTTGTACCCTTATTAGAAAATAAAAATTAAAACCGCCAATTAATTTGACGGTTTTAAAATTGAAATATAGCGTTCCAAACAATCTAATTCTGTTTGCGCAATAAATAATAAAAAGTTTTCTTTATTTTTTTCTGCATGACAACTTTCTAAAGCGTTATAATACTTCATTCTGGACATTAATTCACCTTTGATATTAGCAATAACATAGCCATTTTGAAGTAAAATTAAATTCATTAACAAGCGCGAAGTTCTTCCATTTCCATCAATAAAAGGGTGAATACAAACCAAACGTTCATGCATTTCCGCAGCTAAAATTACTGGGTGTAACCTTTTTTTATTTTCAAAGTACCATAAATAGAGTTCTTCCATTTCTTTTGGAACCAAAAAAGGTTGTGGAGGTAAATGTTTACTGCCTTTTATCATAACTTGCGCTTTTCTATATTTTCCAGCATCTTCCGGATAAATACCTCTCAGTATTAAATTATGAATGGATAGCACTTGTCTTTCAGAAATTGAAATTTCATTTTGAACCAAATCTTTAATATAATCAATAGCTTCATTATGATTTAAAACTTCTAAATGCTCACGCATACTTTTTCCAGAAATAGTAAGTCCTTCGTTGATTATAAAATCTGTTTCTTGTAAGGTTAAAGTATTGCCCTCGATTTTATTGCTTTCAAAAGTGTATTCTAATTCTAATGCTTGAGTAATTCTAAAACTATCGTTATTTCTGTATCTATCTAATTCTTTTTTTAGTTCATCTATTTTTAAAAGAATATTTTCTAAATCGTCAGATAATTTCTGTCTTTTAAATGATGCATAATATCTAATTTCTTCCTCAGCAATCATCATTGCTTTTAAAGCATATTCATCTTGACCTATTTCGTCATAAATTCTTTCTTTAAGCCAAGTAATTAATAAGTCTTCGTAATTTAATTGTAAAATTTCTGACAATTTTAGCAGTTGTTCTTTGGTTGGTTTTCTTGAACCATTTTCATATTTACTGATTAAAGATTGATCAATATCAAGCGCTATTGCAACATCAATTGTTCGTAATTGATTTTCTAATCTGGCGTTTCTTAATATGTTTTTCATTAGTTACTTTTTTTGTCTTGACAAATTTAGTCATATTTTTTTGTTCTGAAAAAATATTTCCCCTATTTTTTCATATATTTGTAAAAATTTATTTTATGAAAAAGCATTTATATTTCTTTTTAATTTTATTCAGTTTTGTTTTAAATGCACAAGAGAAACCAAAATTAGTGGTTGGAATTGTGGTAGATCAAATGAAAACGGAATACCTGTATCGTTTTTCAAATGATTTTTCAAACAATGGTTTTAAAAAATTAATGGCAAAAGGATTCACCTTTCATAATATGCATTACAATTATATGCCAACATATACAGCTCCTGGGCACGCAGCGATTTTTACTGGCGCGTTACCAAATGTTAACGGAATTGTAGGTAACGATTGGTTTAATAAAGCTACTGGCAAAGAAATGTATTGTACTGATGATGCATCCGTTAGCACTTTAGTAGAAGGAACGGAATCTGAAGGAAAAATGTCGCCAAAAAATCTTTTTAGCACAACAATTACAGATGAATTAAAATTAGCTACAAATTTTAAAAGTAAGGTAATTGGAATCAGTATTAAAGACAGAGGGGCAATTTTACCAGCCGGACATTTTGCTGACTGGGCGTTTTGGTATACAAAAACAGGAAATTTTATCTCGAGTTCTTTTTATGGAAATAAATTACCAGATTGGACGATTCAATTTAATGAAGAAAAAAACTATTTAAAATATATTGAAAAAGGTTGGGATTTATTTAAACCAAAAGAAATTTACAACGAAAGTTTAAACGATAACAATCCATACGAAGGGAAATTATTTAAGAAAACACCTTTTTTTCCATACGATACGAAAGAAATGTTTACAAATAATGATGCCGGAGTATTAAGAACTACACCATACGGCAATAATTTAATTGCAGATTTTGCAAAAAAAGCCATCGAAAATGAGAAAATGGGTGCAGATGAAATTACTGATTTTTTAACTCTAAGTTTCTCCTCTACAGATTATGTTGGTCATGTTTTAGGCCCACGTTCCATAGAATTACAGGACACGTATTTACGTTTAGATGAAACAATAGCCGATTTTTTATCATATTTAGATGAAAAAGTAGGCAAAGGAAACTATTTAGTTTTCTTGACAGCAGATCATGCTGGTGCTGAAAACGCTACGTATTTAAAAGATAATAAATACGAGGTAGAAACTTTAAATAGTAAAAACATACAACAAAGTATTATCGATTTTTCTCAAAAAACGTTTGGCGAAAATTTGTTATTAGATTATTCAAATTTCAATATTTTTATAAATAAAGAAAAAGTAAATCAAAAGGGACTTGTTTTAAATGATGTAAAACAAAAATTCAAAACGTTTTTACTTTCGCAAAACTTTATTAGTAATGTTTTTACAGAAGAAGAAATTCAAAATTCGGGTTCAAATAATCAATTGTTACAAATTATTTCAAATGGTTATGATCCAAAACAGAACGGCGAATTAGTCTTGTTATTTAAGCCTGGTTTTATGGAATATTCTTCAACAGGAACTACGCACGGTTCGCCTTATTCTTATGACACACACGTGCCTTGCCTGTTTTATGGATGGAAAATTAAAAAAGGAGAATCGTTTAGCAAAAAAACAATTACACAAATAGCGCCAACTTTAGCTCAAAAGTTAAAAATAACCATGCCAAACGGCACGCAATCTGAAGTTTTAGAAGAAATACTTAAATAGATAAAAAAAGCACTGAATTTCAGTGCTTTTTTTGATTAACTATTTAATTTTCTCATATTTTTTTGTTTTTAAAATATGAGAGGCGGTTTGATAGATGGCAATGGTCTCTTTTCTCAATTTATCATCTATTTTTGTTTTCGGTTTTTCTTCATAAATAATACTGTATTCAGTAGTTAACGCTTCGTTTTTTTGTTGAATTAAATCGAACTGTTTTGTTTTTTTAATAGGTGAAATTATCGTTAAAACATCATCTTTTATATATCCTAAATCTTGATAGGTTGCAATGAAAGCTCTTGGTATGTAATTTGTATTTAAAACATCTTTTCCGAAAAATTTAGATTGGTATTTAAAGTTCAAAATACCTAAAACGGTTGGCATTACATCAATTTGAGAAACTAATTTGTCAATCTTTTGCGGTTGAATAAATCCAGGAGCATAAATAAAGGCAGGAATCCTATATTTATCCATTGGTAATTCCGTTTTTCCAGAACTTGAGGCGCAATGATCGGCTACTATAACAAATACTGTGTTTTTAAACCAGGCTTGTTTTTTTGCCATTTCAAAAAATTGTTTCAACGCATAATCGGTGTACATAACACCACCTTCTCTTGATTTTGCAGTACCTGAAATGCTAATTTTTCCTTCTGGATAAGTAAAAGGTCGGTGATTACTTACTGTCATCCAATGATTAAAGAAAGGTTTCCCTGTTTTAGCTTCTTCATTCATAACTTGAATCGCTTTTTTAGCCATATCTTCATCACAAACGCCCCAAATATTAGAGAATGAAATTTCGTTTGGTTTTAAGCTGGATTTGTCTACAATATCATATCCATTTCCTCCAAAAAAGTCTTGCATATTATCAAAATACGCATCGCCACCATATAAAAATTTTGAAGTATACCCTTTAGAATTAAAAACGCTAGCTGTAGTAAATTTGTTTTTATTGTCTTTTCGTTTTACTACACTTTCTCCAGGAGTGGGTGGTAAGCATAAGGTAACCGCTTCTAATCCTCTAACGGTTCTATTTCCAGTGGCATATAGATTGGTAAAAAACAGACTTTCTTCAGCTAATTGATCTAAGAAAGGTGTAATGTTATTCTGATTTCCGTAGTGTTTCATAAATTCTTCACTTAAACTTTCTACGGTTATTAATACAACATTTTTCTTTATTTCCGTTCCTTCAGAAGTAATGTTAATCGTATTATTTTTATAATTCACATTCACTATTGCCTCAAATTGCGCCAATTCTTCTTCGGGGAGCGTTTCGTAAAATTCAAAATAATCTAATTCGCTATTGGTAAATGCTTTATAGAATTTTTGAAGCCCATTACTTTGTAGTTCATTTGCAAATACATTCGAACTATTTTGTTGAGAAGTAATAACAGGAAGAATAAGGAAAGCACTACCGAGCAATAGTATTTGTACTCCAATAATTTTTAGTTTATTTGAAAAATTAGGTAAATTCTCCAAATACGATTTTGATTTTATTATTATTATATATGTAGCTGCAAACGATAATATACCTACTGATGCAAAAAGCGGCACCACTGGATAAGATTCCATAATATTTCCAATAACAGCATTGGTGTACACTAAATAATCTACAGCTATGAAGTTATATCTTACACCAAATTCATTCCAAAAGAAGAATTCGCTAACTGCATTTTGTATAATTAATAAAACAAATAAGAAAATAGTTAAAGAAAATAAAGCTAACCGAATTTGTTTTCTGTATTTTTCATTAAACAATAAGGCTGCAAAAAATATAGTTTTTAAACTTACAAAAGCAATTCCTATTTCTGGAACTACACCACCGTATTCACTTAAAATACTTTTACCAGAAAGAATGTAAAGTAAAATTGATACAAATACACCTAAAATAATATATCCGTAAGGTTTTTTAAATTTTGAATTGGATAAAAACAGCAAGTATAACCATAAAACCGTACCTACAAATACGAAAATAAACAAATCGGATACAAGTCCAAATCCAAAAATTTTTAAGATTTCTATACCAGAAAATTTACTTTGTGTGATAGGATGAAATAGTAAAATTATTCGGGTTAAAAAGCTTACAATCAAATAAAAAATCGCTATATTTGTATATACTAAATGATATTTTAGAATGCTTTTCATGAGTTTAAAATTTTAATCAAATATACAATAAATTAACTTTAAGTTAATTTTAAAACAATAATTAAATTAAACATATTATTATGAACGATGCACATGTACACATGGTGGTAAACCACTTTCCAATTATTGGAACCATTTTTGGATTAGGAATTTTAATTTCAGGGATTGTAATGAAAAACAACGTTATAAAAAATGTAGCGTATGTACTTTTTTGTATTTCGGCTATTTTTGGCTTTGCGAGTATGTTTACTGGCGAAGGAGCCGAAGAAATTGCTGAAAATTTACCTTCTATAACGGATCAAATTATTCATGAACATGAAGAAATGGCTGAGAAATTGGCTTTAGTATTGTATGTTTTAGCGGGAATTTCTTTAGTAGGATTGTATTTAAATTTTAAAAAGCACGCTAAAGCAAATTTAGTTTCTTATTTTGCTTTTGTTGTCGCTTTAGTGGCTGTGTTCTTAGGAAAACAAACGGGTACAACTGGTGGAGAAGTTCGTCATACAGAAATTAGAGCTAACGCAACCGTTGGAACTAATTTAGAAACGAATACGATAGAAGAAACGGACGAGGATTAATTAAAACATTATTTATAATAGTAAAGCCAATTTAGAAGTCATTTTGAATTGGCTTTTTTCATGTTACTTTCCGATACAGAAGTTAGCAAAAATATTGCCAAGTAACTCATCGTTAGTTACTTCACCCGTAATTTCACCAAAGAAATATAAAGCACTTCTGATGTCAATTGCCATTAAATCAGATGAGATTCCAGCATCTAAGCCCCATTTTACTTTTTGAATTTCTTCTAACGCTTTTAATAACGAATCGTAATGACGTGAGTTGGTTACAATGGTTTCATTATTTCGTAAAGCACCTGTGTTTACGAATGAAAGCAAGGTGTGTTTAAGTTCGTCAATGCCTGTTTTTTCTTTGGCAGAAATTGAAATGGATAATGGATAATTAATAATGGATAATTTTTCTGAAAGGAGTTTATGTTGCTCTTCGTTTAAAAAATCTATTTTATTAATAATCATTACAAGTGGTTTTTGAGGAAACTTATTCTTGATTTTTTCAATTTCAATTTTAAATTTGTTTTCATTTTCAATTATCAATTGTAAACTATCAATTAAATAAAGAACCACTTGCGCTTGTTCAATTTTCTCAAATGTTTTTTGAATTCCGATGCTTTCCACCACATCTTTCGTTTCACGGATTCCAGCGGTATCAATAAATCGGAAACCAATGCCGTCAATTACCAGTTCATCTTCAATGGTGTCTCGGGTGGTTCCCGCAATGTCAGAAACAATGGCGCGTTCTTCGTTTAATAAAGCATTCAATAAGGTTGATTTACCTACATTGGGTTCGCCTACAATGGCTACAGGAATACCGTTTTTAATTACGTTTCCTACTGCAAATGAGTCAATTAAACGTTTTAAAACAAATTCTATACGTGCTAATAATTCGTTAAAAGCGGTTCGGTCTGCAAAAGCAACATCTTCCTCAGCAAAGTCTAATTCCAATTCAATTAAGGAAGCAAAGTTTAATAATTCTTCACGAAGTTTCGCAATTTCATTACTAAATCCACCACGCATTTGTTGCATAGCAATTTGATGACTTGCTTCGTTATCTGATGCGATTAAATCGGCAACAGCTTCTGCTTGCGATAAATCTAATTTTCCGTTTAAAAAGGCACGTAAAGTAAATTCTCCTGCTTGCGCCATTTTCGCTCCTTTACGAAGCAGTAATTGAATGATTTGTTGTTGAATGAAAACAGAACCGTGACAAGAAATTTCTACTAGATTTTCGCCTGTATATGAATTTGGACCTTTAAAAATGGAAAGTAATACTTGATCATATGTTTTTGCACCATCCATAATATGTCCTAAATGAATGGTATGCGTTTTTTGCACCGCAATATTTTTACCAGAAACCGATTGAAATACCTCGGTAGCGATACTAATAGCGTCTTTCCCAGATAATCGAATAATAGCAATTGCTCCAGCGCCAGATGGCGTAGCTAAGGCAACTATGGTTTCTTGTAAAATCATATGATACGTTTTGTTTCTTGGCAAAGATAAAATTTTAGTTATTAGTAAGTAGTAATAAGTGAATAGTTTTTTTTGAGGAGTTAATTAGTTACTTGTGGCTGAGGCTCTCGAAGCTGCCATTGAAATTTCCGGTGGCTTCGAGTGCCTCAGCCACCGGAAGATTTGAGTAACTCAGTAACCACACACAATGACCACAACGTTTGTCATCCTGAAAGGATCTCTTTTAGTTTGTTTAATTACAAAAGTGAAGCGTATTGCGTGAGACCCTTTCAGGGTGACAAACGTTGGGTTTATTTTTATGTAACGAATTATCAAATTAAAAAATCAGTTTAATTCATTCTAATCTGCTTCATCTGTGTACCCAAACACCAATAAAAAAACCACAAAAGCTAAAAGCAATTGTGGTTTTAAATAGTAGTTAGGTTGGTTGTAATTTTTTTAGTTATTAAGCATTACTGGCATTACTAACATAGTAACAGTTTCGCCTTCATCTAATCCATCAATAGGAGTAAGGATTCCGGCTCTGTTTGGTAATGACATTTCTAATTGAATTTCATCACTTGTTAGGTTGTTTAACATTTCGGTTAAAAAACGAGAATTGAAACCAATTTGTAAATCGTCTCCGTGGTAATCACACGTTAAACGTTCGTCTGCTTTGTTTGAATAATCTATATCTTCTGCTGAAATATTTAATTCTGTTCCTGCAATTTTTAAACGAATTTGGTGCGTAGTTTTGTTAGCAAAAATAGCTACACGACGAACCGAATTTAAAAAAGTAACACGACTTAATATTAATTTATTTGGATTTTCTTTTGGAATTACTGCTTCGTAATTTGGATATTTTCCATCAATTAAACGACACGTTAAGATGTAGTTTTCAAATGAATAGGTAGCGTTAGAATCATTATATTCTACTTTAACTTCTGCATCTGAAGTGGCTAAAATTCCTTTTAAAATATTTAAAGGTTTTTTAGGCATAATAAATTCGGCACTTTGAGATGCTTTTACATCTGCTCGAGCATATTTTACTAATTTATGTGCATCTGTAGCTACGAAAATTAATCCTTCTGTAGAAAATTGAAAAAATACACCACTCATAACAGGGCGTAAATCGTCGTTTCCTGTTGCGAAAATGGTTTTACCAATTGCTGTTGCTAATACTTCTGCAGGAACAATAGTTGTAGAAGGGTCTTCTAACGCAACTGCTTTTGGAAATTCTTCACCAGCAGCATATGCAATCGCATATTTACCAGAATTTGAACTAATTTCAACAGTACTGTTTTCTTCAACTGTGAACGTTAAGGGTTGCTCTGGAAACGTTTTTAAAATATCTAATAGCAATTTTGCTGGTATAGCAACACTTCCTTTGCTGTTTGATTCAATTTCTAAGCTTGCCGACATAGTAGTTTCTAAATCGGAAGCTGAAACGTGTAATTGATTATTATCTAATTCAAATAAAAAATTATCAAGAATAGGTAAGGTGTTGTTACTATTAATAACACTTCCTAAAACTTGTAATTGTTTCAATAAATACGAACTGGATACTATAAAATTCATCATTTTCTAATTTTTTTCTTTTACAAATATAATGGGTTACAATTAAATCTAAAAATATACTTATTAACAACTAACGATTATATTTTTTCTTTCTTAAGTAGGTAAATAATAAACCAAAAATTCCTAATAACACAATGGGTAACGCCACAGTTAGCATTTGTGTTTGACTGTAGTTGTCTTGAACGCTTTGTTTATCTAATAAAGGAAGGGTGACATCTTTACTTCTAATGTTAATAAGTCCGTTATCGTCTAATAAATAATTTACGCTATTTAGTATAAATTCTTTGTTTCCGAAATATTGACTGGTGTATTTATCATATCCTAATTCAATAGGTGCGCCAGTCAATATTTC
>NZ_JBIKJI010000073.1:0-9810 GCF_044361065.1 Flavobacterium sp.
TTATGAAACTGCAACATTCAACACAACTTCTTGTGCTTGGGATGTAACGGGTACACAACCTACTCAACCTACAGTAGCTTGTTACGAAACTGCAACGTTCAACACAACTTCTTGTGCTTGGGATGTAACGGGTACACAACCTGTTCAACCTACATTAGCTTGTTATGAAACAGCAACATTCAACACAACTTCTTGTGCTTGGGATGTAACGGGTACTGCATTAACAGCTTCTGCTACTGCAGGAACTATTTTATGTAATGGTGGAACAACTGACGTAACTGTTAATGTTACTGGTGGAACAGCTCCATATACTGTTTCTCCTTCTCCATTAGGTTTACCTGTTGGACCACATCAATTTACAATTACAGATGCTAATGGATGTGAAACTACTGCTTCAGTAGAAATTACAGAACCAGAAGCTTTAATTGCAACTATTACTTCTTCTAATGGAACTAGTTTCTGTTTTGGAGAAACAAGTACATTAACTGCTTCAGAAGGAACTTCATATTTATGGAACACAGGTGCTACAACAGCTTCTATTTCGGTAAATACTAGTGGGACTTACTCGGTAACAGTTACTAATGCAAATGGTTGTGAAGCGGAAACTTCTTTAATCATCAATACAAATTACTGTAATTTTGCTTGTCCTACCATTGGTAACTTATTACAAAACGGTTCGTTTGAAAATCCATCTAAAAATGGGTACTATGGTTTTGAACAAATGCCATTCTGGACAAATGCAGCTGACGGTAATAAAGTAGAAATTATGGGTGCTAACCTTTATTGTGTTGGTTGTTGGACGCCTCCAGCAAATGGTATTCAATTTGTTGAATTAAATGCAAATCAAAGAGGTAACATTCACCAAGATGTTACAGTATTACCAAATAAAACTTTAGAATTAAGCTTTATGCATAGAGCTAGAGAAAGTGCAGTTGGCGCTGAAAAATTACGTGTAACACTTTCTGATCCAACGAACAATAGTAATGTATATACATTTGATGTAACTGCAGTTCACGGAATTTGGAAAAAAATTACTGGAAATTATGTAACTGGTGCAAATCAAACTTCTGTTAGAGTTAGATTACAAACCATTACTTCATTATATCCAGGCAGTGGAAATTACTTAGATAATGTAACATTAAATTATGTAGATTGTGGTCCGAATACTGCTACAATTATTGGTTCAAATTATATTTGTGAAGAAAATGATGCTACACTTAGTGTAACAAATGCAACAGGTGCTGTAAGTTATTTATGGTCAAATAGTGCTACAACATCTTCTATTACGGTTGATCAACCAGGTAGTTATTTTGTGAAAGTTACGTTTGCAAATGGAACAAGCATTATTTCTGCTCCTTTTGTGGTTGGTGACTTCTTAACTAGTGCAGGTATAAATGGAGCGACATCTTTCTGCTCTGGCTCAACAAATACATTAACTGCAACAGGCGGTAGTATTTATCTATGGAATACAGGTGCTACAACAGCTTCAATTAATGTAACAACGCCTGGTACTTATTCTGTAACTATTTCAAATAGTAACGGATGTAGTATTGAAAAACAAATTGTTGTTACTACTTATGTATGTACGTATTGTCCTGCTTCAAACAATCTATTAGTTAATGGATCATTTGAAAACCCAGCAATAACTTCATCTTGGGGTATAGTTTCTGTACCAAGTTGGTCAAATTTAGCAGACAATAACAAAATTGAAGTACACAAAAATGTATTAGGTATTCCTGTACCAAACGGAAACCAATATATTGAAGTAAATGGTAGTGCTTTAGGTAAAATTTACCAAGATGTTACTGTCTTAGCAAATAAATCGTTACAATTGAGTTTTATGTATAGAGCACGTGCGGTTGCAAATGAATCTATTAAAGTAACGCTTTTTGACCCAATAAATAACTCTAATATTTATTCGTTTAATGTAACGGCTACTCGTAATCTTTGGAAGAAAATTACAGCAAATTATAGTAGTGCGCTAAACCAAACTAAAGTTAGAATTTTAATTGAAGGAGTAACAGGGCAATCTACAGGATCTGGAAATTTAATTGATGATGTTAATTTTAATTACTACGATTGTGCTAATAATAGTTCAGTAGTAATTGGATTTAATGAAATTTGTAATGGTTCATCAACTATTTTATCATTATTAAACAACAATAATATTGTTAGTTATTTATGGTCAACTGGAGAAACTTCACCTACAATTTCAGTGAATCAAGCTGGTAGCTATAGTGTAACTGTTACTTTAAATGATGGAAGCACAATTACTTCTTCAGCATTTAATGTTACAGCTTGTAATATAATTGTAAATAAAATGGCAGAAGAAAAAACATTAGATAAAGTTATAAATTACAATGTAATTTTATATCCAAATCCTAGTGTTTCAACCTTCTCATTAAATTTAGTTTCTGATAGTGATGCTGATGTTGAAATTAGTGTTTTTGATCTTCAAGGAAGAAATATTGAAAACAAAACAATCAGTAAAGACAATCTAAATTCAATTGCGCTTGGTGCTAATTTACCAAGTGGTATTTATAATGTAATTGTTAAACAAGGTGAGAATATTAAATCTCAACGTTTAATTAAAAACTAATTAAATACTAATAAATAGAAAAGGGCTATCTTATTAAGATAGCCCTTTTTTTATGTTAGAAAAATTTAAAAATTAATTTGAAATAGATTTTGAAATAATTATTATAAACTAATTGAGATGCATCATACTTTTTATATATATCATTTTTCAGTTTTGTGAAAACTGCTTTCTCGTTAACAATATGTTTGTTTTTAGAAATTTTAGTTATAGCTTTTAAAATCTCTATTTCAAAATAACTAAATTTAAAATTTGGTCTATATTTTTTCTGTAAATTAGCAATGAACTTTTGAACTAAAGTATAATTTTTTAATTCATAATGAATAATAATATTTAAAAATTCAGCTTGTATAAATTCTTTTGGATTTTGATTAAAACTGTGTTCATTTAAAATTTTATTCACATACTTTAAAGCTAACGAGAAATTATTTGTAAGCACATAAGCTGCAGTAAATAAATAATATGTAGAAATAATATAATAAGGTTCTAGTGTATATCTTTTATCCAACAATGCTCTTTTTAAAACCTCTAAAATTACAAAAGCCTCTTTTGTTTTATTTATATATAAAAGATGTTCTAATTCTAATTGATTAGTGTGTAAAAATATACGTTCTTCTGCAACTTTACTTTGCAGACTAGTAATAGAAGTAAACGCTTTTAATCTTACTAAATCCGAATAAAAAACTTCAGATTCTTTCTTTTTACAAATATCAATTATTCGAATGTAAATTGAAATAAAGTCTAAAGGGTTTTCAAACTTATATTCTTCGTTTTCTTCATAAATTGTAGTCACTTTTTTTAAAAAAACCAACTCATTTTCCTTGTCATTTTTTATTTTATAAAAATTGGCATAAATCAAATTATAAAATATGTTTGATTGTAAGGTGGTTAATGAAAATTTTTGCTTTTCAAAAGGAATTATAACCGCATTATTAAACTCAGAAACAAGTTCAACTTGAGAAATTTTTCCAATAATATTTTTGTAATAATAACTTTTATAATAAAGATCAGTGAGTTCTTTTTTTTCTTTTAAATCATCAAAGTAAACATCTAACTTGTTATTTACTTCAATTGCTCCTAACAATCCTCTTGAATATCCAACGCATTTTTTTTCCCAATTTAAAAGATCAGACAATAAGTTTTTATTTTCATTCGCTAATTTTATTCTTTTTGTTTTGGAAATTAATTGAAGACATTCTTCATATAAACCTTTGTAAAATAAAATTTCAATAGTAATTAAATTTTGTTTAATTTTTAAATCTGATGTCTTTTCAGAATGAAAATCATTCAAACATTTTAAAAGGATTTTAGATAAATAATTAATATCAGAAGAAAAGTTATTGATAGAATAATTTAACTTATTAAGTTCTTTTTTTATTAATTCGTCATCAAAAATAGATTGATTATCTATCAAATCAAACAGTAAAACATATTTGTTTTGACCATTTACAACGTGTTGTTTACAATAAATTTTGAAATATCTTTTCTCATTCATTGATAACGACTTAACAATATTAAATATGGTGTTTTTTGTTGCCATACTAAATTAATATTGTTTTAAAACAAAATGTTTTTCTATATGTTCTTTATCAACAATCATTAAAGAAAAAGGCACAATAGAATAGGTTTGCTTTTCTTTAGTTGTGATTTTATATTGGATATTTACTTTACTTTCTTCTTCAACTAATTTTATAGAAGTAAATTGAGTTGAGAAAAATGTTTCAGGGCAAATAACAACTACAACAAATTCTGTTTCGAAATTAATTTCAGTAGGTTTTCTATTTCTACCCATCACGGTAGCGCTTCCAAAAAAATGATTTAACTCGTTTTGAGAAATTATTTTTTTTGAAACAATCTGCTCTGTTTTAAAAGTATTTTTTACAAAATAATTTTGAGCTTCTCTAAAAGATATTTCTTTTGACTTTTGAGAAGCACACGAAAAAAAGAATATAGCTATCGCTATAAAACTAAATTTTACAAATTTTTTAATCATTGATTTGGGGGTTAAATGTTTAAAAAAAATTATAGCTTTGTTATTATAAATTCGCTACGCCTATTGGCTTGATGTTCTTCTTCTGTACAAGGTATATCGTCTGCACATTTATTTACTAATTGCGATTCGCCATAACCTTTTCCTGTTAACCGTTGGGCTTCAATACCATTTGCAACTAACCATTTTATGGTAGATTTGACACGCTTATCTGAAAGCGCTAAATTATATCCTTTAGTTTGACGACTATCGGTATGCGAGCGAACATCGATTTCCATACTTGGATATTGTTTCATCACTTCTAATATTTTTGCTAATTCCACTTCTGCATCTTTACGAATGTTGGCTTTATCTAAATCAAAATATATAATTTCAATTCCTAACGTTCTTCTTAAATCTCTACCTACTGCAATTGGTTGCAATTTTGGAGTCATAGAAATTTTTAAATCTTTCATATCTGACTCTTTAGTAATGATAACCATATTTTCAACCGTAGCGTAATCCTTTTGTTCAGGTATAATACGGAATTTATTTCCACAATCTACCGAACCAAAATCAAATTTTCCTTCAATATCAGTAATTTCTTCGCCTAATTTTACATAATTTATATCAAACATTACCACTTTAGCCCCCTGAATTGGTTCTTGCGTGTTTGAATCGATAACCACACCATTCAAATTTTGCTGACAATCTTTTGGAACAGGTATGGTTTCAGTACATTTATAAATATCATCATAACCTAAACTGTTTTTTTCTCTATTTGAACTAAAAAAACCATTTTTTGAAGCGGTATCAATAATAAAACTAAAATCATCGAAATTTGAATTCACCGGCTCTCCTACATTTTTTACTTTACCATATGTCCCGTCTTCTTTTATTTGTGTAATAAAAACATCTAAACCTCCCAATCCTGGATGACCGTCTGAAGCAAAATACAATTCGTTTTTATTGGATATAAACGGGAACGTTTCTCTTGCTTCTGTATTAATTTTATCACCTAAATTAACTGGTTTACCAAAAGTTCCATCATCAAGTATTGCAACTTTATAAATATCAGACATACCTTTAGTGCCTGGCATATTTGAAGAAAAATACAATGTTTTTTCATCTGGAGATAATGCTGGATGTGCGCAACTAAACTCGTTACTATTAAATGGTAATTCAGAAACGTTGCCCCATTCCTCTCCATTTTTTGTTGCTTTATATAATTTTAGTAAAATGCCTTTATTACTATCTCTTCCTTTTTTACCATTTAAAAAGTTGTTTCTGGTAAAATACATCGTCATTCCATCATTTGTAAAAACGGGAGTAGATTCGTGGTATTTTGAATTAATTTTTTTTGAAAATTTCTCAGGTTCAGACAAATTTCCATTGTCTGTAATTATTGAACTGTAGATATTTGTATATGACTGATTGGTCCAACTGTGCTTTTTCACAAAAACACCACCCGTATCTCGTGCAGAGGTAAAAACCAAGGTGTTTTTATAAAACGAAGTGCCATAATCAGAAAATTCTGAATTAATTCCTGCATTTTGTATGTTATATCTTCCCGAATTGTTTTTAATTTCTTCCAAATAATCATATTGCTCTTTAGATAACATTGCGCGTACATCAGAAGTATTTGCTTCATTAAAAAGCGCCATCATAGCATCGGCTTTTTTATAATCGCCAACTGCTTTTAATGTTTGAGCATATCTAAAATAATATTCTGAATTTAATTTTTCATTTAATAAAAACAAATCGTTATACCAGTAATTAGCTTCTCTTAATTTAGATTGAAAGTAATAGGAATCACCAAGTTTACTAAATAATTCAACAGATTTATATCCTTTTTTGGCTACTTTTTCATATGTTTTAATGGCATCTACATATTGAAAATTTTCATAATTTGAATTTGCTTTTTTCAGTTGTACTTCTTGAGAATAACCAAAAAAAGTCAAAACCAATAAACAAATTTGAATACTATTTTTTATTTTCATATTATTTATCATTTTAGAAAAATCTTGGTGAAATAATTTTTTCTTGTTTCCCTTTAAACTCGTATCTTAAAAAGATTTCGTGCGAGCCAGAGTTATAATTGGCTAATTTTGTAGTATCAGAATCATATGTATATCCGACAAACCAATTACTGTCAATTTGAAAACCAGCCAATGCACTTGCAGCTGCGCTCCATCGCCAAGCTGCACCAAGCACAAATTTATCGAAAAACATAAAATTAGCGGTTACATCTGCTTGAAGTGGCGCTCCTTTTACGGATTTAATTAAAAATGCGGGTTTAAATTTTGTCGTTTCTGACACATCAAATACATATCCACCAATAAAATAATAATGTAGTGCATCTTTAGCCACTGAATTAGTATTGTCGTCAAAATGTTTGGTCTCTAAAATAAAAGGCACAGAAACACCAGCATATAATTTATCGGAATGATAATAAACACCCGCTCCAATATTTGGTGAAAATTGATTATCTATATTATTTTGAAACTTTGGATCGTTTTTATCGTATTTATTAAGTTTAGTATAATCTACATTTAATAAACTGGCGGAACCTTTAATACCAAAAGATAGTTTATAGTCAACTGAAGTATTAATGGTATATGAAAAATCTGTGGAAACTGTATTTCGTTCTGAAATCCCTATTTGATCATTAGAAACTGTAAGTCCTAATCCAACTCTTGAATTCTCAATTGGTGAATGAATTGATGTTGCCGCTGTATTTGGCGCGCCTTCTAGCCCAACCCATTGCGCTCTATACATTCCAAAAACACTCATCACGCCTCTTGAACCCGCATAAGCAGGATTTACATTTATAGTATTATACATATATTGAGTAAACTGGGGATCTTGCTGCGCTACTAAATTAGTAGTATTTAGCAATCCTATAGTCACAATCAAAATGAATTTGATAGATATGACAATACTTTTTATTTCTCTATTCATCATTTAATTATTCATTTTGAATATAAATATATCCTATTTTTTCAATATTTTCTTTTGTTCTTCCGTATAAATCATATTCGTATTTTAAAATATACCAATAATCCCCGGTAGGTAATTTTTCATTTCTTGAAATGGTAGATCTACCGTCGGAAAATCCTCTGAAAACATTATTTACATTATCATAGTATGCAGCATCAAAAACAATTACGCCCCATCTGTTTACAATTTGAACGGTGTTATTTGGATAACATTCTAATCCTTCAATAATAAATACATCATTTAACCCATCACCATCAGGAGACAAGGCATTATATGGTGTAACGTAACAAGCTAAGTAAACCGTTTGGGTAATTTCTGTTTCATTACCACATGAATCAGTTGCCGTCCAAGTTCTTTCTAATCTATATTTGTTTGTACAATCTCCATCTATCTTAACTTCTGAATAAGTTACTGTAGCGCTTCCACAATTATCTGTTGCGGTTAAGACTGGAGCCTCTGGAATGCCATCACACTTTGCAAAAACTTCAATTGTTGGAAAACTTCCAACAAAAACTGGTGGTGTTGTGTCTTGAATTGTTATTTGTTGCGTATGCGTTTGTGAATTTCCACAAATATCTGTTGCCACCCAAGTTCTAATAATACTGTAATTATTCGGACAAGTACCCTGTATATTTTGTTCTGTAAAATTAACTGTAACTACTGAAGTACAATTGTCTGTTGCAGTTAATCTTGGTGCTGATGGAATAGTTTGGTTACATTCTAAAGTAATATTTTGAGGTAAAATACCTGAAAAATCTGGCGGAGTTGTATCGCTAATCGTGATGGTTTGAGTTGTTGTTACTGCATTGTTACAAGCATCCTTTATTGTATATGTTCTTGTAAATACAATCGGACAAATACCTGTTGCATTACTATCTATACTCGTAACAACTAAATTCGCATCCGTAGTACAGTTATCTGAAATCGTTACTCCTGCTAATTCTAACGCAGCTACTGTGGTCATTGCTGCTGACGGATCTGTTAGTGGGCAACCACTTATATTTACTGATGTTAAAGTGCCTATTATAACTGGTGCAGCCGTATCGTTTATGGTAATTGTTTGAATAGCTGTTGTGGTATTGTTACAACCATCTTTTATTGTATACGTTCTTGTGAAAGTAATTGGACAATTTCCTGTAGCCGTTCCATCTACACTAGTAACTACTAAATTAGTATCCGCTGTACAATTATCTGAAATTGTTAAGCCTGCAGTTTCTAATGCAGCTACTGTAGTTAAGGCTGCTGGCGCATCAGCTGTAGTACAACCATTTGCATTTATTGCTAGCAATATACCTGTAACAACTGGGGCAGTCGTGTCTTGAACGGTGATGGTTTGTACAAAATTAGTACTTGTATTGCCACATCCGTCTGTAAAATTCCAAGTACGAACTCTTTGGTAGGCATTTGCACAGGTTGTACTTGTTGTGGTTACATCACTCACTAAATTAATAGTTGGCAATGCAGTGCAATTATCAGTGGCAACCGGTACTTGTGCTAATGAAGCAGCTATTGCGGTTGCATTTGAACATTCTAAAATGGCATTTAAACTTGCTGGTACTGTTGTTACAACTGGGGCAGTCGTGTCTTGAACGGTGATGGTTTGTACAAAATTAGTACTTGTATTGCCACATCCGTCTGTGAAATTCCAAGTACGAACTCTTTGATAGGCATTTGCACAGGTTGTACTTGGTGTAGTTACATCACTAATTAAATTAATGGTTGGTAATAAAGTACAATTATCAGTGGCAACGGGTACTTGTGCTAGTGAAGCAGCTATTGCGGTTGCATTTGAACATTCTAAAGTGGCATTTAAACTTGCTGGTGTTGTTGTTACAACTGGGGCAGTCGTGTCTTGAACGGTGATGGTTTGTACAAAATTAGTACTTGTATTGCCACATCCGTCTGTAAAATTCCAAGTACGAACTCTTTGGTAGGCATTTGCACAGGTTGTACTTGGTGTAGTTACATCACTAATTAAATTAATGGTTGGTAATAAAGTACAATTATCAGTGGCAACGGGAACTTGTGCTAATGAAGCAGCTATTGCGGTTGCATTTGAACATTCTAAAGTAGCATTTAAACTTGCTGGTGTTGTTGTTACAACTGGGGCAGTCGTGTCTTGAACGGTGATGGTTTGTACAAAATTAGTACTTGTATTGCCACATCCGTCTGTAAAATTCCAAGTACGAACTCTTTGATAGGCATTTGCACAGGTTGTACTTGGTGTAGTTACATCACTAATTAA
>NZ_JBIKJI010000075.1:0-9802 GCF_044361065.1 Flavobacterium sp.
GTAGTAAATCCTGGAGATATTATTACTTTCCAGACTTCAGAAGATGTTCCTGGAACTGCAAACAGAGTATATATGAACTATAAAGAATTTCCAAAAGATGTAAATCCTGGAGAAAGAATTCTTTTAGATGATGGAAAACTTATGTTTGAAGCCATTGAAACCAATAGAGTTGATGAAGTAGTTTGTAAAGTAATTCAGGGCGGACCGTTAAAATCTAAAAAAGGAGTAAATTTACCTAACACAAAAGTATCGCTACCTGCATTGACAGTGAAAGATATTAAAGATGCGATTTTTGCTTGTGAAAACAAAGTAGATTGGATGGCACTTTCGTTTGTTAGAACAAAAGAAGATATTAAAGATTTACAAGATTTAATTGCTGAACATTCTGAACATAAAATTCCGATAGTTGCTAAAATTGAAAAACCGGAAGCCGTTGAAAATATTGACGAGATTGTTGTTGCCTGTGATGGATTAATGGTAGCTCGTGGTGATTTAGGTGTTGAAGTACCTGCGCAAGAAGTACCATTAATTCAGAAAAAACTAATTTTAAAAGCAAAATTAGCACGAATTCCAGTAATTGTTGCTACTCAAATGATGGAAACAATGATTACCAGCTTAACACCTACAAGAGCAGAGGTAAATGATGTAGCCAACTCGGTTATGGATGGCGCTGATGCCGTAATGCTTTCAGGTGAAACTTCTGTTGGTAATTATCCAGTACAAGTTATAGAAACTATGACAAGCATTATTGAAAGTGTAGAAGATTCTCCGCTTATTAGTGTGCCACATATCGCGCCAACAAAAAGAAACGAAAGATATATCACAAAATCTATTTGTTTTAACGCTGCTGCTATGGCAGATACTATTAATGCAAAAGCGGTTACTACATTAACCAATAGTGGCTACACTGCATTCCAAATATCGGCTTGGCGACCACACGCACATATTTTAGTGTTTACTTCAAACGAAAGAATAGTAACCCAATTAAATTTACTTTGGGGTGTAAGAGCATTCTTTTACGATAAATTTACAAGTACAGATGATACTATTGACGACATCAATAAAATTTGTAAAGAAAAGAAATACGTTAGAAAAGGTGATATGGTAGTTAACTTAGCTTCTATGCCAATTGCCAATAAAGGAATGGTAAATACTATAAGAATTTCTGAAATTGAATAATAAATCAAATTAAAATATAAAATCCCAAGTTCTTAGTTGAATTTGGGATTTTTTTATGCCTTTACTCTATCGTTTTAAACTAAAATGAGATTTAAAAATAGCTTTTTGCTTACTTTGTGTCATAAATTCTACCGAGAACCAATAATCTGTCGAAGGCAAGTCTTTTCCATCATATTTCCCATCCCACCCAGAACCAGCAGGAGAAATTTGTCTCAATAATTTTCCGTATCTGTCAAAAATAGAAATTAAACTTTTAGGTTGTTGTGCCAAGTCAAAAATGTTCCAGGTGTCGTGAAACCCATCTCCATTTGGTGTAAAATAATTTGGATAATTAATGATATAAATAGGTCCAATTCTTGTAGGTGTACAATTTCCTAAAGTATCATAAATAATTACAAAATAATCGCCAGTTGCTAAGTTAGTAAACGTATTAGAAGTTTGAATTGGACTTAATGCACCATTTGGATATTCGAGTTGATAGGTGTAATTACCATATCCTTCAGTTATATTAACTGTAATAAAAGTTCCATCCGTATTAAATTCTGGACTCACCGTAAAATTGGCTTTAGCTGGACTTGATTGTATAATCGTAACTGTTGTATTATTATAATTACAAGCCGAACCCACATCTGGCGTGAGTTTAACAAACGTAACATTATAGACCCCAGCTTGAGTTGCCGTAAAATTAGGTCCCGTTCCTAATAAAGTTCCATTTAAAAACCAATTAGCTGTAAAAACCGCAGGATTTAAACCAGTTTGAATTGTATAAGGACGAATTAATGTATTCGTAATAGGATCTACACAAATAACCCCTTGAGGTAAAGTAATATTTAATAAAGGGTGAATAGTAAAAGTAAATGCTTGTTCTGCGTTACAATTTGGGTTATTAAATGCAGATGCATAAACATAATATGTAAACCTTCCAGGTGTAGTAATATTTAAATTAGTAATTAAATTAGCAATATTTCCGCCTGGTTGCGAATAATAATTTAAATTAAAACCAACGGAAGGTAAAGCAGGCAATATATATGTTACGCATTCTTCAGTATCAAATACTAAAGCTAATGCAGCTAAATTTGGGGTTTGAGATACAATTATGTCAAAACTATCTTGTGCGTTACAAATTGTTCTATCACCGTTTGATGCTACTACCCAAATTGTAGTGGTTGTATTAGGAACATTAAATACTAATCCATTTGGAACGGGCAATGTACCTGCTTGATCATAAAAATAACCTATAGTATAATTTACTGGTGTGGGTGGCAGGTGTGTTAAAGCTGGTAATGTATAATTTTGAGATTCACAAACTGAAACGTTGCTGTAATCTGGTAAATTTATGCCACTGTATGTTACTGTAAATGGTCGGTTTATCTTACAATCCGTAACCGTATTGATATTATATAAATAAAAGGTTTGCGTAGTAGAAAAAACTGTCGATGAAGACACCAAGGTACCTCCTCCGCTTGGGCCTCCTGGTGCGGTATATATTGTACCGTTAACTGGTTGAGCAATAGTATAAGGTCTGCATTCAAATCTGTCTAAAACACCATCAGCTGGAGGAAAGGGATTTAAATTTATTGTAAACGGTTGTTCGTTTGTACAGCCATTTACATCGGGTCCGTTAAAAACATAATACGTTCCTGGATTTAATCTGACTCCAGATAAATCTATACTATTTCCAGCAAAAACCGGAATTTGCCCTAAAGTGGTTGGCCCGCCTGGTAAGGTATAATAGGAGCCATTTGTTAAAACAGGTAATATAAACTCGCCACAATATACACGACTTGTAATTACATCTACTAAAGGCCTTGGATTAATAATAATATTATAATTTAAGTTGTCTGAACAGTTTGGTAACAATGTTGTATTGGCATAAAAATATACTACTTGTGAAGTAGTTATTGGAACATTAGGGTCAATCGGCAAACCTCCACCTAAAGGGGCTGTATAATACCCCCCAAAAGTGATAGCTGGTAATGTAAAGCTTGCACACCTATTTATTGTTGTAAACAAAACTGTGTTAATAATGTTGATTTGAAAATCCGTTTCTAAAGGACAGCCACCAGGATTTCCGTTTGCGTCAATATAAGAAGTAGTATTATATATGTACATTATTTGAGTAGTTGATATAGTATTTCCTGCAAAATAGGGCGTTCCATTTCCTCCAGGTTGAGAAAAATAATTACCATTAGTTAATGGTAGTAAGGTATACGAACTACAATAAGTTACATCTGGTAAGTCATCAACTAAAGGAAGTGGATGTATGTTGATATTAAACAATTCATCTCTACAAAAAACACCATTTACCTCAGCATAATAATAAATTGGCTGCACGATATTTGATTGTGAAGTATTAGAAAAAACAGTACCTGTAGGAATTAAAGTACCTGTACCCATTGGGCCTCCTGGCGCGGTATAAAAAGCCCCAATATTGTATGGGGGTGAAGGTATAACAAATGAACCGCAATTATCTAATTGGGGTCTGTATTCATCTACAAAATAAGCTAAAAAAGAAGTTTCATTGAAACAGCCGTTTGCATCTGGTCCGTTATAAATATAATACGTTGTACCTAAATCTATTGTATTTCCTGCAAATAGAGCTGTACCAGTTCCACCTGGCCCTGTAAAATAATTTCCATTTGTTAAAGCAAGTAAAACATAATTACTACAAGCAACCACATCTGCCAATTCATCAACAAGAGGTAATGGATTTACATTAATATCTACACTAGTAACGTCAAAACAAGACGGATTAGCATTGTTTTGTAATCTGATCCAAACGGTTATAGTTGAAGTTCCATTAGGTATGGTTACTAAAGTAATCGCTCCGGTATTTCCTGCAATAGCATCTGCTTGATTAGAAAAATACAAAACGCTATAACCTGTTAATCCGTTTAATACTTGAAGATCTAAATTAGCTAAAAAATACGTAGTTGAAGCAGGTGCTTCACACAATTGTACATCACTGGGTTGTGTAGCATTAACAACTGGATTTATCACTAAATCAAATTGATATACGGCATCACAAAATGAGTTTGATATCGTATTATAAATTTTAACGTAAATTGTTTGTCCAGAAGTAGTAGAAAAATTCGTAGGTCCTACAATTGGATTATTTGCAGTTATATCAGCCATAGAGGCGTAATAAATCAAATCATAAGTTGCGTTGTTTATACCTAATTGATTTTCGTTATTTGTTGTTAAATCAAAAGTATAACTCGCTGCACCTGTGTTACAAGTTTGTAAATTAATTGGATTAGAAACTGCTAAATTATTAACAATTACTGTATCAGCCAGAAAACAAGACCCTTTAGTAACCTCAACAGAATAAGTTCCTGGAATGTTTACAGTATAAGATGGGGTATTTCCTCCAACTGGATTTCCGTTTTGAAACCACTGATAAGTATATGTGTTATCTAACTGAGTATTTAATTGAATTGGATTTCCTGAGCAAATTGTTTGATCAGGACCTAAATCTAATGACGTTGTAAAACTTCCTCCAGATATAAATACAGCAGAATCATATCCTGAATCATTATAATCTCCAATTACCAATCTTATTTTATAAGGAACATTTGGAATTACTGCAGAAGCCGCATTCATAACAACAGTATGTCCTCTCATATTTAAAGTAGAGGCTGGAATATTTGTTGGATTATAAGTGCTGAAAAAATTAGAATTAGCCGATTCGCAATTGGCGTTATATAAATTATTTCTAATGTCTTTAACTGTAACTGGCATATTGGTTCCTGGAATAACGGCTAGGTTAGTTGAAACGCCGGTATTTAAATTGGTTAAAACAAAAGCGAAAACATCACTAAATCCGCATTGGTATTCGCCATATTCATTAGATGCAAATAAAAAATCAAAACTAAAACTATTTGACACAGGTATAAAATCAAATTCTAAAAATGCCACATCAGTTATTGTTGAAGATTGACCGCTATTGTTGCTTATATTTTGTAAATAAACATCCGTATTAGTATTAATTTGAGAACTTAATGTTGCATTATTACTATAATTCCCTTGGGTATTTAATGCCAAACCATTTCTAATAATTATTCCTTCGTTTATAGAAAAAGTAGATCCATTTCTATTAAAATAGGCAACTGATTGATTAGATGAAATGGTAATATTTGAAACTGAAACACAGGAATTTACGAGTAGTAAATCTACAAGTTGAGCAGGAGTATTAGTGACGTTATCAATAGTTATTGTCTGAGAAAACACACTAGAACTTAATGCTAATAATAAATAATAAAGGGGCTTAATATTCATATTATTAGAGTAATTCTAAATTTGAATATAAATTTATGAAATATTTTAAAAAGAAAAAAGCATATCAAAATTTAATATGCTTTTTATTAGTTTATCTATTTAATCGTTCAATTTTAAAACGGCCATAAATGCTTCTTGCGGAATTTCTACATTTCCTACTTGACGCATTCGTTTTTTACCTTTTTTCTGTTTTTCTAATAATTTACGTTTACGAGAAATATCACCTCCATAACATTTTGCAGTAACATCTTTACGAAGTGCTTTTATAGTTTCTCGAGCGATAATTTTTGCTCCAATGGCGGCTTGAATTGGAATATCAAATTGCTGACGTGGAATTAATTCGCGTAATTTCTCGCACATTTTTTTACCAATATTGTAGGCATTGTCTTCGTGAATAAGTGCAGAAAGTGCATCTACTGAAGTGGCATTTAATAAAACATCTAATTTAACTAACTTAGATGTTCTCATTCCTATTGGATGATAATCAAAAGAAGCGTATCCTTTAGAAACGGTTTTCAATCTGTCATAAAAATCAAAAACTATTTCTGCTAAAGGCATATCAAAATTTAGCTCTACTCGTTCAGTAGTTAGGTAAGTTTGATTTGTTATTAAACCCCGCTTTTCAATACATAAACTCATTACATTTCCAACATAATCGGCTTTTGTAATGATAGTTGCTTTTATATATGGTTCTTCTACTCGGTCTAATTTACTTGGTTCTGGTAAATCTGATGGGTTGTTTATTATGAAACCTACTTCGGGTTCTTTCTTTGTGTAAGCCAAGTACGAAACGTTTGGTACGGTTGTAATAACAGTCATATCAAACTCACGTTCTAAACGCTCTTGAATAATTTCCATATGTAACATTCCTAAGAATCCACATCGGAAACCAAATCCTAATGCCGCAGAACTTTCTGGCAAAAACACCAAAGACGCATCGTTTAATTGTAGTTTTTCCATTGAAGATCGTAAATCTTCATAATCTTCCGTATCTACAGGATAAATTCCGGCAAATACCATTGGTTTTACATCTTCAAAACCAGTAATCATATTGGTTGTTGGTTCTTTAGCGTCTGTAACGGTATCGCCAACTTTTACTTCTTTTGCTTCTTTTATTCCAGAAATTAAATAGCCCACATCGCCTGTTGAAATTACATTTTTTGGAACCTGATTTAATTTTAAAGTACCTACCTCATCGGCAAAATATTCTTTACCGGTTGCCATAAATTTAATTTTCTGACCTTTTTTAATTTCACCATTTACGACACGAAAAATTACTTCAATCCCTCTAAATGGATTATAATGTGAGTCGAAAATTAATGCTTGTAAAGGCTCATCTTTTATACCTTTTGGGTGTGGAATTTTTTCAATAATGGCTGCTAAAATATTTTCTACACCAAAACCTGTTTTACCAGAGGCGTGAATAATATCTTCTAATTTACAACCTAATAAATCGATAATATCGTCTGAAACTTCTTCCGGATTCGCAGAAGGTAAATCGACTTTATTTAAAACCGGAATAATTTCTAAATCATTTTCTAAAGCTAAATACAAATTAGAAATAGTTTGAGCCTGAATACTTTGTGCGGCATCAACAATTAACAAAGCGCCTTCACAAGCGGCAATACTTCGAGACACTTCATAAGAAAAATCTACGTGTCCTGGAGTATCGATTAAATTTAAAATATATTCTTGCCCTTGATACGTATATTCCATTTGAATCGCGTGACTTTTAATGGTAATGCCACGTTCGCGTTCCAAATCCATATTATCTAATAATTGCGCTTTTTCTTCTCTTGCAGTAACGGTTTGTGTCGCACCTAAAAGGCGGTCTGCTAACGTACTTTTCCCGTGGTCAATATGTGCAATTATGCAAAAATTTCTAATGTGTTTCATATTCAATTTCAAAAATCAATAACAATTATAAAATCAATTAATAATTGAAACTAAAATTGTTTTACTTCGTTTATAATCTGCAAATATAGGGTAATTATGCGGTTTTGAAAAAGAATAATTTAAGAATAACCTTCTAAAACTCAAACTTCAATTGATACACCACAAATTTTTTCTGATGCGTGTTTAAATTGTTTAAAGAAATGCCTAATAATCGGACAGAATTTTTGAGTTTTTCTTGATACAATAATTCTTTTGCGGTTTCAAAAATTAGATTTTTATCCGAAATAAAATACTGCACCGTTTTACTTCTTGTTTGTTGTGTAAAATCGGAATATTTTATTTTTAAAGTAATGGTTTTTCCTGCTATTTTATATTTTTTAATACGTCGTTCTATTTCTTCAGCTATATTTTTTAACCGTTCTTCCATATAAATTTCAGAAGATAAATTTTTATTAAACGTGCGTTCGGCGCCAACAGATTTCATTTCTCTATTGGGTTTAACCTGACTAAAACTTATCCCTCGAGATAAATTATAGTAAGAATTACCACTATTTCCGAAATGTTTTTCAAGATAGTCTAACGATTTTGACTTTAAATCCGTTCCAGAATAAATACCTAATTGATACATTTTTTCAGCAGTGACTTTTCCAATTCCGTAGAATTTTTTCACATCTAACACTTCAATAAACGCTTCCACCTCATCCGGATTTACTGTTTTTTGACCGTTGGGTTTATTAAAATCACTAGCAATTTTAGCAACAAATTTATTTACAGAAATTCCTGCAGAAGCTGTTAAACCAGTCACTTCAAATATTTTTTGTCTAATTTCTTTGGCGATTAATGTGGCGCTCGGATTTCCTTTTTTATTTTCCGTAACATCTAAATACGCTTCATCTAAGGAAAGCGGTTCTACCAAATCGGTGTATTCATAAAATATTTTTCTAATTTGTTTAGATACTTCTTTGTACCGTTCAAAATTTGGTTTTACAAAAATTAAATTTTCACATAAACGAGCGGCTTGTGCCCCACTCATCGCACTTCTAACTCCAAATTTTCGTGCTTCATAACTAGCAGCACTCACCACACCACGAATTTCATTTCCACCCACAGCAATAGGCTTTCCTTTTAAATCAGGATTGTCCAATTGTTCTACAGAGGCATAAAATGCATCCATATCAATGTGAATTATTTTTCGTTGTGTGATTTCCATAAGATTTACAAAGTACTGAAAAAAATATTTCTTTAAACTGAAATTTTTTTAGATTTTCAGAAATTTCAATACCATTGGCTTAGAGAACCCCAGCCAACCTGAAACTTGAAACTTGAAATAAAAAGAACGATAAAACTTATGTGACTTATATGTTTAAATATTGTAATTTTGATTCTTTATATTTTAAGAATTATGCAAGAAATAGAAAGAAAATTTTTAGTCCATTCCTTAGATTTTATTGCTGAGGCTTTCCATTCGCAGAAAATTGCTCAAGGGTACTTAAATGCTGCACCAGAAAGAACAGTCCGAATAAGAATTAAAGACGAAAAAGGATTTATTACCATAAAAGGCAAAGGCGACGAATCAGGAACTACACGTTTTGAATGGGAAAAAGAAATTGATTTACAAGAAGCCCACGCGTTATTTGAATTATGCGAAAGCGGTGCAATTGACAAAACACGATATTTAATCAAAAAAGGCAAACACACATTTGAAGTGGATGTTTTTGAAGGCGAAAACAAAGGATTGATTGTGGCTGAAATAGAACTTTCCGACGCCAATGAAACGTATGAAAAACCAAATTGGTTGGGCGAAGAAGTTACAGGAGACGAAAGATATTATAATGCCTATTTAAGCAAAAAGACTTTTACTACTTGGTAAAAGGCTTTTTTTTTATTTCTTCACAATCTCAATATCTACATCAATGTGTCCACCATAATTTGAGGGTCTAATTTTCCAAAATGCGGCTCTTGATAAATCAATATGTCTGTTTTTATGAAATGGGCCTCTATCTGTAACAGTAACATACACTACTTTTTTAGTTTTTAAACCTGTAACTTTTAATTTTGTGCCAAATGGAAGTTTTCGGTGGGCACAAGTCATATCATTATTATTAAATCTTGTACCGCTTGCAGTTCTTCTGCCATTAAATTTATTAGCATAATAAGACGCGTGTGCCGATTTGTGATACATTTCTAATTTTTCAACAGGTGCAGCAACACTGTCTTTTTTCTTAATGGTATCTGTAGCTTTTAACTTTGGTTTTTCTTGAGAAAAATTAGATTTTATATTTTCCTTCTGAAAAAAAAGCACTACTAAAAGCGGCAATATGTATATAAATTTTTTCATCTTCATATAATATAAGATTAAAAAAGAAGTAAATTTTCACTTACTTCTCTTTATATTTTTATTGATTTGACAGGAATTATGCCATCCAATTCGTCCAAGGAATTCTTGATA
>NZ_JBIKJI010000076.1:0-9793 GCF_044361065.1 Flavobacterium sp.
TAAACCACGAGCTAAAGTAACATCGAGGTCTAAATTTGCCGATTTTAAACCTAATTCGTTAATAGCATTACAGATGAATTTCAATTCTTCAACACCTTTTAAGCCTTCATTTGAAGAGGCTAAAAGTGTAGCTAATTTTTCAATTTTTTCTGGAATGTTTCCTGTAAAATTGAAAAGCGGTTGTACTTTTTCAATGGCTATTTCAGAAATTCCTTTTTCAAGCATTTCTTTTTTTACGCCGTCTTCTCCAATTTTATCTAATTTATCTAAAGCAACCGTGAAATCAATTAATTTATCTGAAGCGCCAATTACATCAGCAATTCCAGATAATATTTTACGGTTGTTAATTTTAATGTGTACACCTTTTAAACCTAAAGCCGTAAAAATGGTATCGTACAATTGTACAAATTCTACTTCTTGCCAAAGCGAATTGCTTCCCACTACATCGGCATCGCATTGAAAAAATTCTCTAAAACGTCCTTTTTGTGGTCGGTCTGCACGCCAAACAGGTTGAATTTGATATCTTTTGAAAGGAAACTCTAATTCGTTTTGGTGTTGCACAACATAACGAGCAAAAGGAACTGTTAAGTCATAACGTAAGGCTTTTTCAGATATTTGAGTCGTTATTTTTCTACTATTTTTAGCCGTTAAATCTTCATCTGAAACTTTATCTAAATACTCACCCGAATTCAATATCTTAAAAATCAGTCTATCGCCTTCTTCCCCATATTTCCCCATTAAAGTATCCGAATTTTCAAAAGAAGGGGTTTCAATAGGTTGAAAACCAAACTGTTCAAAATTAGATTTTATAATAGAAAATATATAATTCCGTTTAGCTACTTCTGTAGATGAAAAATCGCGAGTTCCTTTAGGAATACTTGGTTTTGATGCCATTTTTATGAATGTATATTGAAAAATTGTATAATGTATATCTAATAGAGTACAAATATCTGACTTTTAAATGGATTCGCAAAAATCAATGACAAAAATCAATGGCAAAAATCAATGGCAATTATGAATTATGAATTGTGACAACACAGGTTTGAGAAATTTTAATAATTTATAAAATCTGTGTAAACTGTGTTCCAAAAAAGTCCAAATCTATTTTCTATATTCTATTTTCTATACTCTATATTCTATTTTCTATATTCTATTTTCTATATTCTTTTCAAAAATCCTGTAACATTTAAAACAAAATGTAGTCAAATAGTTATGATTGGATTATTTAAAGAAAATACAAAAATTGCTATTGATTCTATTAGAAGTCAAGCGTTACGCACCTTTTTAACAGTGTTTATCATAGTTATTGGGATTACTTTTTTAGTAGGAATTTTAACTTTAACTAAAGCATTAGAAAATAATTTATTTGGGAATTTCGCTTCTATGGGTGCCAATACGTTTTCTATAAGTCAATATGATTTTTCAGAACAAATTAACCGAAATGATGAAGGTCAAAAAATAAATCCAATCATTAGCTATCCGCAAGCTAAATCCTTTAAAGATAAATTTGAATTTCCTTTTACAGCTACATCGCTTTCATTTACAGCATCAGCGAATGCAGAAGTAAAATTTGACAATAAAAAAACAGATCCAGAAATTACTGTGTTGGGTGCTGACGAAAATTTTATTCCAAATAATGGTTTTGAGTTGGAATCAGGTCGAAATTTCAATTCTTTTGACGTAGATAATAATAATTATGTGTGTGTTGTTGGTGCAAATTTCAAAGATGGCCTGTTTGAAGGTGTCAATCCAATTGACAAAACCATTTCTGTTAGAGGTGCTAAATTTAAAGTAATTGGATTATTGAAAGGAAAAGGAGCTACTTTTGGAAACAATCAAGACTTACGAATTATCGTTCCAATACAAATTGGACGTTCTATTTTTTCGCAACCTAATATAAATTATGATATTGCTGTAAAAATTAACAACAAGCAATTATTAAACGAATCTGTTGATAATGCAACATTAACAATGCGTCGTGTAAGAAAATTAAATCCGGTTGAAAAAGCTAATTTTGGAATCAAAAGAAGTGATGATTTAATTCAGAAATTAGGTGAAAACATTGCGATAATTAACATTGCTGCAGTAGCAATTGGTGCTATTACCATATTTGGATCAACAATAGCCTTGATGAATATTATGTTAGTTTCCGTTTCCGAAAGAACACGAGAAATCGGCATTAGAAAATCGTTAGGAGCGAAAAGAGGTACTATTGCTTGGCAATTTTTTACTGAAACCTTTATTATTAGTCAGATTGGTGGAATTATTGGAATAATCTTAGGATTGTTACTCGGTACATTAATTGCATCTGTTGCCGGTTTTGAGTTTGTTACGCCTTGGGCTGCTATTATTGCAGCATTTGCAACCACGTTTATAGTGACTATTATTTCTGGATTATATCCCGCAATTAAAGCTTCTAAGTTAGATCCGGTTGAGGCGTTGCGTTATGAGTAAAGCCCCCTAACCCCCAAAGGGGGAATAAAAGATTGAGAAAAATTAGATAAAAAAACTTTCAAGTTTTCTTTCTCTCTTTGGGATTTAGAGGGATGCACAAATCATTCTGTCATTTCCCATAAAATCTTTACGCAATTCAATGTTTTTGAAACCTAATTGCTCTAACAATTCAACGGTTTCATTTCCCAAATATTGATTGATTTCAAAAAATAATTTTCCGTTTGGTGCTAAGCTTTTCAATGCTAATTGGGCAATTTTTCTATAAAATAACAATGCATCAGAATCATCGACAAACAAGGCTAAATGCGGTTCGTAATCTAACACATTTCTTTTTATTTCTTGTTTTTCCAAATTTCGAACATATGGTGGATTGGAGACGATAATATCAAAAAGGAGAGGTTGAGATGTTGAGATGTTGAGATGTTGAGATGTTAAAATATCTTGTTGAATAAAATTTACTTCCACTTGATTATCTGAAGCATTTTTTCGAGCCATTTCTAATGCTTTTTCTGAAATATCAATTGCTGAAACTTGGGCATTCGGAATTTCTTTTTTTAATGTAATTGGAATACAACCCGAACCTGTCCCTAAATCTAGAATTGTTAGATTGTTAGATTTTTGGATTTTTAGATTTTCAACTATCGACTTTTGACTTTCGACAATCCACTCAACTAATTCTTCCGTTTCTGGTCTTGGAATCAAGGTGTTTTCATTGACTTCAAATCGTAAGCCATAAAACCAGGCTTCACCTGTTATATATTGAATGGGTTTTTCGGTTTTAAGTTCTGAAATTATGGTTTTCCATTTTTCTAAATCTGTCTCAGAAACTTCAAATTCAGGGTGAAGTGAAACATCAATTCTCTTTAAATTGTGCAGAAATTCCGTCAAAATAAAAAAGAAACTTTCTATTTCTGAATCTTCCTGAATGGTTTGCAATTCAGAGAAAAAATGCGTTTTTAAACTTTTAATATTCATTTTATATTTTTTAAACACCGATTTACACAAATTACCACAAATTAATCGGTGAAAATTTGTGCAAATCTGTGTTAAATATTTTACAAATCTTTAATCATAAACACATCACAAGCATTATGTCCTGTAGCACCTATAGGTCCATCTATGTAATTAAATCCTGATTTTACATATAATTTTTGGGCATCTTTCATAAATGGTAAGGTTTCTATATAACATTTATCGTAACCAACTTGTTTGGCAAAAGATAAACATTTTTGCATTAAATCTTTTGCAATTCCTTTTCCGCGAGCCTCTTTTGCTAAATACATTTTTTGTAATTCGCAAATTTTGAATTCGGCTTCCACTAAATATCCTATTCCACAACCTCCTAAAATAGTTCCATCCATTTCAACAATAAAATATATTTCATTTTCAGCTTGATATACTTCAAATAAAATATTTAAATGCGGATCTGCGTAGGCTGTTCCTGCTTTTGGAGCGTCTAATTCTTCAAAGACATTTCGAATCACGGTAGCGATTTTCAAATTGTCTTTCGATTCAATTTCTCTTATTATATAATTCATTTGTAAATATAAAATGTAAAAGTACTAAATTTGTAAGATGATTGAGCATGAAATATACATGAAACGCTGTTTGCAATTGGCTAAAAATGGTTTAGGCACTACATATCCTAATCCGTTAGTAGGAAGCGTGATTGTATATAATGAAAAAATAATTGGTGAAGGTTGGCACAAAAAAGCAGGCGAACCACATGCGGAAGTACTTGCAATAAATTCAGTTAAAAACAAAGAATTACTCTCCAAAAGTACCATTTATGTGAGTTTGGAACCGTGTAGTCATTTTGGAAAAACACCTCCATGTGCTAATTTGATTATTGAACATAAAATTCCGAAAGTAGTAATTGGTTGTATCGATAGTTTTTCAGAAGTGGCGGGAAAAGGTGTTGAAAAATTAAAACAAGCCGGTTGCGAAGTTATACTAAATGTTTTAGAGGCAGCGTGTTTGAGAATGAATAAGCGATTTTTTACATTTCACAATAAAAAACGACCATATATTATACTAAAATGGGCAGAAACGGCAGATGGATTTATTGCGCCATTTTTACCCAATTCAAAAACCTCTTTTGCTATCTCAAACGACTATTCAAGGCAATTGGTTCACAAATATCGTACAGAAGAACAAGCCATTTTAGTTGGAACTACAACTGTTTTAAATGACAATCCAAGTTTAGATGCCAGAGATTGGTTTGGACAGCATCCCACTCGAATTATTATTGATAAATCAAATAAAATTTCAGATGGATTTAATGTAAAAAATAAAAAAAATCCGACAATAATTTTTACAGAACAAGAAAATTGTGTACATTCGATAAATATCGTTTATGAATGTATACAGTTTGATACTCATTTGATTTCTAATATCTTAACTCATTTATTTGAAAAAAATATTCAATCTGTTATTATCGAAGGCGGTACATTTACTTTGCAACAATTTATAGATAACCATTTATGGGATGAAGCAAGGGTTTTTATATCAGAAACTAAAATTTCAGAAGGCGTAAAACGTCCTAAATTTAATTTTATTCCTGAAAAAACTATAAAAATTAAAAATAACCAACTAAAAACATACATAAATTATGATTGAAGCGATAATTTTTGATTTAGGAGATGTATTTTTAAACTTGAATCATCAAGCTAGTGCTGATGCGTTTAAGAAATTAGGTTTAAACGCTTGGACAGACGATTTAAAAGCTGCAGCTATTTTATTTGAAACAGGTAAATTAGATGAATTACAATTTATAGAAACCATTCAGAAGCACCTACCAAATGCCAATCTTTTAGAAATTAGAGAAGCTTGGAATGCTATTATTGGGGATTTTCCTTTAGAACGTTTGGAGTTTTTAGAAAAACTACAAAACAAATACGATATATTTTTATTAAGCAATACCAATCCCACACATATTGATAAATTTGAACATCGAGTAGGTTTAACCTTTGCGAGAGAATTTTATGCTCATTTTAATAAAATTTATTTTTCCTACGAAATTAAAGAGCGAAAACCAGATGCAGCTGTTTTCAATTTAATTTTAAAGCAAAATAATTTAAATCCAAAAAAGACGCTTTTTGTAGATGATACCGCAGAACATATTGAAGCCGCAAAAGCATTAGGCATTAATACTTGGCAAATACTTGTAGGGCAAGATGATGTAACCAATTTATTCGATAAAAAAATTCTATAAAATTGGAAGATTCCCAAATTAAAGATACATATAAAACCATTGAAATTCCGGTTGAAAACATTCTTTACAAAGAAAAAAACAGCAAGTTTTTTGGTTTTGCTTTCCCTGTAACTTCAGAAATAGAAGTAAAAACGTATTTAGAAAATTTAAAATCAGAACATTTTTCAGCACGTCATTGGTGCTATGCTTATCAAATTGGTACAGAGGTTATAAAATTTAGAGCTAATGATGATGGCGAACCAAGTAATTCAGCTGGAATGCCTATTTACGGACAAATACAATCTTTTGATATCACGAATGTATTAGTAGTGGTAGTTCGTTATTTTGGTGGCGTAAAATTAGGTGTTGGTGGATTAATTTCTGCTTATAAAACTTCGGCTCAACTTACTTTAGATGAAGCAAATATTATTGAGAAAACCATTGATAAACAGTATAAAATTACTTTCGATTATAAAAACATGAACAAAGTTATGCGAATTATTAAAGAAAAAAACATTCAGATTGTTCATCAAAAAATGGAAATGAATTGCGAGATTCAGATTGCTACAAGGAAAAAAAATGCTAAAGAAATCGTTGACATTTTTACTGCTTTGTTTGAAATTGAAATTGAGGAGCTATAAATTTGTGATAGTAAATTTAATTTTTGAATCAGAAATAATTAAAACTCCCTTTTTTTTAAAAATTTTCACGGGTTTCTTTTATAATTTTCCTAATCAAATAAGCGCTCAAATTCAGTTAAATCGATTAAATTATTTCATTAATTTTATCAGAAACATATTTTGGTGGTACAATTGGCCTACCCGTTTTCATATCTACAAAAACAAGCATCGAGTATCCGGTTGTTAACAATTGATTCTGTTCATTGTAAATTTCATAGTCAAATTCTATTTTCACGGAGGTTTGACTTTTTAGTATTGTTTTTACTCGTAATATATCGTCATAACGCGCTGGTTTTTTATAGTTCATTTCTAATGAAACAACAGGTAACATAACGCCATTATCTTCCATCCATTTATATGAAACACCCAAGTTCCTTAACCACTCTACTCTACCCATTTCAAAATATTGGGCGTAATTTCCATGATACACCACACCCATCTGATCCGTTTCTGCGTATCTAACTCGTACCGTAAATTCGTATTCTCTCATTATTATTTATTATATATTTTTTGTTGTTAAAATTATTGTTAATTATATATTAAATTTAAATCAAAACTACATACAACAATATTTTTTAAATTACAATAGCATTTCATTTTTTTTTAAATAAATTTGTTCACATATTTGCTCTCCCAATAAAATCTACGTAAAAAAAAGTTAACCCTTTCTTTTTCTCAAAATTAGATTAAAAACTTTTTTAAAATTACAACACATGATGACTAATGCAGCAAAATCTGTTTGGAATAATTGCTTGTCCTTTATCAAGGACAATATTCAGGAACAAGCCTATAAAACTTGGTTTGAACCTATTGTAGCAATTAGTCTATCAGAAGACAATGCTTTGCATATTCAAGTTCCTAGTAAATTTTTTTACGAGTGGCTTGAAGAACATTATGTTGTTATATTAAAAACCGCTTTAACTAAAGAACTTGGAAACCAAGCAAAGCTAGTGTATAAAATTAAAATGGAAAACACTTCTGGCAATAAACTTCCATTTACAGAGCAAATTCCTAGTACATACCGTAGTTCTGTTAAAACACAAGAAATTGATGTGCCTATTGTGAATAAAAATCCGGAATTAAAAAATCCGTTTATTATTCCAGGTATCAGAAACGTAAAAATCGAATCTCAATTAAATGCCAATTATAGTTTTGACAATTTTTTAGAAGGTGATTCTAACCGATTATCAAGAAGTGCTGGTTTAGCAGTTGCAAATAAACCAGGCGGTACGTCATTTAACCCATTATTGATTTTTGGTGGTGTTGGTTTAGGAAAAACACACTTAGCACACGCTATTGGTGTTGAAATTAAAGATAAATTCCCTGAAAAAACCGTTTTATATATTTCTGCAGAAATTTTCACGCAACAATATATCGAATCTGTTAAGAAAAATACTAGAAATGATTTTATTCACTTCTATCAACTTATTGATGTATTAATTATTGACGATGTTCAGTTTCTATCAGGAAAAGCTGGAACTCAAGATGTGTTTTTCCATATTTTCAATTATTTGCATCAAAACGGAAAACAAGTTATTTTAACTTCAGACAAAGCACCTGTAGACATGCAAGATATTGAGCAACGCTTATTATCTCGTTTCAAATGGGGATTATCTGCTGAATTGCACCAACCGGATTACGAAACAAGAATTTCTATATTAAGAAATATCTTATACAGAGATGGTGTTGAAATGCCAGATGAAATTTTAGAATACGTTGCAAAACACATAAAATCAAATGTTAGAGAATTAGAAGGTGCTATTATTTCATTAATTGCGCAGTCTTCATTTAACAAACGTGAGATTAATATAGAATTAGCTAAGCAAGTTGTAGAGAAGTTTGTGAAAAATATCAAACGTGAAATTTCTATTGACTACATCCAAAAAGTGGTTTCAGATTATTTCCAATTAGATACAGAAACTTTAAAATCGAAAACCAGAAAGCGTCACATTGTTCAAGCGCGTCAATTAGCTATGTACTTTTCTAAAAAATTCACTAAAGCATCATTGGCAAATATTGGTTCACAAATTGGTGATAGAGACCATGCAACCGTATTACATGCTGTAAAAACAGTTGACAATTTAGTGGCTACCGACAAACAATTTAAAAAGTTTGTGGAAGACATTAACAAAAAGCTGAGTATTTAAAATGCCTACCAAGGTTTTAATGGTTTGTTTGGGAAATATTTGCCGATCGCCATTAGCAGAAGGTGTTTTACAATCAAAACTTCCTAGAAATAAATGTATAGTTGATAGTGCTGGAACAGCAAACTATCATGTTGGAACGGCACCAGACAAACGTTCTATAGTAACTGCTAAGAAATTTGGCATTGACATTAGTCAACAAAAATGCAGGCAACTATCAAAATCTGATTTTAAAACTTTCGATTATATTTATGTTATGGATAACTACAATTACAAAAACGTAATCGCCATAGCGCCCAATGAGGCTTCCAAACAAAAAGTTAAATTAATTTTGAATGAAGTAGATTCAACTAGTGATTTGGAAGTTCCAGATCCCTATTATGGTGAAATGGAAGATTTTGAACATGTTTTTCATCTGTTAGATGAAGCATGTACTCTAATCGCAAGCAAAATTCATTCAAAATAAACACATTAAGTTATTTTCTCTTAATTTAAAAATAAAAGATGAGCACAAATACAAAATTTGGTAAATTATATTTGATTCCATGTACCTTATCAAATCCTGGTGAAGTTACTGTAAATCCAAATGATGTTTTACCAGAAACTATCAAAAGATGTGTGACACTTTTGGATCATTACATTGTAGAAAATGAAAAAACGGCCAGAAAATGTATTAAAGCAATATGCCCAGAAAAATCGCAGCCAAGTTTAAAATTATGGTCGTTAAATAAACATACTGAGATTTCTGAACACTACGAAATGATTCAGCCCTTATTAAACGGAATCGATATGGGTGTAATGAGCGAAGCTGGATGTCCAGGAATTGCTGATCCAGGCGCTGTAATTGTAAAATTAGCTCACGAAAAAGGAATCCAAGTAGTGCCATTAGTTGGGCCAAGTTCTATTCTTTTAGCACTAATGGCTAGCGGTATGAATGGTCAAAGTTTTGCTTTCACTGGTTATTTACCTATAGATAAAAACGAAAAGAAAAGTGCTTTGAGAAATTTAGAGAAATGGTCTCAAGAAAAAAATCAGGCGCAACTATTTATGGAAACGCCGTATAGAAATAATAAATTTTTAGAAGATATTTTAAATACACTTCATCCGCAAACTAATTTGTGTATTGCTTGTGATGTAACGTTGCCAACAGAATTTATAAAAACAAAAACCGTAAACGACTGGAAAAAACAAAAGGTCGATTTACATAATCGACCTTGTATTTTTATTATTCAAAAAAATTAGTTTGTTACTTTAGCAAACCTATTGGATATAACATTTGAAGTATCATAACCGTTAAATCGTTTAATATATGATCTTAAGGA
>NZ_JBIKJI010000077.1:0-9652 GCF_044361065.1 Flavobacterium sp.
AAATAAAAGGAAACGGAAGTATCGACATAGAAATAGCACGTTACGCCCTTAAAGCATTAAATGTAGATGCCAATGGTTTAGACGAAATGGATAATAAAATTTTAACGACTTTAATTGACAAATTCAAAGGCGGACCTGTAGGTTTAACCACTTTAGCTACAGCCGTGTCAGAAAATGGGGAAACAATTGAAGAAGTGTACGAACCTTTTTTAATTCAAGAAGGCTTTTTAATGCGAACACCCAGAGGTCGTGAAGCTACAGAAAAAGCCTACAAACATTTAGGAAGAATAAAAGGCCTCAACCAAGGGGAACTTTTTTAAGGTTTATTTTATATGACTTGATCGCGCAAATTTCTGTGCCTACTAAGAGGTTTTTGAATGAAAAATACTATAGTCTGAAAACTTTATAATTTTCACTAGTTATAATATAAGATAATGAATATAAAGAAGGTTGTTTTAAAAAGATCAAAATTCTCACCAAAGAAAACCTTTTGTTCTAAATCCTTTGAAAATATAAAATAAAAAAGCCCCAAAATATAATTTGGGACTTTCCAAAAAAACTAACTTTAAAAATATAATTTTGATTGAGCACGGATATTAATCCGCACCATTGGGTATAACTTTATTGGTTTATGAGGAATGGTGTTTTGCCGTCTGTAACTATAATTTTAGCATTTGGCGATTTAGACAACTCATTAAATGCATCAATACTTCTCAACTTGATAATCTCATTTGTCAACCCTTCTGATAGAATTTTTTGAGCATCTCTGGTTCCTTTGGCTTCTATGATTTTTCTTTCTGCTTCAAATTTTTCTTGTTGCAGTACAAATTCCATTCTCATAGCATCTTGTTCCGCTCTTAATTTACTTTCAATAGATTGAGACAATCCAATAGGAAGTTGAATACTTTTCATCAATACAGATTCAATCGCTATTCCTTTGTTAAGCAAATTGTCAGCCATTTTCTTTAATATGTCAGCCTCAATTTCAGATCTTTTTCCAGAATGCATATCTTTTGCATAATATTGAGAACAGATGTCTGCAGATGCAGATCTAAAAACATTGGCAATAATTCCCTCGTAATTAAGTCCTAAGTCATTTACAATTTTTACTACTTCAGTCTTTTCTAACCTGTAAAGAATTGAAATTTGAGAAGTAATACTTAAACCCTCTTTACTAGGTAAATTTAAGCTTAATTCTAAATTTCTTGTTTGAATGGAAGTTATTACGATTTTTGAAGTAATTGGATTAAAAAAAACAGGCCCTTGACTGTATACTTGATCAGATAATCTGCCTAGCTTTTGTTTTAAACCTACTTCACCTGGTTTTATAGTTACACAACTAGTAAGCGCGAAACTTATCATTAAAATTAAAAAATGTTTTTTCATAACTTTGTTTTTTTCAAATTTCAGCAATTTAATTCATATATTTTTATTTATATTTTGAATATAAAGTATAAATAAAATTTATGCGTATTTATTATTTTAATTTAATTAGTCAAAAATAAAAACAACATTTCGATTTAAAAATTTTGACATTATCAATAAAATAGGCGCTTTAGGCACTTTGTTTGAAATCAAATGTTTTCTAATTTTTATATCTAAAAGAAATTGCAATTTTTTAAACAATCGTTATTGTTATTTCAATGCTTATTTTATCTTTGTGAGTTGATGCAAATGATTATATATGTCTACAAATAACAATAAAAGAAGAGAAGCTTTACTATACCACGCCAAACCTACACCTGGAAAAATTCAAGTAGTTCCTACAAAAAAATATGCTACACAACGTGATTTGTCTTTGGCTTATTCGCCAGGGGTGGCAGAACCGTGTTTAGAAATCGCAAAAGATGTAAATAACGTTTATAAATATACGGCTAAAGGAAATTTAGTTGCTGTAATTACCAATGGAACTGCCGTTTTAGGTTTAGGCGATATTGGTCCAGAAGCCTCTAAACCAGTAATGGAAGGCAAGGCTTTACTATTTAAAATATTTTCGGATATTGATGTTTTTGATATTGAAGTAGATGCCACTGATATTGATAAATTTGTAGAAACTGTAAAAGCCATTGCTCCAACTTTCGGAGGAATTAATTTAGAAGATATAAAAGCACCAGAATCGTTTGAAATAGAACGAAGATTGGTAGAGGAATTAAACATTCCGGTAATGCATGACGACCAACATGGTACAGCAATCATTTCGTCAGCAGCGCTTTTAAATGCGTTAGAAATTGCAGAAAAAGATATTACTAAAATAAAAGTAGTAGTTTCTGGAGCGGGTTCAGCTGCATTGGCGTGTGCTAATTTATATGTCTTATTAGGTGTAAAACCAGAAAATCTATACATGTTTGATGTAAATGGATTATTAACCACTTGTAGAGACGATGTTTCCGAATTACAAATGCGTTATGCAAAATCGTGTTCACCAGGACCATTATCTGAAATAATAAAAGGTGCTGACATGTTTTTAGGATTATCCGTAGGTAATATTCTGAAACCAGAAATGTTATTGTCAATGGCAGCCAATCCAATTGTGTTTGCTATGGCGAATCCAGTTCCTGAAATAGATTATAACGTTGCAATAAATACTCGTGAAGATATCATTATGGCCACAGGTCGTTCTGATTATCCAAATCAAGTAAATAATGTATTAGGATTTCCTTACATTTTTAGAGGCGCTTTAGATGTTAGAGCCAGAAAAATTAACGAAGCTATGAAAATGGCTGCCGTTAGAGCTTTGGCAGAACTGGCAAAATCACCCGTTCCAGAACAAGTAAATATAGCTTACGGCGAAAAGAAATTGGTGTTTGGAAAAGATTACATTATTCCAAAACCTTTTGATCCGAGATTGATTTCAACCATTTCTCCAGCAGTAGCAAAAGCAGCTATGGAAAGTGGCGTAGCAGATATAGAAATTACAGATTGGGATAAATACGCAAACGACTTACAAGAACGTTTAGGTGGCGATAATAAAATTGTAAAATTACTTACAAATAGAGCCAAAACAGAACCTAAAACTATTGTTTTTGCTGAAGCAGATCAGTTAGATGTGCTAAAAGCTGCTCAAATTGTTCATGAAGAAGGAATTGGAATTCCAATTTTATTAGGGAACGTAGAAATTATTCAAGAATTAAAAGAAGAAATTGGATTTGATGCGGATTTAAAAATCATCGATCCAAAATCTAAAGATGAAAATAAAACCAGAGAAAAATACGCGCAATATTTTTGGAAAGCCAGACAACGTAGAGGAACTTCTTTGTTAGATGCTCAAAAATGGATGCGTGAGCGAAATTATTTTGCTGCTATGATGATAAATGCAGGTGATGCAGATTGTATGGTTACAGGATACTCTCGTAGTTATCCAAATGTAGTAAAACCGGTTATGGAATTAATTGACAAACAACAAGGTGTGTCAAGAATTGCTACTACTAACATAATGAACACCAAACGTGGTCCACTATTCTTATCGGATACCGCAATTAATCCAAATCCATCCGCTGAAGAATTAGCAAAAATTGCTTTGATGACAGCTAAAACAGTACGATTGTTTGGCATTGAGCCAGTTATTGCTATGATATCATTTTCTAATTTTGGATCTTCTTCAAGTGATAGTCCAATAAAAGTTAGACAAGCAGTTAAAATTTTACATGAAAACTATCCTGATTTAATAGTAGATGGTGAAATCCAAACTGATTTTGCATTAAATGCCGAGATGCTAAAAAGTAAATTTCCATTTTCTAAATTAGCTAACAAAAAAGTAAATACGTTAATTTTTCCAAATTTAGATGCGGCAAATATTACCTACAAAATGCTAAAAGAATTAGATAAAGTAGTTTCAATTGGTCCAATTATGATGGGATTAGAAAAACCAGTACATATTTTTCAATTAGGTGCCAGTGTAGAAGAAATGGTTAATATGGCAGCTGTTGCTGTTGTTGATGCGCAAGAAAAGTTGAAAAATAAGTTGAAAGCTAAAGCCAAAAAATAAAATTATGATTTCACATATTCAAGGAAAATTAGTAGAAAAAACGCCAACTGAAGTGGTTATTGAATGCCACGGTGTAGGGTATGAAATTCATATTTCATTGAACACCTATTCTCAAATTCCAGATTCTGAAAATGTGAAATTGTACACCTATTTACAAGTGAAAGAAGATTCACATTCATTATTTGGCTTCGCAGACAAAAAAGAACGAGAATTATTTAAATTATTAATTTCTGTTTCAGGAATTGGTGCCAGTACAGCAAGAACGATGCTTTCCTCATTAAATCCAGAACAAATTATTCAAGCCATTGCTTCAAATGATGTTGGAACGGTTCAATCGATTAAAGGAATTGGATTAAAAACAGCCCAACGAGTAATTTTAGATTTGAAAGATAAAGTACTAAAAATTTATGCAATTGAAGAAATTTCTGGAAGTTCATACAATACAAACAAAGAAGAAGCGTTATCTGCTTTGGAAGTCTTAGGATATATTAGAAAAAACGCCGAAAAAGTAGTAGAAAAAATTATTGTTAATTCGCCAGCAGCCACAGTGGAAGAATTAATTAAACAAGCATTAAAAGTATTATAATTTGAAAAAATTACTTAAAAATATAGTTTCAAGAACAAGCATTGTAATTTTTATGATGTTTTTAAGCGTGTATAATTACGCCCAGACAACACCAGTTAAAGAACAAGATTCAGTAAAAACTGGCTATAGTTTGGGACAAATTTCTTTGCCTAATCCTAAAAGTATTATTGATGGCTATACCTATGATCCTGTAACAAATAAATACATTTACACGGCTTCAGTAGATGGTTTTAATATTAATTATCCCTTAATTTTAACTCCAGAAGAATACGAAAAATTGGTTTTAAAAGAAACTATGAGAAAGTATTTCCAAGAAAAACAAAATGCAGTTGATGGGAAAAGAGCAGGTTCTGAAGAAGCAAGAAAAAACTTATTACCTAGATTTTATGTAAATAATAAATTTTTTGAAGCTATTTTTGGAGGAAATACGATTGATGTAAAACCAAGTGGTTCTGTTGAAGTAGATTTAGGTATCCGATTTACCAAACAAGACAATCCTTCTTTTTCACCAAGAAATAGAAGAACGACCGCCTTTGATTTCAATCAACGAATTTCAATGGGGTTACAAGGAAAAGTAGGAACAAGATTGAATGTTAATATTAATTATGACACGCAATCGACATTTGCTTTTCAAAATTTAATAAAATTAGATTACGCACCAACTGAAGACGATATTTTACAAAAAATAGAAGTAGGTAACGTGAGTTTTCCTATTTCAAATTCTTTAATTCGTGGAGCGCAAAGTTTATTTGGTGTAAAAGCCCAATTTCAATTTGGAAAAACCACTTTTACAGGGGTATTCTCGGAACAAAAATCGCAATCAAGATCCATAACGAGTCAAGGCGGTGGAACTATTCAGGAGTTTGACTTTTTTGCATTAGATTATGATTCTGATAAGCACTATTTCTTATCACAATATTTCAGAAATAATTATGATAATGCCTTAAGAAATTATCCAGTAATTGATTCTCGAGCAAAAATCACCAGAATTGAAGTTTGGATTACCAACAGACAAAACAGGGTTACAAATACAGATAACAACTTAAGAAATGTATTGGCTTTGCAAGATTTAGGAGAATCAAAATTAACTAATACCCCAGATAATGAAGTTGTAGGTACGGATTTAACTCTAAATCCAACATTTTTTAATGTAGCAGCAGATACACCAACAGACAATAAAAACAATAAGTTCAATCCTGGAACTATTGGACAAGCAGGTAGTTTTTTAACACCGGCAATTAGAGAAATCGCAACAGCATCTCAAGGTTTTAATTTGGTTTCTAATCCCACAAGTACCTTTTCTGAAGGTATTGATTACTCAAAATTAGAAAACGCCAGAAAATTAGCCACTACCGAATATACGTTTCATCCGCAATTAGGGTACATTTCCTTAAATCAGAAATTGCAAAATGACGAGGTTTTAGCGGTAGCGTATCAATACACCATTGGTGGAGAAGTATACCAAGTAGGAGAATTTGCTAATGATGGTTTAGAATCAACAACAGTTGATCCTGCGGGTGTACCAAGCACACAAGCATTAGTTTTAAAAATGTTAAAAGGAAGTTTAATCAATGTAAGTGAGCCAAGTTGGGATTTAATGATGAAAAACATCTATCAAATTCCTGGTGGAAATCAATTGCAACAACAAGATTTTAAATTTAATATTTTATACCAAGATCCTTCACCTTTAAATTATATTACACAAGCGGGTATTGACGCTTTGCCTTCTAATGTTGCCAATACACCTTTGTTGAAAGTATTTAATTTAGATAAGTTAAATTTCACGAACGACCCACAACCAAATGGAGATGGATTTTTCGATTTTTATCCTGGAATTACTGTAGATTCTCAATACGGAAGAATTATTTTCACTACGGTTGAACCATTTGGTAAACACTTATTTAATAAATTAGATGTTACTACCTTAACGGAAGATTACGACACGCCATTATCATACAATTCAAACCAAGCAAAATACGTTTTCAGGACTTTATATAAATCTACACAAGCTGCTGCTTTACAAGAAAGTTCAAAAAATAAATTCAAATTAAAAGGTAGTTTCAAATCTGCTGGTGGCGATGGAATTTCTTTAAACGCGTTTAATGTACCGCAAGGAAGTGTTGTAGTTACTGCAGGCGGAAGAGTTTTAGTTGAAGGGGTAGATTATACCGTAAACTATCAAGCAGGTCGTGTTAATATTTTAGACCCATCTTTGTTGGCATCAAATACACCAATTAATGTTTCCTTAGAAAACAATTCAGTTTTCGGACAACAAACCAAAAGATTTTATGGTTTAAATGTAGAGCATAAATTTAATGAGAAGTTTTTATTAGGTGCGACTTTCTTGAAAGTAACAGAAAGACCATTTACGCAAAAAGCAGATTACAATCAAGAATCTGTAAATAATACAATAGTTGGTTTAAATACTAATTTTTCAACTGAAGTGCCTTTTTTAACAAGGTTGGTAAACAAATTACCAAACATTGAAACTGAAGCGCCTTCTAATCTGTCTTTCAGAGGAGAGTTTGCATATTTGTTTCCAAATGCACCAAAAGCTGCAGATTTTAATGGTGAACCAACTTCGTACATTGATGATTTCGAAGGAACTCAATCTAATATTGATTTAAAATCACCTTTAGCTTGGTCGTTAGCGAGCACACCAATAGGCTTTGGTGGTGAATTAAATGAAGATAATCAAGTATATGGATACAAAAGAGCTAAATTGTCTTGGTATAATATTGATCCAATTTTTTATGTAAACAAGCCAGCAGGAATTACTGATAACGATATTTCTACCAATAAAACCAGAAGAATTTTTAGTCAGGAATTATTTCCAAATATCGATATCCCTCAGGGACAAACTAATGTAATTAATACGTTAGATTTAACCTATTATCCAAGAGAACGTGGGCCATACAATTACAATCCAGTTGCTGCATCAAACAATCAATTTCCTGCTATAGATGCACCTAATAATTGGGGAGGAATTATGCGCGCCATTAATACTACAAATTTTGAACAATCTAATGTAGAATATGTGCAGTTTTGGATGATGGACCCTTATTTTGGTATTACATCAGATGTTACAAATCCTTCAAATACCGGAACATTAACCTTGAATTTAGGAGAAATTAGTGAAGATATATTAAAAGATGGAAGAAAATTATATGAAAACGGTTTGCCAGAAAATGGAGGTACACAGCCAACGTATTCTACAAACTGGGGTAAAGTACCCGCATCTCAATCTTTAATTTATGCATTTGACACAAACGATGCCAATAGAGGGGTTCAGGATGTGGGTTTAAATGGATTGAATGATGTGGAAGAAAGGATTAAACACCCAGCTTTTGCCGCTTTTAATGATGCTTCTGCAGATAATTATCAATATTATTTAAATACTACAGGAACTATTTTAGATCGCTATAAAAATTATAATGGTTTTGAAGGAAATTCACCAATCACAGTAACCGATACGAATAGAGGAAATTCAACAATTCCCGATGTGGAAGATTTGAATAGAGACAATACTATGAATACGATAAATGCGTATTATAAATTTAATATTCCAATTTCTCCAAATCCAGTTGTAGGACAAAATTATGTGGCTGATGTTCTTACTACAACCGGTTCTGTACCTAACGGGAATGCCATTCCTGTTAGATGGGTACAATATAAAATTCCAATTTTAGAGGCAACTGCTGCAAATATTGAAGGACCAATTACCGATTTTAGAACCATTCGATTTATGAGAATGTTTTTATCTGGCTTTAATGATGAAGTAACACTTCGTTTAGGATCTTTAGATTTAGTTAGAGGCGAATGGAGACGTTACGTGTATACTTTAGATGCCTTAGATGCCGATGTGTCTAACGACGATACAGGTTTTGATGTAGTAGCTATAAATATTCAGGAAAATGCGAACAGAAGCCCTATCCCATATGTAGCTCCTCCAGGTGTAGATAGAGAACAATTGTTTAATAACAATACGGTTATTAATCAAAATGAACAATCTTTATCTTTAAGAGTGTATAAAAAAGATCCTGCAAATGTAGGTTTTGGAGGATTAGAAGAAAATGATTCGAGAGCCGTTTTTAAAAATGTAGATGTGGATATGCGTCAGTACAAAAAGCTACGTATGTTTTTACACGCAGAGCCTTTAAAAACAGATATAGATAACGGTACAAATTTAAAAGATGATGAATTAGTGGCTTTCATTCGTTTAGGAAATGATTTTACTGATAACTTTTACCAGATTGAGATGCCGTTAAAAGTAAGTTCTTTAAACGCCAGAACAGCAGAAGATATTTGGTTAGCAGATAACGAAATAGAATTGCCTCTTGCTTTATTATCTAAAATTAAAAGTTTAAATATTGCTGGTGATGGTTCAATTGTTCCAGATGCCAACGGAATTGCATTTTTAAATGAAAGTGTTTTAGGTTCACCAAAAAGCAGATTAAATATTGGTATTAAAGGAAATCCTAATTTTGGTCAAGTAAGAACCTTAATGATTGGGGTAAAAAACCCAAACCCATCTGCTACAGGTCCGTTAAGAGGAGAGGTTTGGTTTAACGAATTGCGTATGTCTGAAATGGATAACAAAGGCGGTTATGCTGCAGTAGCTAATTTAGATACGAATTTGGCCGATTTTGCCACTTTTTCTGCAACAGGTAGAATTAGCACTATTGGTTTTGGTGCCTTAGAACAAGGTCCAAACGAAAGAAGTCGAGAAGATGTAAAACAATATGACATCGTATCAAATTTTAATGTGGGTCAAATTTTACCTAAAAAATGGAAACTAAATTTACCATTTAATTATGCTGTAGGCGAACAAATAATCACACCAAAATACGATCCTTTATATCAAGATTTAGAATTAAAAGAAGTAATTGCTGCGGAATCAAATCAGAATAAAAAAGAAGAAATTAAAAACCGTGCCATAGATTATACTAAGCGTACGAGTGTAAACTTTATTGGTGTTAAAAAAGAAAGAGGCGACAAACAAAAACAACATTTTTATGATGTAGAAAACGTTACGCTTTCATATTCTTTCAACGAAATGTTACATCACGATTTCCAAGTAG
>NZ_JBIKJI010000078.1:0-9595 GCF_044361065.1 Flavobacterium sp.
CGCTGATTTCTTTAATTTGACTTAAATTTAATTCACGTGCTAAAACGACACGTTTGATTCCAGCATCGGCTAAAAACTTAATTTTATCCGCATCACGATTATTGGCTTGTGTACTGGCGTGAAGTACAATTGGTGGTAATTCCATTTCCATTATTGCCATATCCTGAATAATCAAGGCATCGACATTAATATGATACAATTTCCAAATCAGTTGACGACAAGATTCTAATTCATTATCGTACAAAATGGTATTAATAACCACAAAAACTTGTGCATTAAATAAGTGTGCGTATTTAACCAATTCGGCAATGTCTTCAATAGAATTGGTAGCATTAGATCGGGCACCATACAAAGGCGCGCCAATATAAACGGCATCTGCACCTGCATTGATAGCAGCTATTCCTTGAATTAAATTTTTTGCGGGCGCTAAAATTTCAATCTTCTTCTTCATTTATGAAACTTGTATTTTGTGTATATCTAAAGTAATAATTGTTGGGGTTTTTACTTCACATCTTCTTGGACCACATCCTAATCTTCTTGGACCACAAGAAGCCAAAACCAAACAACCAATTACAATTAGAATTATTTTTTTCATTTTTTAACTATTTACTTGTACTAAGGTAGCCATTTTTTTCGCTTTTTCAACAATTTCTTCAATGGGTGTATTTAAATTATCATACGTTAAGGTTACACCCATTCTTCTGTACGGTCGAGACGTTGGTTTTCCAAAAAGTCTGAAGTCTGTTTTAGGTTGAAACGCTACGTTTTCAATTCCTGTAAAAGTTGGATGATTTGAATTTTCTGAAGCTAAAATTACGGCACTTGCTCCTGCTCTTTCTTGTGTAATTTCGAAAATTGGTAAACTTAAAATAGCACGTAAATGCAATTCAAATTCATTAAAATTTTGCGTATTGGCTAATGTTACCATACCAGTATCGTGAGGTCGTGGCGATAATTCTGAAAAATATACGCCTTCGTTTGTTAAGAAGAATTCTACGCCAAAAAGTCCTGCACCGCCTAAAGCTTCGGTAACCTTTTTTGCCATTTCTTGTGCTTCTAAAATATCTGTTTGTGAAACTTTGGCTGGTTGCCAACTTTCTTGATAATCGCCTCGTTCTTGTCGGTGACCAATTGGTGCGCAAAAAAGAGTGGGCAAATTATTATTTTGAGTTACCGTTAAAAGCGTAATTTCCGAATGAAAATTTACAAATGCTTCTACAATTACTTCTACAATATCACCACGTGAACCTTCAACTGCATATTTCCAAGCTTTTTCAATGTCTTCATTTGATTTTATTGTAGATTGACCTTTTCCAGACGAACTCATTAATGGTTTAACGACGCAAGGCATTCCTACTTGGGTAACTGATTTTTGTAATTCTTCGAAAGAAGTAGCATAACGATAATTAGCCGTTTTTAAACCTAGTTCTTTAGCCGCTAAATCGCGTATTGCTTTTCTGTTCATAGTGAAATTAGCCGCTTTTGCAGAAGGTACAACTGTAATTCCTTGTTTTTCATAGTCATAAAAACGCTCCGTACGAATGGCTTCTATTTCTGGAACGATAAAATCTGGTTGATGTTTGGTTACAATTCTGTCTAATTCAGCGCCATCAAGCATATTGATTACTTCAAAACCGTGAGCAACTTGCATTGCTGGTGCGTTTTCGTAACTATCTACAGCAATTACGGTTTGTCCGATTCGTTGTGCAGCAATTACAAATTCTTTTCCAAGTTCACCAGAACCTAATAGAAGTATTTTTTTATTCATTTTTGTTATTTTTAAATTTCAAAATTCGTTGTTTAAACTTGGAATGTTGAAGAACGAATGTTGAATGTTGAATTGGGGTTGCGTTAGGGAATGCAGTGAAAATCCTTTTTTAATTGCCTGAGGTTCTCGAAGGTAATTAAAAAAGATTGTAACGTAATGCCCGACCTGAAAGGGAACGCCCATATAATTAAAAACCATTAGAAATTAAGATCTTTACTAAATTTCTAATGGTTCTGTTTTGTATTTATGCTAAAATATTTTTAATTCTTGAAATTGCTTCAATTAACTGTTCTTCGCTTGTTGCGTAGGATAGTCGTAAACAATTTGGACTTCCGAATGCTTCGCCAGTTACGGTTGCTACGTTGGCTTCGGCTAATAAATACATAGCTAAATCTGTAGCGTCTTTAATTTCAGTTCCTTTTACTGTTTTTCCAAAGTAATAAGAAACATCAGGAAACACGTAAAAAGCACCTTCTGGATTGGTTAATTTGAAACCTGGAATATCTTTCATTAATCCGAAAACTAAATCGCGGCGTTTATGAAAAGCATCAACCATATATTTTATTTGAGAAGGATTTGCTTGTAATGCTGCAATAGTAGCACGTTGGGCAATTGAATTAGCACCACTTGTTACTTGACCTTGCATTTTTGTACACGCTTTTGCGATGAATTCTGGCGCACCTATATAACCAATTCTCCAACCTGTCATAGCAAATGCTTTTGCCACACCATTTACGGTAATGGTATTGTTTTCCATTCCTTCGATTGAACCTATAGAACAATAATCATCAGTGTAATTTATATGTTCGTATATTTCATCTGAAACCACATAAATGTTTGGATATTTTTTTAAAACGGCAACTAAAGCGGTTAATTCATCTTTGCTATATACTGAACCTGAAGGATTACAAGGCGAACTGAACCACATCATTTTTGTTTTTGGTGTGATGGCAGCTTCTAATTGTTCAGCTGTGATTTTGAAATTTGTATCCACTGAAGTTGGAACTTCTACTGGAATTCCTCCAGAAAGTTTGATGATTTCAAAGTAAGAAACCCAAAATGGTGCTGGAAGAATTACTTCATCACCATCGTTAAGCATTACTTGTGCAATATTGTATAGTGATTGCTTTGCACCTGTTGAAACAACAACTTGATTAGGCGTATAGTTTAGATTATTATCTCTTTTAAATTTTAAGCAAATAGCTTCTTTCAATTCTAAATAACCATCCACAGGTGAATAGGTTGAATAATTATCATCTATGGCTTGTTTTGCCGCTTCTTTGATAAAATCTGGCGTATTGAAATCTGGTTCGCCTAAGCTTAAACTAATAATGTCTTTTCCTTGTTGTTTTAATTCTCTTGCTAATGCTGCCATTGCTAAAGTTTGTGAAACTGCAAGATTGTTAATTCTCTCAGATAAAATGTGATTCATTTTGTGTAGTTAAATATGATATAAATGAAGAAACGCGATAAATCGCGTCTCTGTTTTCTTATGCTAATTGAGGTCGTTTACCTAACTCTTTCAAATGTTTGAAATGTGCAATTACAGCACTTCGCATACTTTGATATTCGAAATAAGGTAACTCGCATTCGGCTGCAGTTTGTTTTACAAATTCTGCAATTTTACCATAATGAATATGGCTTATATTTGGAAAAATATGGTGTTCTATTTGATGATTTAGTCCGCCTGTATACCAATTTACAATCCAATTTTTTGGAGCAAAATTTACTGTTGTTAACAGTTGGTGTATGGCCCAAGTATTTTCGATTTCACCCTCTTCATTCGGGTGTGGATTTATGGTGTCTTCAGTAATATGTGCTAATTGAAAAACAACACTTAATATCATTCCAGCTGTATAATGCATTACGAAAAACCCAATTAATATTACCCACCAACTTGCCACTCCAAAAACTAAAGGTAATACAATCCAAAAGCTGAAATACACAATCTTAGAGATTACTAAACCTGTCCAAAGTGTTTTTGGATTTGGCGTATTACCATAAGATAATTTTCTTTTTAAATAACCGCCCATTTGTTTAAAATCGGTAGTTAAACACCAATTAATAGTAAGTAATCCATATAAAAATATTGAATAATAGTGTTGAAATGCATGAAATTTATACCAAGTAGCTTCTTTGGTGAAACGGATTACTCTACCAGCATCTAAATCTTCATCATGGCCAGGAATATTAGTGTAAGTGTGGTGTAATACATTGTGTTGTACTTGCCAGTTATACACATTTCCTGCTAAAATATAGATACTTCCACCCATTATTTTATTTAACCAAGTTTTAGAAGAATACGAACCATGATTTCCATCATGCATTACATTCATTCCAACACCTGCCATACCAATACCTATGATTATTGATGCAAAAAGATAAGCTAAAACAGGTATATCAATGAAAAATATTACAAAAAACGGGATGAAAAATAAGCTGAACATAATGCCCGCTTTTAAATGCAATTTCCAGTTCCCTGTTTTATCAATATTATGCTCTTTGAAATAGTCGTTAACTCTTTTATTTAGTGTTCTAAAAAATTGATTTTTATCTGTTCTTGAAAAAGTTGGTGTTTGCATTTTCATCTAAATATTATATATTAATTCACAAATATACTACTATTTTTCGAAAATTTATTATGACAAATATCATATGACATAAAAATTGTATTTTTGTAAAAAATAAACAATAATTTGGAACTGATATTAAAGTATTTCCCCGATTTAACCCCATTACAGGTTGAACAATTCACAAAATTATACGATTTGTATACAGATTGGAATTCAAAAATAAATGTAATTTCAAGAAAAGATATAGAGGAGTTATATTCTAGACACGTTTTGCATTCTTTAGGCATTGCAAAAGTGATACAATTTCAACCAGGTGCAACAATTTTAGATGTTGGAACAGGCGGTGGTTTTCCAGGAATTCCGTTGGCAATTTTATTTCCTGAAACACAATTTTATTTGATTGACATTATTGCAAAAAAAATAAAAGTAGTTCAAGAAGTAGCAAAAGGATTGGGTTTAAAAAACGTAAAAGCGGAACAAAAAAGAGCCGAATTAGTAAAAGAAGAATTCGACTTTATTGTAAGTCGAGCCGTAACCAATATGCCAGATTTTGTAAAATGGACAAAAGACAAAACGAAGAAAAATTCTGTTCACGAATTAAAAAACGGAATTTTATATTTAAAAGGCGGCGATTTAACAGAAGAATTAGCCGCGTATAAAACGGTTCAACTGTATAATTTACCAGAATTTTTTGAAGAAGAATTTTTTGAAACTAAAAAAGTGGTGTATTTGCCATTAAAGTATAAATCCTAATAACTAAAAAATTGTTATTATGACTAGAACTACAATTTTGTTGCATTGATAATTTTGTAAATTTCTATTGCTTTTCCATCTGTTAACAATGAAACAAACTGACAAATATTTAATAATTTATCATACATTGTTTCTTTATTTCCTTTGTATTTTTCTGGAAGGATATTCATTATTAATTTATCGAAATTTGTACCAGAATTAGTTGAAGTTTGAATATATGCTTGAATAAAAACATCTAAAAGCGTATGAATAACTTTATATCCAATGATTTCTTTTTCAATTACTTCTTTTGATTGGTAAATGTTTTTGACGCTAATTTCAATAATATCAGAAATTTGAGCTTTATACTGACTTTTATCCATTAAAGAAACTGAAAATTCTCCTTTCAATATGGCTGTTTCATTTTCCATAAATACAGAAACTGCATCATTTATTAAGCTTCCAATAGCTAATGCGCGTAGGTAACTAATGCGGTCTTCTTTGGTTTGTAGTTCGTTGTATTTTTTAGAATCGATAGATTTTTGAACCAGCTTTATTAAATATTCTAAAGCAAAATCTTCATTAATTAATCCAAGTTTTATACCATCTTCAAAATCAATAATTGTGTAGCAAATATCATCAGCAGCTTCAACCAAAAAGGCTAAAGGATGACGAAAATATCCTACATCAGGATTCGATTTGTTCGAAATCATACCCAATTCAGAAGCTACCTCTTGAAAGAATTGTTTGTCTTGTTGAAAAAATCCGTACTTTTTATCACAAATGTTTGAAGTTGGCTTTTTGGGCAAACTTTCTTTGGGATATTTCATAAATGTTCCTAAAGTGGCGTATGATAATCGCAAAGCGCCCTCTACTCCTTCTCTATTTGATGTTAAAATAGAAAAACCATTTGCATTCCCTTCAAAATCAACAATATCTTGCCATTCTTTTTCAGTTACATCCGACTTGTATTTCTGTCCACTTCCTGAAGAAAAATATTCTCCAATTGCTTTTTCTCCTGAATGTCCAAATGGGGGATTTCCAATATCGTGCGACAAGCAAGCCGCAGCAACAATAGCTCCAAAGTCGTTTAATTGATAGCCGTGTATTTCTTGTAAATGTGGGTATTTTTCTAAAATTTTTTTGCCAACCAATCTTCCAATGGAACGACCAACAACAGAAACTTCCAAACTATGTGTCAAACGCGTATGCACAAAATCTGTTTTAGAAAGCGGAATTACTTGTGTTTTGTCTTGAAGCAAACGAAATTCTGAAGAAAAAATAATTCTATCGTAATCTACTTCAAAACCTAAACGGGTATCGTCTTGTTCTTTTCGTAATCTTTTACTCGTGTCGCCTTGTCGTTTTAAAGACAAAAGTTGTTCCCATTTCATCATTGCAATCGGTTTTAAAAATACGAAGATAGGAATTTAGAAATAAAAAAATCCTTCGTATTGAAGGATTTTAATTTTACTCTTTTAAATTAGATAAGAAAAACAAACTTGATTTTTTTGGATACTTATCATAACTTTTATCGCTTGGATTTTCAATAACGGTTTTCAAATTTACCTCATCGCCAATTTTAAACTTTGAAACCACTAATTTATAATCTAACATATAAGGTCCGCAGAAAAAATTTCCATCTGCATCTTGTTCAATTAATCCTGTATATACTCCTTTTTCTTTTGCCATAATTTTAATTTTTTTCAAAGGTATAAAAAAACAGGCATTAAAAATAATGCCTGTTTTATATAATATAATTTATGTTTTTCTACTTATGAACCACACATTTCGCAATCGTCTGGACCAGCATTTTTAGCTAATTCAATCATTGCTCTGTATTCTTCAGCAGACATAGTTTCATTTACTGGCTCTACTACCGCTTGAACTACTTCCAATTGTTCTTTAGGTTGAATGTTTTGTATAGGTTCTGCTTTTTTGTCGTTATTTAATGTAAATTTAATCGCATCAACAGCTGCTTTTGTTCGTAAATAATACATTCCAGTTTTTAAACCTGATTGCCAAGCGTAAAAGTGCATAGACGTTAATTTTGCATAATTTGCATTTTGCATAAATAAGTTTAACGACTGCGATTGATCAACGAAATACCCACGGTGACGCGACATATCAATAATGTCTTTCATAGACATTTCCCAAACGGTTTTATATAATTCTTTTAAATCTTGAGGGATATTTAAATTTTGAACTGATCCGTTTTCACGCATTAATTCTTGTTTTAAATCTTCTGTCCACAAGCCTAATTTTACTAAATCTTCCAGTAAATGTTTGTTTACTACTATAAACTCTCCAGATAATACACGACGTGTATAAATGTTTGAAGTATACGGTTCAAATGCTTCGTTATTTCCTAAAATTTGAGAAGTAGAAGCCGTAGGCATTGGTGCTACTAACAATGAGTTACGTACTCCAAATTCCATTACTTCTTTTCTTAAACTCGCCCAATCCCAACGTCCAGATAAATCTGAATCTTGAATTCCCCATAAGTTATGTTGAAATTCTCCTTGAGAAATTGGAGAACCCTCAAAGCTGGAATACGGTCCTTCTTCTTTTGCCATTTCCATAGAAGCAGTAACTGCTGCAAAATACATAGTTTCAAAGATTTCTTGATTTAATGTTTTTGCTTCATCACTTGTAAAAGGTAATCGCAACATAATAAACGCATCGGCTAAACCTTGTACACCCAATCCAATTGGTCTATGACGCTTGTTAGAGTTTTCTCCTTCAACAACTGGATAATAATTTCTATCAATTACTTTATTTAAGTTTCGAGTAACACGTTTGGTTACGGTGTAAAATAATTCGTGATTAAATGCCCCGTTTTCAACAAACATAGGTAATGAAAGTGATGCTAAATTACAAACAGCAATTTCATCTTTGGAAGTAAATTCCATAATTTCGGTACATAAATTCGAAGAACGAATGGTACCTAAATTTTTCTGATTTGATTTTCTATTTGCTGCATCTTTATACAACATATATGGTGTTCCAGTTTCAATTTGGGATTCTAGAATTTTTTCCCATAATTCGTGTGCTTTGATGGTTTTTCTTCCTTTTCCTGCTGCTTCATACGACGTGTAAAGTGCTTCAAATTCTTCACCGTGCACATCATATAAACCAGGACATTCATTTGGACACATTAACGTCCAAAGTCCATCTTCTTGAACACGTTTCATAAATAAATCTGATGTCCACATTGCGAAAAACAAATCACGAGCACGCATTTCTTCTTTACCTGTATTCTTTTTCAAATCTAAGAAATCGAAAATATCAGCGTGCCAGGTTTCGATGTAAATAGCAAAACTTCCTTTACGTTTTCCACCACCTTGATCAACGTAACGTGCCGTATCATTAAACACCCGTAGCATAGGAACAATTCCGTTAGATGTTCCGTTAGTCCCACGAATGTATGAACCTGTGGCGCGAACATTGTGAATTGACAATCCAATTCCACCGGCTGATTGTGAAATTTTTGCAGTTTGTTTTAAGGTGTCGTAAATTCCATCAATACTGTCGTCTTGCATTGCTAAAAGGAAACAAGATGACATTTGCGGTTTTGGGGTACCTGCATTAAATAATGTTGGTGTAGCGTGTGTGAAGAATTTTTTCGACATTAAGTCGTATGTTTCCAACACTGCTGGTAAATCATTTAAGTGAATTCCTACTGAAACACGCATCAACATATGCTGCGGACGCTCAACAATTTTTCCGTTAATTTTTAATAAATACGAACGTTCCAAAGTTTTAAATCCGAAATAATCGTAGTTAAAATCTCTGTTATATATGATATGAGAATTTAAAAATTCTGCGTTTTCTTGAATTACTTTATGTACTTCTTCTGATAAAAGAGGCGCTGCTTGATTGGTTCTTGGATTTACATAATGATACATTTCACTCATCGTTTCCGAGAAGGATTTGTTGGTATTTTTATGTAAATTAGAAATGGCGATACGAGCTGCCAATTGTGCGTAATCTGGATGAGCAATGGTCATTGAAGCGGCCGTTTCAGCTGCTAAGTTATCTAATTCTGAAGTAGTTACCCCGTCGTACAATCCTTCAATAACTCGCATAGCTACTTTTACAGCGTCTACTAAATCGTTTAAACCATAACACAGTTTTTTAATTCTGTCTGTGATTTTGTCGAAACTTACTGGCTCTTTGTGGCCATCTCTTTTAATTACGTACATAGTTTTTGTTTTTTTGAAACAGCAAATCCCTTTACTGATTCGGGTTATTTGTAATACTTATTTTTTAGCCAGTAAGTAGGGCTTGTCGCTTTTTAAGAACAAAAGCAACTTACGTTTTAGGAAAAGTGAATAGCAGGATTTGGGGAAATCTGTATTGTAAGTTTTTCTTTTAAAAATCAGCGTCAAAAGTAATTTTTTGTGCTTCAGTATCTGTATTCATAACACCTGCTTTTTGGTATTCAGCTACTTTTTTCTCAAAGAAATTTGTTTTTCCTTGTAACGAAATCATATCCATAAAATCAAATGGATTTGAGGTA